>JBKJTC010000158.1:0-7850 GCA_046590925.1 Lysobacteraceae bacterium | reverse complement strand
TTGTCCGGCGGCAGGCCGCGCAGGTTGGCCGGACGCACCAGGGTGGCGGCGTCGTCGATCGGGATGGTGCTGACGTTGAACGAGGGCACCAGCGTGCGCATCTTGTCCAGCAGGTCTACAGACGGCTGGTTGTGGAATTCCTCGCCGCCGAAGATGTCGATCGCCACTGCGGAACTGGCTTCGGAACGGGGCTTCGTGCGCGAGCCCAGCACCGACACCGTGTCCAGCGTTCCGGCTTCCGGCTCGGCGGGTGCATCCTGGGCCATGGCGGGCATGGCGACAGCCACTGCGAGGGCGAGTGCGGTGAGGGCGGGGGTGACGCGGCGTTGACGTCGGTTGATCGTCGTGTAAGACATGGACATAGGGACCTCCTGATCCTTGAGAAGTGTGGAAATGCGGAATGGTCGTTCGACGCTCCCCTAAGCGCCCCACCAGCCGGCGATGGCCTGGCGGCAGGACGGTATTCATAACATTTTTTTAGCATTCTGGCCTGTCCCCGGCCCGAGACGCCCGCCACAGTTGGCGCCGGTCATGGCGCTACCGGCCGCGACAGTGCTGGAGTAGGCTGGCCTTATCCACAGGGGGAAGGCTACAACGATGAGTACCAGCGACGTCGTGACCATGAGTACCCATGATTCCAGTCCATCGCCCGGCGGTGTATCGCCCGGTCCCCTGCCGCCCCAGGACGTGCCGCACCGTCGGCTTGCACGGATGGCCGGCGAGTGGGAAGGACGCTACCGGCTGTGGTTCGAGCGCGACATGCTGGCGGCGGAATCCAGCCAGCGCGGCAGCATCCGCGCGGTGCTGGGCGGGCGCTTCCTGCTGCACGAATACAGCTGGGAGTTCGATGGCCGCAGTTATGCGGGCGTAGCGCTGTACGGCTATCACATCGACGAGCGGCGCTGGGAATGCGCGTGGGTCGACAGCTTCCACAGCGGCAGTTCGATCGTGTTCTCGCACAGCATGGGCGAGACCGAGCCGGCGCACTTCGCCGTGCTCGGCAGCTACGGCGACGGCCAGACGCCGCCCGGACCGCGCTGGGGCTGGCGGACCGAGATCGAGCAGCCGGACGACGACCGCCTGGTCATCGTGATGACCAATGTCTCGCCCGACGGCGAAGAGGCCAAGGCGGTGGAAGTGGAGTACACCCGACGGTCGAACGGACCGTAGAGCGGACTATAGAGCGGACTTCAGTCCGCTGCTTCTCTTTCGACGCGCACCCGCAGCACCCCGTCCCGCAGCCGCGCATTCAACGCTTCGCCTGCCTGCGCATCGTTCGTGCTGCGCACGATGCGACCGTCGTCGTGCTGCAGGATCGAATAGCCGCGCGCGACCGTCGCCAGCGGACTCACCGCTTCCAGCGAGCGCGCCAGACCCTGCAATTGCAGCGCGCGTCGCTGCAATCCGCGCACCGTCGCCGACTGCGGGCGCGGCGCCAGCGACTGCAGGCGGTCGCGCAGCAGCGACAGCCGCCGCTGCGGTCGCGCCGCATGCAGCACTGCGGACGCATGCCGCAGCTGCGCGCGACGACGCTGATCCGCTTGCGCCCACGCCGCATGCAACCTGCGCAGCGCGTCCGCCTGGCGCCGACGCAGGGCATCGAGCCGCGCCTGCGGCTGCAGCGCCTGCAGCCGCAGTGCGGCGCGGTCGGTGCGCTGTGCGGCGTGGCGCAGCAACCGTTCGTGGATGGCATGCAGGCGTCGCGCCTGCGCGCGCAGATGCGCGGTCAGATCGGCGCGGTCCGGCACCAGCAGCTCCGCGGCGACCGAGGGCGTCGGCGCGCGCAGGTCGGCTGCGAAATCCGCGAGGCTGACATCCACTTCGTGACCGACCGCCGACACTACCGGCACCGGCGAGGCGGCGATCGCGCGCGCCAGGGCTTCATCGTTGAACGCCCACAGATCTTCCAGCGAACCGCCGCCGCGGGTGATCAACAGCGCGTCGTAGCGGCCGCTGCGCCCGGTGGCCTGCAGCATGCGCACGATCTGCGCCGCAGCGGTTTCGCCCTGTACCGGTACCGGCAGGATGTCGACTTCGACCAGCGGGAAACGCCGGCGCAGCACGCTCAGCACGTCGCGTACCGCAGCGCCGCTGGGCGAGGTCAACACGCCAAGCCGGCGGACATGGGTCGGCAGCGGTCGTTTGCGGCCCTGGTCGAACAGACCCTCGGCCTGCAGTTTCGCCTTGAGCTGCTCGAACGCCCGCCGCAGCGCGCCTTCGCCGGCTTCCTCCATGGTGTCGAGGATCAGTTGATAGTCGCCGCGCGCTTCGTACAGGGTCAGGCGGCCGCGCGCAAGCACCCGCAGCCCTTCGCGCGGCGTGAATTTCAACCATTGGCTCTTGGGTTTGAACAGCGCGCAGCGGACCTGGGCGCGGTCGTCCTTCAGCGTGAAATACAGATGGCCCGACGAGGGCCGCGACAGGTTGCCCAGCTCGCCTTCCACCCAGATCAGAGGAAAGGCGTCTTCCAGAAGATTGCGGGCGAGGGCGTTCAGCTGGCTGGGCGTGAGCGCCTTGCGGTCGTCGTTGGGGGTGAGTGCGGACATCAGTACAGGATACGGGACGCCGCCGTCCGGTAGAGCGGAGCGCAGCTCCGCTGCGCTCTACACACACCGACGCGCCCCGAACGGACGCTGTCGAGCCATGGAATCGGCGCAGCGGAGCTGCGCTCCGCTCTACATGGTGCGCGGTTAGAATGTCGGCCATGTCCGCACAACCTTTGCCCTGCCAGTCCGAAGCCGCCGCGCCGATCTTCGGCCCCGCGCCGCGCCGCGTCACCCGCCAGGTCCGCATCGGTGGCATCCCCGTCGGCGGCGATGCGCCGGTGGTGGTGCAATCGATGACCAATACCGACACAGCCGATGTCGCCGGCACCACCAAACAGGTCGCCGAACTGTGGCGTGCGGGTTCGGAGCTGGTGCGGGTGACGGTGAACAACGCCGAATCCGCCGCTGCGGTACCGCGCATCGTCGAGAAGCTGGCGATGATGGGCATCGCGGTGCCGACCATGGGCGACTTCCACTACAACGGGCATCAACTGCTCGCCGCCGAACCGGCGTGCGCCGAGGCGCTGGCGAAGTACCGCATCAACCCGGGCAATGTCGGGTTCGGCCGGAAGCGCGACACCCAGTTCGCGCAGTTGATCGAATTCGCGATCCGCTACGACAAACCGGTGCGCATCGGCGCCAACTGGGGCTCGCTGGACCAGTCGCTGGCCGCGCAGCTGATGGACGAGAACGCGCAGCGCGTCACGCCCTGGGATGCGGGGCGCGTGCTGCGCGAGGCCTTGATCCGCTCGGCGCTGGATTCCGCCGAGCGCGCGGTGGAGATCGGTCTCGCGCGCGAACGCATCATCCTCAGCGCGAAAGTCAGCGGCGTGCAGGAATTGGTCGCGGTGTATCGCGATCTCGCTCTGCGCTCGGATTTCGCGCTGCACCTGGGGCTCACCGAGGCCGGGATCGGCAGCAAAGGCATCGTCGCTTCCGCCGCCGCGCTGGCGGTGCTGATGCAAGTAGGGATCGGCGACACCATCCCTATTTCATTGACGCCCGATCCCGGCGCATCGCGCACGCAGGAAGTCATCGTCGCCCAGGAGTTGCTGCAGACCATGGGGCTGCGCGCGTTCACGCCGATGGTCACCGCCTGCCCGGGCTGCGGCCGCACCACGTCGGAGTTCTTCCAGGAGCTTGCGAAGGTGGTGCAGGAACACGTCCGCGAGAAGATGCCGGAGTGGAAGATCACCCATCCGGGCGCCGAGAACCTCACGCTGGCGGTCATGGGCTGCATCGTCAACGGTCCCGGCGAGTCGCGTCACGCCAACATCGGCATCTCGCTGCCGGGCACCGGCGAAACCCCGGCCGCGCCGGTGTTCGTCGATGGCGAAAAGAGCGTGACCCTGCGCGGCGACAACATCGCCCGGGAGTTCATCGGCATCATCGACGGCTACGTCGATCGCAAGTTCGGGCGTGACGCGCACGCCGGCTGAGATCGTCGCGATGCTGCGCAGCGAGCTGTCCTTCGTCGCCGACTTCCTGCGCAGTCGCCTGCCGCGGCTGGTCCTGCTGTTCGTGGGCCTGCTGCTGCCGCTGTGGGGATTCGCCGAACTCGCCGATGAGGTGCGCGAACACGAACCCTTCGCGTTCGACGAACCGATCCTGCGTTTCGCCGAGTCGCTGCACGGCGACGTCCTCGATCGCGCGTTCGTGCTGATTTCAGAGGCGGGTTACGCTTACGGCGTGGTGCCGTTCGACATCCTGTTGGTCGCGGCGCTGGCGTGGCGCGCGCGCCTGCGTGAAGGTCTGTTCGCCGGGATCGCTATCATCGGTTCCGCCTTGCTGAATCTGGCGACCAAACAGATCTTCGCACGCGACCGGCCCAGCCTGTGGGCGTCGATCTCGCCGGAAACCACATTCAGCTTCCCCAGCGGCCATGCGATGGGTTCGGCCACGCTCGCCTGGGTGCTGCTGCTGTTGGCCTGGGATACGCGCTGGCGCTGGCCGATGGCGGTCTTCGTGGCGGCGTTCGCGGTGTCGGTGGCGTTCTCGCGGGTCTATCTGGGCGTGCATTACCCCTCCGACATTCTCGCCGGCTGGGCGGCGGCGTCGGCATGGGCGGTCTCGGCGTATCTGCTGGTGTTCCGTTTCGGCGCCCGGCCTTGGGCGGAGGGACATCGGAACGTCCGCCCATAGCGACCAGCCGATGAT
Source organism: Lysobacteraceae bacterium (assembly GCA_046590925.1). GTDB lineage: Bacteria > Pseudomonadota > Gammaproteobacteria > Xanthomonadales > Xanthomonadaceae > Lysobacter_I. The sequence continues at coordinate 3,147 of JBKJTC010000158.1, read as the reverse complement.
CGAGCATCGTGCATGCCCCATGCGCCGGTATCGAGATTGTCTCGATGTTGCGCTGCGCAAAGCAGTACACTCGGGAGGCTTAGAAGTACGGTGTCACCGGTTGTGGGCCATTCATGGAAGCCCTTACCATCGCACGAAGCGATGCGCTACTACACTCGCTTGCCGATCAGTCTCTGGGGAACTCCAAATGTCAAATACGAAAAAGTGGGGCAGCGTCGTCGCGTTATGCGCGATCGCCGTGGCCGCCAGTGCCGCGTCTTATCAATACTTGTCCGCACGGTTCGAACGCGAGAATCGCCTTGCGCAGCAGACCAGTGCCGTGCGTGAAACGCCGCGCCTGTCGCTGGTGTCCCGCGCGGAACGCAATCAGGTCATGGAGACGTTCAACGCGGGTACCGGTGTCCGCACCCCCGCGGTGTCGTCCAAGGCCGCAGGCCGTACCGGTCGCGCCACCTATATCGTCCTCTTCAGCGAAGACTCGCTCGCAACCTATAAAGGCGGCACTGCCGGCATTTCCGCTCCGCAGCGGAAATCGGGTGCATACGGCGCCATGCGTCTGGACAGCCGCAGCCCCGAAGCACTGAACTACGTCTCCTACCTGCAGGGCAAGCAGCGGCAGATGGAACGCCAGATGTCCGGCATGATCCAGCGTCCGCTGCAGGTGCGTCGCCGCATGCAGCACGCGGTCAACGGCATCGTCACCGACATGAGCGCCGCCGAAGCCGCGCGCGTCTCGCGCATGGGCGGCGTCCGTCTGGTCGAGGAATATCGCGAGTACGTCCTCGAGACCGACGTCGGTCCGACCCTGATCGGCGCCCCCATTGCGTGGGCCGGTAGCGCCACTCTTCCTGGCGGCGCGCCTGCCGTGCAGGGCGAGGGCATCATCGCCGGCCTGATCGACTCGGGCATCAATTTCGGCAGCCCGTCGTTCGCCGGGACCGATCCGGTCGACGGCTATGTCCACGCCAATCCGCTCGGTGCCGGCGTCTATCTCGGCACCTGCGCAGCGGGTGGCGTCGATGCCGGCCGCTGCAACGAAAAGCTGATCGGCGGTTACGACTTCGTCTGCGCAGCGCCGGGCAACCAGTGCGGCGTCGGCGGCGTGGCTGAAGAGCCCGGTTTCGGCGATACCAACGGCCACGGCAGCCACACCGCCTCCACCACCGTCGGCAACCGCCGCGACGTGGTGTTCAACGGCGCGCCGCTGCGCATCTCCGGCGTGGCGCCTCGCGCCAACATCATCGCGTACGACGCCTGCTACACCAACACCACGACCGGCCAGGGCCTGTGCCCGAACGTGTCGACCGTGGCGTCGATCAATCAGGCGATCGCCGACGGCGTCGACGTCATCAACTACTCGATCGGCGGCGGCGTCTCGCCGTGGACCGAAGCGACCTCGCTGGCGTTCCTCAGCGCGACCGATGCCGGCATCTTTGTCGCCACCTCGGCGGGCAACAGCGGCCCGGCCGCCAACACCCTCAGCCATCTTGAGCCGTGGACCTCCGCGACCGCCGCTTCCCAGCACGGCCGTGGCGCGTTCGGCTCGTTGATGCAGGTGACCGGCCCGTCGCCTGTACCGGCTAACTTGCAGCCGGTCGCGCTTTACCCGGGGAGCGGCGGCGCGTCGCTCTCCGCCCCCCTGCCGGGCACCACGCCTGTAATCATCAGTGCCGGTATCAATGCCGTCAACGACGGTTGCAACCCGTCGCCCTACGCGGCGGGCTCCTTGACCGGCGCGATCGTGGTGATCCGTCGCGGCACCTGCAACTTTACGGAGAAGGTCGGCAACGCCGCCGCCGCCGGTGCGATCGCGGTCGTCATCGCCAATAATCAGGTCGGCATCATCCTGCCGTCGGTACCGGGCGCCACCATCCCGGTGTTCAGCGTGGTCCAGACCGATGGCAACGCGCTGGCCGCCTTCGGCGCTGCCAATCCGACCACGACCACCGCCCAGATCGCGTTCCCATACGTCGGCCTGCCGAACGTCGCCGATGCACTGGCGTCCTTCAGCTCGCGTGGCCCGGCTGCCAATTTCGATCTGGTGAAGCCGGACGTGACTGCGCCGGGCGTGGACGTCCTGGCGACCCTGGCCGGAACCTCGATCACCGGTTTCGAGCAGCTGATCGGCACGATCAGCGGTACGTCGATGGCGTCGCCGCATCAGGCCGGCGCTGCTGCGCTGATCCGTCAGGCACGTCCGACCTGGACCGTTGCGGAAATCAAGTCGGCACTGATGATGACCGCGACGACGCAGGTCTACACCGAAAATCAGGTCACCCTGGCGGACGCTTTTGCCCGCGGCTCCGGCCGCCTGCGCATCGAACGTGCGATCCGGGCCGGTCTGGTCCTGAACGAGACCACCGCCAACTACAACGCCGCCAATCCGGCGAGCGGCGGCAATCCGGCGACCTTGAACCTCGCCAGCATGGCCAACGGCCGCTGCGCCCCGCCGACCTGCAGCTTCACCCGTACCTTCCGCAATCCGGGTACGAGCGGCGGCCTGTGGCGCGTCAGCGTGAATGGCCTGCCGGGCACGGCCAATCCGGCGCTGGCGTGGATCCTGCCGGGTGCGACCCGTGCGATCACCTTCACCGTCAACAGCTCGACCCTGCCTGCCAACAACAGCTTCAACTTCGGCGAAGCGGTGCTGGAGCTCGTCCAGAGCGGTGCCGGCAGCAACGAGGTCGCTACCCTGCGTCTGCCGATCGCCGTGGCCGTGCAGCCGCCGATCATCGCGTTGCCGACCTCGGTCAGCGCCAGCGTGGTCGCCGGCAACAACGGCAGCACCAGCTTCAACATCGGCAATACCGGCGGTTCGACGCTGAACTACACCGCCAGCACCAGCGGCAACGGCAACGTCGACCTGTACAACGCGCTGCGCGGAGCCGTCAATTCCGGCTTCCGCAACACGGTCTACAGCGATCCGGCGACCGCCGGCAACAATGCGCAGTTCTCCGCCGACGATTTCGACCTGACCGGCGCGACGCAGCTCACCTCGATTTCGACCGAAGGTTTCGTGGTCAGCGGTCTTGCGTTCCCGGGAGCTGCAACCAGCCTCCGCTGGAGCATCTATCCGGATGCGGCCGGCGTGCCGGCAGGCAATCCGCAGTCGGCGTCTGGTGCGGCCGTGTGGACCTACAGCGCGTC
>JBKJTC010000133.1:0-9716 GCA_046590925.1 Lysobacteraceae bacterium | reverse complement strand
TTCGAGATGCTGACCTGGCGCCAGCTCGGCCTCGGCAAGAAACCCTGCGCCTTCCTCGATGTCGACGGCTTCTACGCGCCGCTGATCGGCATGATCGACCGCATGGTCGAAGAACGTTTCCTGCACGCCGAACAGCGCCACGACCTGTGGCACGGCGAGGACATCGACACCCTGTTCGCCTGGATGCACGGCTATGTTCCCGCGCAGGCGGACAAGTGGTTGGATGAGAAGCGCAGGCGGGAGTTGCGTTGACGATGGCCGCATCGCAATCGCCGGGTGCCTGATGCGGACATCGATTTCGACCATTTCGGGTATTGCGCTGCTTGTCGTGATCGCGATGTTGGGCTACGGCATGTCAGCCGACCGCGAACGACCCGTGCGATTGAAGCGGGACACCGTATACAACATCTCGTTCGAACGGACGGGCTGTTACGGCCCATGTCCGATCTACGTTTTCCTGGTCGACGCGAAACGCCATGCACGCCTGTCGATGCAGGGTTTCGTCGAAAACGCGGCGGGCGATTACGACAGCGTGCCGATCGTGTACGAATGGACGCTGCCGGCAGATCGCCACACCGCTATCGTCGAGCTGATCGAGAACCACGGTTTTCGAACACTGGATCTGGCTTACTTCATAGGGGTCACGGACATGGAGATGAAGACGATCGTGGTGACTACGCCTCGGGGCAATTGGTCAACCAGCGTGTATGCGGTTCCGTGCAAGCGGGAAAGCGTCGGACCGGGTTTCGACCAAGTAGGGCGATCGAAAACGGATCGCTTCGTTCCGGATGTGTTCTGCGACACAGCGGCGCTGCTACATGAAGCCGCCTGCGATACATTCGGACAAGGCACCCGGATCGGGCGGGCGAGCGATGTTGCTCCGTTCCATCCACCGCAGTGCCAATGATGGTCGATGTGGGCGATATCGCCACTTGCTGCACGATGATCCGACCGATGCGATCATGAATTCAATCTCCGTCACGAAGATGCCCATGAGCACCCCCACCACCTTCCAGGCCTTCCGCATCCGCAACGACAGCGCCGGCTACCGCAGCGGCATCGAAGAGATGTCGATCGACGATCTCGCCCCCGGCGAAATCGTGATCAAGACCGCGTATTCGTCGGTGAACTACAAGGACGCGCTGGCCGGCACCGGCGAAGGCAAGATCCTGCGCTTCTTTCCGCTGGTCGGCGGCATCGACGTGGCCGGGCATGTGGTGTCGTCGACCGATCCGAAGTTAAAGGAGGGCGACGCGGTGCTGGTCACCGGCAGCGGGCTCAGCGAGACCCGCGACGGCGGATACGCCCAGTACGCGCGGATCGAGGCGAAATGGGCGATCCCCCTGCCCGCCGGCCTGAGCCTGCGCGAGAGCATGATCATCGGCACCGCCGGCTTCACCGCCGCGCTGGCGCTGCTGCGGATGCAGGACAACCGGCAGACGCCGGCACAGGGGCCGCTCGCGGTGACCGGGGCCACCGGCGGCGTTGGCTCTTTGGCCGTCGATATCTTCAGCCGCGCGGGTTACGAGGTGCATGCGATCAGCGGAAAACCCGAGCACGCCGATTACCTCAAACAGCTCGGCGCCACCCAAGTGCTGGGCCGCGACGTGCTGGCCGAAGCAAAAGCCATGGAGGCCGCGCGCTTCGGCGGCGGCCTGGACAATGTCGGCGGAACGATGCTGGCCAGTCTGCTTGCCCGCACCCGGCCATACGGCACCGTCGCCAGCGCCGGTCTCGCCGCGTCGGCGGAACTGCCGACCACGGTCATGCCGTTCATCATCCGCGGCGTCTCGCTGCTGGGCGTGGCCTCGGCCGGTACCGCCCGGGATATCCGTGATGAAGTGTGGAAACGTCTTGCATCGGAGTGGAAACCCGCCCATCTGGACGCGATCTGCACCCGCGAGGCGACATTGGCCGAGCTTCCGGACGTGTTCGCGGGCATGCTGGCCGGCGGCTCGTTCGGGCGAACGCTGGTGCGCCTGGACTGATCCGCCCGGCGCCATTCGGCGGGACATTCCACCCGAAAGGCCCGAAGCTTGTGCATTGCATCAACAAATGGCGCGCCCCCGCTTCCGGGTGGCGGGCCAGACGACTACACTTGCGGCAATCTACTGGGGGTCCACATGGCACGCATCCTGATCGTCGACGATTCACCATCGCAGTTGATGGGCATTCGCCGCATCGTCGAAAAACTGGGGCATGAAGCCCTCACAGCGGAAGACGGTGCCGCCGGCGTGGAAGTCGCCAAGCGCGAGATCCCCGATCTGATCCTGATGGACGTGGTGATGCCGAACCTCAACGGGTTCCAGGCCACCCGCACCATCTGCCGCGAGCCGTCCACCAAGCACATTCCGATCGTGCTGGTGACCACCAAGGATCAGGACACCGACCGCATGTGGGGCATGCGTCAGGGCGCCAAGGCCTATCTGACCAAGCCTTTCAGCGAAACCGAGCTGTCGGACACCATCACAAAGTATGTGACCGGTCTGGGCTAGTTCCCAGGGCCGCCGACGCGGCGGCTCTCATGCGGCGGCCCTCATCCGCTCGCATCGGCGACGAGATCGGCTCACGCCCGTCGCCAATCGTCGCCGAACACATCGCGCATCTGCCGGTAGGCCTCGCGTTCCTCTTCGGTGTTCGCCTTCGGCGCCAATACTTCGAGTTCGACGATCTGGTCGCCCGCCGGCATCGTGCCGGTACCGGGCAGGCCGCGACCGCGAAGCCGCAGCTTGCGGCCGCCTTCCGAATCCGCGGGAATCTTCAGCTCGACCGCGCCGCCGAGCGTCGGCACGCTGATCGACGCGCCCAGCGCGGCTTCCCAAGGCGCCACCGGCAGCACATGGATCACGTTGCGGCCGTCCACCTCGAACTGCGGGTGGGCGGCGTATTCGACTTCCAACAACAGGTCGCCGCCACCGGGCGCCTGGCCCGCGAGTCGGATCGCCTGACCGGGACGGATGCCTTTCGGGATCCGTACCTCAAGCGACTTGCCCGCCACCGACACCCGCAGCGGGTCGCCTCGATAGATCGCCTCCAGCGGCACGGCGCATTTGGCGCGTGTCGGCCCGCTGCGCATCTGCGGACCCGCGCCACCGGGGCCGCCGCCGGAACCAGCGCGACGGCGACCGAAGAGTTCCTGGAAGAAATCGCTGAAGCCGCCGTTGTTGCCGCCGGCGAAGAATTCCTCGAAATCGGCACCACCGTGCCCACCGCCGAAACCGCCGGGCGGCGGCTGCACTTCATCGCCGGGCCGATACCCGCGTGCGCGGAGTTGATCGTAGGCCGCGCGCTTCTCGGGGTCGCGCAACGCCTCGTAGGCCTCGTTGACGGCCTTGAACTTCTCTTCCGCGCCCGTTTCCTTGCTGACGTCCGGATGGAATTTGCGTGCCAGCCGACGATAGGCGGTCTTGATTTCCGCCTCGCCGGCGCCGGGCTCGACGCCGAGCGTGTCGTAATAGTCCTTGAAACGCATGGTGCGGTTCCGCAAAAGTCGTGACGATACGATCCACTATAACGAAGTCATTGCGCAACGCTGCTGTAGCTGCAGCTGTAGCCCTAGCGGATACACGACGCGAAGATGATTCGCGTCGAGACATCTCGTGAGAACCATTCGGCATGAGGCACGGCCCGCGAACGCCGCGGGCCGTGCATGGTCTCGACGAATGCCGGAGAAGCTAGAGAGTCTGCCGGTCAGGTCTTGACGGCCACTGCGCCCACCTGGATGCGTCGCGGTGTGGACTGCGGACGCTTCGGAATGGCGATTTCCAGCACGCCGTTGTGTCCGCTGGCGACGATGCCATCGGCATCCGCGGTATCGGGCAACGCGAAGCGGCGATGGAAACTGCCGTAACGGCGTTCGATGCGCGAGAACCGATCGATCTGCCCGCTGGTTTCGTTCGCGCGTTCGCCCTTGATGCTGAGAATGCCCTTGTCCATCAGCACTTCGACGTTCTGCGGATCGATGCCCGGCAGGTCCGCAAGGATCACGAAGCGGTCCGCTTCCTCCTTGATATCGACGCGCGGCACCCACTGACTGGTCACGACGGACGACTCGTCGGGGCTGTCGGCGTTGTTGAGAAAACGATCGAAAACCTGTTTCAGGTCGTCGTGGATGCGGGCCTGTGCAGGCCGCGCCTGCGAGTAGCGCATAAGGCTCATGTTCATCTCCGTTGAAGGCGGCACCGCGCCGCCATGTCGGGGAAATAGGCGCTGCGGCGAGGCTTTCAAGCGCCGTCCCACCCACATTCAGGATCCGTTTTACTACACTGTAGGCTTACCCGAGCGCACAGGAGCGACACATGACCATCCAGATCGGCGACACCATTCCCGAGGTCAACATCAAGCACATCAAAGAAGGTATCGAAACCGTCGATACCATCGCGTTTTTCGAAGGCAAGAAGCTGGTGCTGTTTTCGGTGCCCGGTGCGTTCACGCCGACGTGCTCGGAAAAACATCTCCCGGGCTTCATCGAGCACTTCGAAGCCTTCCGCGAAAAAGGCGTCGGCGTGGCCTGCATGTCGGTCAACGATCCTTTCGTCATGAAGGCATGGGCCGCCAGCCAGAACGCGCCGGCAGACATGGAAATTCTCGCCGACGGCAACGCCGATTTCGCCAAGGCCCTGGGTCTGGAAATGGACGCGAGCGCCTATGGCATGGGCATCCGCGGCAAACGTTTCGCGCTTTATGCCGAAAACGGCGTGGTGAAGCAGTTGGAAGTCGAAGCACCGGGCGAGTTCCGGGTATCGTCGGCCGAGCACATGCTGACGCTGGTGTAGCAGAACGGCAACGAAACGATCATGGTTACGATAGAGCGGCCTTCAGGCCACTCTATCGTTTCTGCAGAGGAAAAAAACAGCGGCCTGAAGGCCGCTCTACGGCAGATGGCATGCGTTTTCATGATCGCCGCTGCGCGCGCGCGCGGAAGCTCTTGGAAATGATCTGTTCGCTATGATCTGTTCGCGATGATCCGGTCGAAACGATCGGGATCAACCTGCAGACGCCTGACCCAGTCGCAACGTTTCGGCTTTCGAATTCGCCTTCAGCCACGGCCACCAGCCGCGTCCGGTCAGTGCGTAACGATCGGCCGCGCGCTCGAAACGGTTGCGCACGCTCACCCCGCCGAACAGGAAATACAGCGGCAGGAACAGCGGCCCCAGCGCCATGTACTGCAGTACGTGCGCGCGCTCATGATCGCCGATGCGCGTTTTCGGCTGCACGCACCACTTCGCGCGATGCGCGTACGTGGTGCATAGCGTGTCCATGTCCGAGTGCGTGCTCAACATGACGTTGCCGAGGGTCATGGCCCCGCCCGGCCCCAGCGGAAACCCATGAAACACCAGCGCCAGATCGCGGCTGCGGAATTTCGGGTGCGCGCCGAAAGGCATCGCCAGCAAGCCCGCGACGAATCCAAGCACGCTGTTGGGTAAGGCCCACAGCACGCCCAGCGTCATCAGCGCGCGGCGCTGCCAGAGGCTCAATTCGCGCCTTCCTCAGGCATCAGCAGCCACAGGATCAGATACACCAGGATGCCCGGAAATGCGGCCGAAAGCGCCGAAATCAGCACGAAGAGCACGCGCGTCAGCGTCGGGCTCCAGCCCAGACGCGCGGCGATACCGCCGACCACGCCGACCAGCACTCGATCATTGCGGCTACGGGCAAGGGTTCGGGTTCCGGCCATGGCGATCACCTCGATGAAAGTAGAGTCGTACTCAACGCGGAGGCTCGGCGCGCAATGTCCGCAGCCGCTGTTCGAACCAGTGCGCCGCGGTGTCCACAGCCTTGCCCGGGCAGCGGACGCGATAGGGCTTGCCGCTCATGCTGCTCTTGCTGGCGCCGCGTTCGATGAACGATTCCGCGGTGTCCGCCATGCCGCGCCTGCGCAGGTAGTCGTACTTTTTCTGCAGGTGCGCGCGCGCCGTTTTCGCGTTATGCCAAGTGCCGTTGCGCTCGAATTCGCAGCCGGAATTGCCGAGCGCGGCGATGAGGCCATCGACCTCGCGCTGCGCTTTCGGGGTGGGTGCAGCGGAGGCGGCGACGGCCCAAACAGCCAGCGCAACGACCACAAGCGTGCGCAACAACCCGTTCACTTCGCGCGCTTCGCCAGCCAGTCGTGGATCGCCGACGGCACTTCCTTCTGCGCACGGCCCGAGACGTAGATACCGATATGTCCACCGCGGAACGACACTTCTGAGTAGTCGTCGCTGCCGACCAGATCCTTCATCGGCCGCGACGCCGACGGCGGCACCAGATGGTCCTGCTCGGCGTAGATGTTCAGCACCGGCATGTCGACGAGGCCCAGATGCACCTCGCGCCCGCCGATGTCGATACCGCCGTTCACGAAGCCGTTGCCCTGGTAGTACTGCTTGATGAACTGGCGGAAGGCTTCGCCGGCCTGATCCGGCGAATCGAAGATCCACTTCTCCATCCGCAGGAAATCCTCCATCGCCTTCTTGTCGTCGAGGATGTCGACCATGCCTACGTATTTCTGCACGAACAGCCGGTACGGCTTGAGCGTGAGGTAGCAGAGGTTCATCAGGACGGCCGGCACGTTGCCCAGCGTATCGACGAACAGATCGATATCGAGGCCGCGGGTCCAGTTCGACAGCATGTTGTCTTCGGTGTGGAAATCCACCGGCGTGACCATGGTGATGAGGTTCTTGATCTTCTCCGGATGCAGCGCGCTGTAGGTGAGCGAGAACGCGCCGCCCTGGCAGATGCCGAGCAGATTGATCGCGTCCAGATCGTGCGCATCGCGCAGATGATCGACCGCACCGCCGAGGAAGCGCTCGATGTAATCCTCCAGCGTGAGGTAACGATCGGAACGGTCGGTATAGCCCCAGTCGATCAGATACACGTCTTCGCCCAGCGCCAACAGGTTCTTGACCAGCGAGCGGTCGTCCTGCAGATCGACCATGTACGGCCGGTTCACCAGCGCGTAGCAGATCAACAGCGGAACCTTCGCGGTCGGCGCCTTGCCGCCCTTGAAGCGATACAGCACGACCTTGCCGTCGCGCCAGACTTCTTCTTTCGCGGTGACGCCGTAATGCACGTCGTCGAGTTCGCGCAGGGTCGCGAGGCCCGCGCCCAGCTTCTGCTGGACGGTGGCGGCTTCCTGCGCCAGTTTCTCGGGCGAGACGTCGAAGGGTGTGTACATGTCAGCGTGTCCTCTTCGCGGTCTTGCCGGCGACGGTCTTGATTGAACCGGACTGCTTCGCCGGCATCGGCTTCAGGGGTTCGGGCATGGCGATGGCTGCGATGGCCTGTCGCTGCGCTTTCTTCACCGCAGGCTTGGCGGCTGCGCGCGAAGTTCCGGCTTTCTTGACCGGAGTTTTCTTGACCGAGGCTTTCTTGGCTGGAGACTTCCTTGCGGCTTTCGCAGAAGACGGTCTGGCGCGGGCCGTTCGCTTCGGCGCTGGCCCGGCCTTCGCGACTTCCGCAGGCGGGGACTCAGCAGATGCGGATTTAGCTGGCGCAGCCTTGGCCGGCACGGATTTCGCCTGCGCGGATACCGCATCGCGCAAACGACGCAGTTGGCGCTCGAGTTCGGCGATCTTGCGGTGCGCAGAATCGACTTCGGTGCGTCCGGGTATGCCGAACATGCCGCACATCCGCTCCACTTCGTTCTGGATACCCGCACGCACCCGCATCTGCGCATTCACCAGTTCGCCGTACACGTTGCGGAAGCCCGCGGACAGCGCGATTTCGGCATAGGACTCTTCGGCCGCATCGATCCAGAGGTCGAACAGCGCGCGCGCCGACTGCAGCTGGCGGCCGGGCTCGCTGCGTTCGGCGAGTTTGCACTCGAAGCGGTCGAACGCGTCGCGGCCGGCTTCCAGCATCAGCGCGTTGTAGGCGTCGTTCTTCTGCTGCAGTTCCAGCTGCGCCGCGATCAGCGCCTGCCAGCGCTCCTGCTGTTCGCGGTTGTGGCCGAACGCGGGCGTGTGCAGCCAGGTCATCGCTTCCTGGCGCATCCCGCCTAGCATGTTGCCGCCGGACAGGCCGTTGAACACGCCCCCATGCAGCATCGGCGCGATCTGCGCGTACCAGTCCTCGAAGCCGGACTGGCCGCGGCCGGTCATGCCGGACAGCAGACTCGCGAAGGGATTGCCGCCACCGCCCATCGCCTGTTTCCACGCGGCGGCGATGTCCTGGGCGCTGGCGGATTTTCCGGCGAACTGTTCGGCGACCTGCTGCATGGTGCCGAACCACTGCCGCGCCTGCGCGGAGAAACGTTCGATAGCGTCGCCGGCATCGTTGCGGCTCTGGCCGCCGCCCGCCAACTGCGACCACTGCTGCATCGCGGCTTGCCATGGATCCTGCTGACGCGCGGTGCCGCCGGCCGAACGCATCGCCTCGGTCAGTGCGCTCCAGTAGTGTTGCGCCAACGCGCCGGGATCACTCTGCCCGCCGAAGCCCGGCCCACCGAAGCCCGACCCACCCGCACCGCCTGCAGTCCACATCGCATCGCTCCCGGTCTGATGCCGACATCATAGCAACGGCCACGACAACGATTGCGCGATGCAGACGACACGTGCCGCGCGATCACCACTTCGGAATGCGGATCGTCTTGCTGACCATCAACGAGCCGGACAGCGCATAGGCCAGGACCAGCGGATGCAGGATCCACGGCCCGATCTGATAGGCGCCGAACCAGAAATCGTCGCCGATGCGCCCGGCGTCGGCGGCGATCACCAACATCACCACCAGCGCGAGGCTGGTCGGGATCGGCGTGCCTTCGAAGTGCTTCACCTTGTCGTCGCCTTCGGACAACTGCTCGGCGGTGATGTTGTAGCGCGCGAGGCGGCTGACGCCGCAGCAGACGAAATAGCCCAGCACGATCCAGTCCCAGGCGCCCTGAAAACCGGCGGCGAAGCCGAGCGCGGCCGGCGCCACGCCGAACGAGATCACGTCGGCCAGCGAATCCAGTTCACGGCCGCATCGCGCGCTGGCGCAAGGTGGCGAGCACCTTGGGCCGGGAGCTGGATTCGCTGGCCGATGTGATTTCGTTCGGCGTGGCGCCGGCCGCGCTCGCCTACGCCTGCGGCATGCAGGGCGGCTGGGACTGGATCGTGCTGTCGTTCTTCGTCGGCTGCGGGGTGAGCCGGCTGGCCCGCTACAACGTGACCGCCGAGCAGTTGTCGGGCGAAGAGGGCAAGGTCCGCTATTTCGAAGGCACCCCGATCCCGACCAGCACCGCGATCGTCGGCCTGCTCGCCGCCGCGGCGCTCACTGGCAACATCGGCAATGACCTGTGGGGCGGCATGCTGCAGCTCGGGCCGTGGCAGCTGCATCCGCTGGTCTTGGTGTACGCACTGTCCGGCTCCCTGATGATCAGCAAGACCCTGCGCATACCCAAGCCCTGAATTTGCTGCCGCGTGCGAAGCGCCGCGATGGCGGCGCAACAGGCGCATTGCTAGCATGCAGGCTCACGTGGAGGATGCATGGCCAGCAACGACGCAAACGATTTCGAGGCGCTGGCGCGCCAGTACTGGGGCGCGTGGGGCGACGCCATGCGCGGCGCAGCCCCGCAGCAGGCGGCGCAGTCTGGCGCGCAGGGCTGGCAGGATGCGATCAATGCCTGGTCCGGCAGCCTGGGGGGCGCGGCGAATCCGTTCGCCAACGTGCTCGATCACTTCAAGACCCAGCAAGGCGGCTGGTTCGCGCAGATGCAGCAGGTGGCGGCGCGATTCGCCGGCCGCAACCACAGCCCGCAGGAC
>JBKJTC010000082.1:0-7172 GCA_046590925.1 Lysobacteraceae bacterium | reverse complement strand
GCGACGCTTCGACGTAGAGATGCCGTTGGCGCACGTCCTCGTCGGTGTACTCGGCGTACAGGCCGAGCTGAAAGATCTGGCGCTGCCTTATGCCGAGTACACCGACGAGGACGTGCGCCAACGGCATCTCTACGTCGAAGCGTCGCGCGGTTGCCCGTTCAAATGCGAGTTCTGCCTGTCGTCGCTGGACAAGACCGCATGGCCGTTCGAGCTGACCCGTTTCCTCGATGCGCTGGAAACGCTGTACGTGCGCGGCGTGCGTCAGTTCAAGTTCGTCGACCGCACGTTCAATCTCAAGGTCGACACGTCGCTTGCGATCCTGGACTTCTTCCTGCAGAAGATCGCAGCCGCGCCCGACGACCCGCCGTTCGTCCATTTCGAGCTGATTCCTGACCATCTGCCCGATCGCCTCAAGGATGGCATCTCGAAATTCCCGGACGGCACGCTGCAGTTCGAGATCGGCATCCAGACCTTCAATCCGGACGTACAGACGCGCATTTCCCGTCGCCAGAACGACGAAAAAGCGGCGGCCAATCTGCGCTGGCTGCGCGAGCATTCGCGCGCGCATCTGCATGTGGATCTGATCGCGGGTCTGCCGGGCGAAAGCGTGGAGAGTTTCGCGCTGGGATTCGACAGGCTGGTCGCGCTGGCGCCGCATGAGATCCAGTTCGGTATCCTCAAGCGCCTGCGCGGCGCGCCGGTCGCGCGACATACGGCGGCGCACGACCTGCGCTTCAATCCCGATCCGCCCTACAACATCCTCAGCACCGATGCGATCGATTTCGCGACCATGCAGCGGCTGTCGCGGTTCTCGCGCTACTGGGACATGGTCGCGAATTCCGGACGTCTGCCGCGCACCTTGCCGCTGCTGCTCGGCGATGCGCCGTTCCGCCGTTTCCTGGCCTTCAGCGACTGGCTGTACGCCCGCACCGGGCAGACCCACGCGATCGCGCACGAACGACTGGTGCATGCGCTGCAGGCATTCCTGGTCTCCGATGGCGCGGTCGAAACCGCCATCGCGAATCGTGCGCTGATCGACGACTTCCGCAGCCAGGGCCATCGCTCGCGGCTGGCGTTCGAGGAAGAAGACGCTCCGCGTCCCGTGCCGGTGCCGCGCAGGAAAAGCGCTACACCCTCGCGTCAGGCGCGGCATCTGGCGGGTTGATGGCGACGACCTCCTCAACCGCTGCACCACCAGCCATCCATACTGACGACATGCAGACCCCGGACATCGCCCAACCCCTCGTCATCGCCATTTCCTCGCGGGCGCTGTTCGACCTGGAGGACAGCCACACGCTGTTCGAGCGCGAGGGCGTCGATGCCTTCGCCGCCTATCAGCGTGGCCGCGAGGACGATGTGCTGCAGCCTGGCATCGCCTTTCCGCTGGTGCGCAAGCTGCTGGCCCTGAACGCGGATGCGCCGGCGGGCGTGCCGCACGTCGAAGTGATCCTGCTGTCGCGCAACTCGTCCGATACCGGACTGCGGGTGTTCAATTCGATCCAGCATCACGGCCTGGACATCCGACGCGCGACATTCACCTCCGGGGCGCCGACCTGGCCCTACATCAAGCCGTTCGGCGCGCATCTGTTCCTGTCCGCGGACGCCGAATCGGTGCGTCGCGCGCTGGAGCACGGCATCGCCGCGGCGACGCTGCTGCCGTCGCAGTCGGTGTCGCCCGCGTACGATGCGGGCGTCCGCGAGCAGATCCGCATCGCCTTCGACGGCGACGCGGTGCTGTTCGACGACGAAGGCGAGCGCGTTTCGCGCGAAGGCGGGCTGGAGGCCTTCGCGCGCCATGAACGCGAACGCGCGCATGAGCCGCTGATCGGTGGCCCGTTCCGCGTCTTCCTGGATGCGTTGCACCGGCTGCAGGCCGCGTATCCGGTCGAAACCTGTCCGATCCGCACCGCGCTGGTGACCGCGCGCTCGGCGCCCGCGCACGAACGGGTGATCCGCACGCTGCGCGAGTGGGGCATCCGTCTGGACGAAGCCTTATTTCTCGGCGGCCGTGCCAAAGGCCCATTTTTGCAGGCGTTTGGGGCCGATATCTTCTTCGACGATTCGCAGCACAACATCGACTCGGCGCGCGAGCATGTCGCGGCCGGGCATGTGCCGCACGGGGTGGGGAACGGGTGATCCGAGGACAAGTATCGTTTGCCGCTTGCCGCTTGCGGCGTCAAGCCGCCTTTGCGGTCGGCAGGATGAAGCTGATGCTGGTCCCTTCGCCGAGCCGGCTGGCGGCCTGGATCGCGCTGCCGTGCAGTTGCAGGATGCGATTTGCGATCAACAGTCCAAGCCCACCGCCGCGGCGGGTGGCCATCTTTCGTATCGGCGAACCCCGCACCAGCAGCCCCGGCAATTGATCTTCTGAAATGCCTTGCCCGGTGTCGTCGATCCGCACTTCGATGCCGTGCGTACGCATGCGCGCAACCAGATGGATGTCGCCGCCTTCAGGCGTATGCCGAATTGCGTTGTCGACCAGGTTGCCGATGACGCGCTCTAGCATGCCGATATCGCCCTGTACCGACAGTGGATCCTCATCGATTTCGGTATGCAGATGAATCGATTTGCGTCCTGCCACCAGCGTGAATTTCTGCGCGATGTCATGCAGCAGCTCCGATACGGAAAACAATTCCGGCTGCGGTTGGGTGTCCTCGCATTCCAGGCGCGCAAGCTCGAACAACTGCTGCGCAAGCCGCGAGACGCGATGGCTCTGACGCACGGCCAGATCCAGATAGCGCTTGCGCTCCAAATCGTCCATACCGCTGTCCAGGCGGGCCAGCGCTTCCAGAAAGCCCTGCATCGAAGTCAGTGGCGTGCGCAGGTCATGCGACACGTTGGCGATGAGCTCGCGCCGCAGTTCGTCCTGCCGCTTCAGTTCCACCATTTGCGCATTCAAGCGCTCGCGCAGGTTCGCGAACGAGGCGTTGAGACGGGCAATCTCGTCGCCCTGCCGACCCTTCCGCGCTGGCGATGTCGGCAGTACATCTTCGTCGGGAGAACTGGCGAAGGTTTCGATTTCGCGGATAGTCCGGTCGAGTCGGCGGGTCAGTGCGGCGAATGCGACCAGTCCTGCCAAAATAGCGACCATGATGGCAATGAGCGCCACTTTCGCGCCGCTGCGCATGGCGTAGCCCTGCCAAGCATGGGCCACCATCGCCCGGTACATATCGTTGAGCAGCACGATGTAGACATATCCAATGACACCGTCATCGGTTTCGATCGGCGCGACGCTGAAGATCTCACGACCTTCCGCATGACGCGGGTTGTCGCCGGTCACCGGCAGTGCGGCACCGGCGAGCAGATCGTGCACCGGATCCAGGGATACGTGCGTGCGGGGCAGGGCTGCCAGCTGCGGCGATGGCTGCAGCACTTTGCCCTGCGGGTCGAGAAGATAGACTTCGATGTTCGGATTCACCGCCATGAGGTGATCGAACAAACGCTGGGTACTCTGCGGATCCGACACCAGTGCGGGCTGTCGTGAAATGTGCTGCGCAAGCCCCAGATTGACGCGCTGCAGAACTTCATGCTGATGCTGCTTGGCCGCACTGTATCCAAGCCAGCCGAGAGTCACGCCCAGCGCAAGCACGATGATCGCGAATACCAGCGCGATGCGTGCATACAGCGATTGCAGGATCATGTCTCGCTCCTGTGCGGTTCGACGGGTGCTTCGCCGATGCTTTCGTCCAGACCCTCGTCCGCGGTCGCGAACTTGTAGCCCACGCCCCAGACGGTGAGGATGTAGCCGGGCTTTGCCGGATCGTTTTCGATCTTCGCCCGTAGCCGGTTGATATGCGAATTGACCGTGTGCTCGTAGCCGTCGTGGCTGTGGCCCCAAACCTTGTCCAGCAGTTCGGTACGCCGATAGGTGCGACCGGCGTTCCGCGCGAAGAATGCAAGCAGGTCGAACTCCTTGCCGGTCAGTACCACCTCTTTGCCGGCGAGTTTGACTTCGCGAGCAACCGGATCGATGTTGAGCGCGCCGTGCCTGATCACGCCGGCGCGGGTTTCGCCCAATGCTTCCGCAGCTTTCATACGCCGCAGAACGGCGTTGATCCGTGCAGTGAGTTCCGCGGTGGAAAACGGTTTGGTGAGGTAGTCGTCGGCACCCAGCTCCAGCCCGAGCACGCGCTGGGTCTCGCTGGACTTCGCGCTGAGGATGATGATCGGCACGTAATCGTCGCGTTCGCGCACCTTGCGACACACCTGCAGCCCGTCGATGCCCGGCAGCATCAGGTCCAGCACCAGCAGCAGCGGCGTCTCGCGCTGCAGCCAGCGCAGACCGGCTTCTCCGCTGGTCTCGACGGCAACCGCGAAGCCTTCGCTGCGCAGATTGAGCGTGAGCATGGCCCCGATATCGGGATCGTCTTCGATCACCAGGACGCGTTTGTGCTCGGTTTTCATTGGCGTGTGCGGGGCGTTGCGGACATGGCGCCTATCTCCGGGCTGGGCCGCTGCGATGTCAAGTCACTTTTTCTTGAACATTGCGTGAGGACTTCGTGATCGGCGTAGGCCGAAGGTATGTCCACCCGCCATCGGATGCGGGTTCCCCCGAACCTCTGCAATGGAGCTCCAGCATGAACAACACCCTTTCCAAACGTCATTCCCGTCTGTCCCTCGCCCTGTTCGCGGCGCTGGGCACGGTCGCAGTGGCCGTACCTGTCGTCAACGCCACCGTCGGCGGGATCGACGGCGCCGTTTTCACCATGACGAACAACGTCGCAGGCAATGAAATCGTGGTCTTCGACCGCTTTCGCGATGGCAGTCTGGGTGCGCAACGCCGCTATGCCACACGCGGCGCCGGCACCGGCGGCGGCCTGGGCAATCAAGGTGCCTTGGCGTTGAGCGATTCCGGCCAGTGGCTGCTGGCGGTGAATCCTGGCAGCAACAGCGTCTCGGTGTTCCTCGCGTTCGGCAATTATCTGTATCGCACCGACACCGAAGCATCGGGTGGCAATACGCCCGTCAGCGTCACCATCGAAGACGATGTGGTCTACGTGCTCAACGCCGGTAGCGATAATGTGCAGGGTTTCCGGCTGAGCATCTACGGGACGCTTACTCCGATCGCGGGTTCCCGCCGCGCGCTGAGTGGAACCGGTACTGCCGCGGCGCAGGTCGAATTCAACCGCGACGGCGATCTGCTGGCGGTGACCGAGAAGGCGACCAATCGCGTTCTGACCTTCGCGGTGAACGGTGATGGCTTGTTGAGCCAGGCCAAGATCCAGGAATCGCCTTCACCGACGCCCTTCGGTTTTGCCTTTGGCCGTCGCGATCAGTTACTGGTCTCCGAAGCGGTGGGCGGGGCGGCCGGTGCCAGTACGCTGTCGTCTTATCGCCTCAACGGCGATGCCAGCGTCGACATCGTGTCGGCTGCGGTGCCCAGTGGTCAGAGCGCCGCCTGCTGGGTGGTGACCACCCGCGACGGGCGTTATGCATATGTCAGCAATACCGCTAGCGGTAATCTGTCGACTTATCGTATCGGCGGTAATGGTGCTGCAACATTGGCCAGTGCTGTCGCGGCAGACACAGGCGCCAGCAGTGGCCCGACCGATATGACGCTTGATCGCAACAGTCGCTTTCTTTATGTGCTCAACAACACGACGATCGGTGCATTCCGTGTCGGCGTCGACGGCGCGTTGATCCGTATCGAAGACCAGCCTTTGGGTGATGTCCCGGCATTCGCCACGGGTCTGGTCGCACGCTGAGGGATTAGCCTCGCGCAGGAGGGCCTTCAGGCCCGGGCTTTTAACAGCTCCCAAACGGAGGAGAGATGCTCATCGCCTTGGTATGAGCTCGGGCCTGAAGGCCCTCCTGCGGTGAGATCGGTTTGATCCGACAACGCTCTTCGAGTCATGGCATCGATAGAGACAGCGTCAACGACAAGGGGCCTCGCGGCCCCTTGTCGGTTTGGAACAATGACACAAAAACACTTAGCGAAAAGTCAGCGTGCAACGCCCGCGCGTTCGCGGCTTTCCAGCGGCGCCATGCGCGACTGGTCGTTGAGTTCCAGCTGACGCACTTCGAACGGTGCACCGTAGCCCTGCGGCAGGTGCGCGCGATCGAACTGCAGCACCAGCATGCCCTTGCCGCGCTTCATCCACGCCGCGCTGTGCGCTTCGGAGACCGGGCGCATCACGCCGTCGCCGCCGGTGGCGAACAGCGTGCCGCGGGCTTCGTAGCGACCCACGGAACCGGCCTGCACCGGCAACGCCATGCGCATGGTCTTCGCGTTGAACGCGAAGATGCCGTCGAGGTGGGCGGTCGGCGCGGCCACCGCGAACGCGGTACGCGCGTCGCGCTGGATGCCGCCGGCATTGGCGAACACCTGCAGTTCCCACAAACCCTGCGCGTTGCCGGTGTTGGCCGGCAGCTTCACGTTCGCAGTCAGGCCGCCGTTGCCGCTGGCGTCGAGCGCCACCGGCCAGCTGCGGCCATCGGGCGCCACCAGCATGGCTTCCGCCTGCATCGCGGACATCTTGCCGGCCTGGTTGAAGTCGACGTCGAAGCGCACCGAGCCGCCGGCGAGGGCGTGGCTGCGGTCGGCACTGGCACGGAGCACGGCCGTGCTTTCGGGCTCGAAGACGTGGACCAGATAGCGGCCTTCGGCCTTCGGAACGCGCACGGTGTAGGTGTCGGCGCCTTCCTGGCTGTCGAGCTTGGCGATGACCGAACCGGCCTGCACATCCATGCCAGCCTTGGTCAGCTGCTCGGCGCTGGCGATGTTCTCCAGCTTGGCGGCACCGCGGCTGTCGTTGACCTGCAGTTCGTCTGCGCGGAGCGCGCGGGCACCCCGGGTCGGGCTGATGCGGATCAGGCTGCCGGGCGCGGACATCTTCAGCTGCACGCCCTTGTCCAGCGCCGCGGCGTCGACCGTTTCCCAGTATTCGCGGCTCTGCGCGACATGGGGCTGCGAGGCGAACACCGTCTGGTTCGGGTCGAGTTTCCACGCGAACGAGACCGGCGCGCGCTCGATCTGCGCGGAGGGCGCAGGCAGGGCGACGAGACGGGAGGGAGCCTGATCATTGGCGCCGGCTGGACGCAGCGGCTGCGCGGCGGCGGCGGAGAAGGAGCACAGCGCGAGAGCGATTGCGATTGAAAGTCTCATGGCGTTGTCCTCACTGGCCCGCATCGGTGCGGAGAATGGTGTTCAGGCCGAAACAGGCCCGACGGCT
>JBKJTC010000068.1:0-4235 GCA_046590925.1 Lysobacteraceae bacterium | reverse complement strand
CGCGCCGACCACGGTGCCGGCGTCGTCGCGTTTCGCTTCAGCCGCTGGCTGCGGGTGTTCGCTCCCTCCCCCGCTGGCGGGGGAGGGTTGGGGTGGGGGTGCCGCCGCAGCCGGCGGCGCATGGTGATGCCCCGTATCCTGGCCTTCCGCGCGCTGCGGCATCGACGGATCGACCTCGAATTCCGCGAGCATCGTGCCGGTGACGACCACGTCGCCGTCGCCGCCCGCGAGCTTCAGCACCTTGCCCGACACCGGCGACGGCACTTCCACCACCGCCTTCGCGGTTTCCATCGACACCAGCGGCGCATCGAGTTTGATGGTGTCGCCCGGTTTGACGAACCATTCGACGATGGTGGCGTCCGGCAGGCCTTCGCCGAGGTCGGGGAGGATGAAGGTCTTGGTCTGGCTCATGGGGGATTCCTTTGATTCTGTTGCCGATGCCGTCGAACGATCATGCCGGCGGTCGGGTGGAAAGTCGAAGCGCATGCGCGATGTAGTCTTTCAGGTGTTTCGATTCGATATCGGCAAGCGTCTGCAGTTTGATGTGGCGACGGAATTTTCCCTTGCCTTCGAGCATGCCGTGGGTGTCCTCGAGTTCGGCGCCCTTGCCGAATTCCATCGTGACGTGCGCGGAATACGCGAACACGCCGCAGAACTGTTCCGGGCCCGAAAACAGGATGCCGCCGTACATCACGCGTTCGGACATCTTCGGCGCCACTGCGCGGATCACTTTGCGTACGGCCTGCACCAGCGCATGCAGATCGGGATGGGTGAGCTGCAGATCGTGCAGCAATTGTTCGACTTTCGGGTCGCTCATGCCAACTCCAGTTGTTCCGTCGGCACCCATCCGCAGCGTCCATCCGCGTGTTCGCACCACCACCAGCCGCCGAGTTCGTGCAGCAGGGTCACGGCATCGCCAGTGTCCACGTCGAGTTCTTGCGCCGAGTAATCGCGCAGCGCTTCGGCGCGGCCATCGTCGAGCGGCTTCAGCCAGTCGAGCGGCGCCCAGCCGGCGTTGCCGTCGGCGGTCGTGGTCCAGATGAAGGCCGGCCATTCGGTGTCGCGCGCGCCCAGCGTCAAGATCTCGCCCTGCGCGAACCTGATGGGGTTCGCGTATTGGCTGCGGTAGTCGCGGATGATGCGGGCTTGCATCTAGGTGGCGCTGTTGGCGAGTGGTGCGCTAAGAGCAAATCCCCCCGTCATCGCTGCGCGATGCCGACCCCCTTTTTCAAAGGGGGTAAAAAGCACGGCATCTTTCCAGCTCCATTTTTCGATGTGGTCAAAAAGCGCGACGCCTTTCCAGCTCCATTTTTCGAGTGGGTCGAAAAGCGCGGCGTCTTTCCAGCCCCATTTTTCGAGTGGGTCGAAAAGTGCGGCGTCTTTCCAGCCCCCTTTGAAAAAGGGGGCGATCGCCTGCGCAGCAGGCAATGGGGGATTTGCTCTTGCGCCAATCGCCCGCATCCTCCGGCTCAACTCGCGGCCAAAGTTCTTTTCGCCGCGGCGACGATCTTCTCGACGCTGGGCAGATACTTCATTTCCAGGCGGAACAGCGGAATGTGGGTGTCGTAGCCGGTGACGCGTTCGACCGGCGCGACGAGGTCGTACATCGATTCCTCGGCGAGGCGCGCGGCGATCTCGGCGCCGAAGCCGGCGGTCTTCGGCGCTTCGTGCACGATCACGCAGCGGCCGGTCTTGCACACCGATTCGGCGATGGTGGGGAAGTCCAGCGGCTTGAGGGTGGCGACATCGATCACTTCGGCGCTGATCCCGTCCTTCGCCAATGCGTCGGCGGCTTCCAGGCATTCCTTCACCTGCGCGCCCCA
Source organism: Lysobacteraceae bacterium (assembly GCA_046590925.1). Taxonomy (GTDB): domain Bacteria; phylum Pseudomonadota; class Gammaproteobacteria; order Xanthomonadales; family Xanthomonadaceae; genus Lysobacter_I. The sequence continues at coordinate 2,412 of JBKJTC010000068.1, read as the reverse complement.
GGTCACCAGGGTCACGTCGCTGCCGTCGCGCAGCACGTAGCACACGTCCAGCGGCAGCGCCTCGCCGTCGTCGGGCACCAGTTCCTTGTACTGGCGATAGATGCGCTTGGGTTCCATGTAGATGACCGGATCCTCGTCGCGGATCGCGGCCAGCAGCAGGCCGTAGGCGCGCTGCGGCGACGATGGCATCACCACGCGCAGGCCGGGTACGTTGGTGAAGATCGATTCGTTGGCTTCGCTGTGGTGCTCGGGCGCGCGGATGCCGCCGCCCCACGGCACGCGCAGCACCATCGGGCAGGTGAGGCGGCCGCGGGTGCGATACCGCATGCGCGCGGCGTGACAGATGATGTGATCGACCATCGGATACACGAAGCCGTCGAACTGCGCTTCGGCCACCGGGCGCATGCCCTGCGCGGCCATGCCGACCGTCAAACCGGCGATGGTGGTTTCGTCCAGCGGCGTGTCCAGCACGCGCTCCGGGCCGAAGATCTGCTGCAGGCCGGCGGTGGCGCGGAACACGCCGCCGTTCACGCCCACGTCCTCGCCCAGCACCAGCACGCGTTCGTCGGCGCGCATGGCGTAGGCGAGCGCCTGGGTGATGGCTTCGATCAATGTGATGGGCGCGCCGTCAGCCATGCTTGCGGCCCTCCGCGGCGATGGCTTCCGCGCGCTGCGCCTGGATGTCCGGCGGCAACTCGGCGTAGAGGAAATCGAACATCGCGCTCACGGGCTGCACGGGGGTTTCCAGATAGGCGTTGATTTCGATGTCGATGAGCCTTCCGCACTCGTCGGCCCAGGCGCTTTCCTGCGCCTCGTCCCAGAGGCCGGCGGCGGTGAGGTACGTACGCAGCCGGGTGACCGGCTCGCGCGCCCACGCATCTTTCACTTCTTGTTCGCCACGGTAACGACGGGCATCGTCGGCGGTGGTGTGGTCGTGCAGGCGATAGGTCATGAATTCGATGACGCTGCCGCCGCCGCCGCTGCGCGCGCGGTCCAGCGCCAGGCGCATGCCTTCCATCACCGCGATGAGGTCGTTTCCGTCCACCTGCAGGCAGTGCAGGCCTCCGGCGATGCCTTTCTGCGCCAGCGTGGGCGCGCCGGTCTGCGCCGCGCGCGGCACGGAAATCGCCCAGCCGTTGTTGATGATGCACTGGACGAAGGGCAGCGCGTACGCACCCGCGGAATTGATCGCGGCGTAGGTGTCGGTCTTCGAGCTGCCGCCGTCGCCGCAGGTGGTCACGGCCACGCGCGGTTCCTTGCGCAGCTTGAACGCCAGTGCGGCGCCGGCCGCGTGCAGGCACTGGGTCGAGATCGGCACGCACCACGAGAAATCGTGCTTCGGCACGGCGAAGTCGTTGCCGCGTTCGTCGCCGCCCCAGTACAGCAGCACTTCGCGCGGACGCACGCCGCGCATGAACTGCGCGCCGTATTCGCGATAGCTGGGCGCGAACACGTCCTCGGGACGCATCGACGCGCCGATGCCGATGTGCGTGGCTTCGTGGCCGAGACACGCAGCGTATGTGCCGAGCTTGCCGGTGCGCTGCAGCGCGATGGCCTTGCTGTCGAAGGTGCGCACGAACAGCATCTGCTTGAAGAGCGGCAACAGCGTGGCGGGATCGGCGAAGGCGGCGGGCGGCTGGGCGACGAGCGTGCCGTCGGGGCCGAGATACTGCAGGTATTCGATTTCGAAACGTGCTGCGACGGTCATCGTGCGGGGGTCTCGTGCGTCGGTTGCGCGAATCATACCCGCTCCGCCTGAAGCCTTCGTTGCGCAGCGCGTCATGACGGATCGCGTGCGGATGCGTATGGCGTGCGCGTCCTCGCACTCGAAACACATGGCGCAAAAAAAAGAAGCGCGGCCGGAGCCGCGCTTCTGGGTGTCGCAAATGGCGTCGCCGATCAGCCGCCAGCACCCGATACGTCGCCCGGGCCGGTCGCCGGCGCGCCGGTGACCTGGAGCGTGCGGCCCGCGCTGTTGTTGACCGACAGCGGATCGCTGGTGGCGGTGGCGCCGACGGTCGCGCTGAAGGTGAGGGTGGGCTGACCCTGCACGCTCGGCGCGGTGACATTCAGCGTGAAGTTGACGCGGGCGCCGCTGGCGAAACTGCCGGCAGCGGTGCAGACGGTGTTGAAGTTGCCGTTGCCGAGCGAACCCGCCACGCAGGTCCAACCGGCCGGCGGAACCACCGAGGCGCGGTTGGCGGCGACGTTGCCGGTGAAGGTCGCCGTCGGCTGCGAGGTCGCATTCGGGCCGTTGCTGCGGACCTGGACCACCACCGTCGCGATGCCGCCGGCGGGGATGGTATCGACCGGACCACCGATCAGGCGCACGGCGAGGTCGGCGTTGGGCAGAACGACGGCATTGACCGCCACGCTCGCAGTGGCGCTGTTGTCGCTGTTGCTGCGGTCGCG
>JBKJTC010000079.1:0-3343 GCA_046590925.1 Lysobacteraceae bacterium | reverse complement strand
CGGCGACCCGGATACGAAGGACTGGGAATTCATCAAGACCTTCTCGCCCTACCACCTGCTGAAGGAAGGCACCGAATACCCGCCGGTGCTGTTCACCACCTCCACCCGCGACGACCGTGTCCACCCGGGTCACGCGCGCAAGATGATGGCGAAGATGGAAGCGATGAACGCCGACGTGCGCTACTACGAGAACATCGAAGGCGGCCACGGCGGCGCGGCCAACAACCAGCAGGAAGCGCACATGCGCGCGCTGGCCTACACCTTCCTGTGGCAGCAGCTGAATAAATGAACGACTGAAGCGATATGCGGCCCAGTTCCCACTGAACGCGGATGTCCCGCGCATCGTTGCCCGGGCCGCAGCTGCGCGGATACCAAGCGCTCATTTGCGCCATGGAACATGCTTGCCAAGCCATGAGGCGTCACAAAAACATCGCAAAAACATCTTTTGCCCGTATCGCCCCTGTCAATTCAATCTCTTAGCAGGCCTGCTGCGTGGTTGATGCGAAGTGTGACGCCTGCACGGGTAGAGTCGCACTGAGGGCAGTGCTATACATTTTGAGATTGAATTTCCCCAGGAAAATGGAGCAACTCACAGATGTCCGATATCGATAACGTATCCGCAGGCTTTAGACAGACCACCGCTGACGGTGGCTCCACCAACGTCGACGCCAACTTCAAGAACAACGGCAATGGCCTGCAGTTCTCCGGTGCATCGGTCGGTATCGTTCGGCCTACTGGGGCGGATGAGCAGCTGTCGGTGAATGCCCAGGTCAACGTCGTCAACGGTGCAATCGATGGCGGCCAGGTCAACGTGCGGCTGGGCGCTCCACCCCCTGGTGAGGTCACCGTGACCTCCACTCCCCAGAACTTCCAGATGATGGATGGGACCACCCGGGTCATCGACATGCCCGGCATCACTACCGTGCGCCCAGATCCGGGCGTGGACCGTACTGCCGTCGGTGTCACCGTGACCGGTACGCCGCAGCAGGTGGCCGGCGACCCACTCAATGTCACCGCAACACCGCAGGCCAGTTTGGCGATTGGCGCTAATGCCAACGGCACCACGGTCGTCACCGGCGACGTGCGTGCACAGCTCGATTCCGCGGTGGGCCAGCGCGACATCGGCGTGCAGGCGCAGTACAACAGCCAGAACGGTGGTGTCAGCGTCACGCCCTATCAGACTGATCGCGATGGCAATGCCGCGCTGGGCAACACTATGGACGCACTGTACGCACCGTCGCGCCCGCAGCCCATCCCGACCGCGCCTGCCGTCAACCCTGAGCAGGCCGCAGCCGCATTGCGCGATGAGCCGCTGTACAGGCAGGCCTTGGGTGCCCTGCAGCAGCAGGGCCATCCGCTGAATCCCGCACCCGACAGCGCCACCGATCGTTTGGCCGCAGGCATCGCCATCGCCGCCAAGCAGCAGGGCGTCGACAAGATCGACGGGGTGGCGGTGGGCAATACCGTCATCAACGCTCAGGGCAACGCCGATCGCAACGTCTTTTTCTACAAAGGTGAGCCCAACAGCGATCATCGTGTGAGTGAGCAGGCGGCCGTCAGCACGCCGGTTGCCGACCAAGCGGTGAAAGCGCAGACGCAAGAGGCGCAAACGCCGCCGGTCCAGCAAGCCGCGAATCAGCAGCTCGATGCGCCTGCACAGGAAGCACCGAAGCGCAGCATGCAGTAAATCCTCGGCTCACCCGTTTGTTGAGGACGCCCGGCCCGTTTGTGCCGGGCGTTTTTGATGGTGGCGGGCAGGCCCGGGTGCGGAGGCGTTCACCATGAATATTGCGATGCGAGGATGCCATAGGAAATGCGCAACTGAGAGTCGAGATGCGGTTCTCTTCGCGGCATCGCAGACCGTGATGTCAGCAAACGGATGGGAAGATCTTTCGGTTGCCGAAAATCATCAGTGACTAGCGGAGCAAGGTCCGCATCCGCGCAGACGGTAATGCGATTTCAAGCGTTTGCCGGGCGCTGCAGCGCGGCTTTCACTGGCGTGAAATCTTTTTCGGTAAAGATTCGCCATGTACCGCAACATCAAAACATCGTTCATGAGTGCCAATGCTTCGTCGGTAATATCTGCAATCTTTTCCACCGCCTTGATGTTTTTCCAAACCGCAAATCGCGGGCGGCCGCTTGCGTAGGAGGGTCTTCAGGCCCGAGATTTTGCTTTGCCCGTGATGCCGCGTGGTGCGTATGACATCGCTTCAGGCGACGGGTTGTCTTGCTAAGAGCTCGGGCCTGAAGGCCCTCCTACATCGGGCTTCGGGCTTGTGCTGGTGTCAAAACCCGCCGCCTGCATCCAGCCAATCCTGCTCTTCAGCCGTACTCACCCGCGCCAGTGCCCGGTTGCGATGCGGGAACCGGCCGAAGCGACGGATCACATCGCGATGCGCTTCCGCATATTTGAGATAGGTCGCGTCGCCTAGCGCTTCGCACAGCGCGACCGTGCGGTCCTGGTCGGCCATCGCTTCGGAATGTTCGAACGGCAGATAGAAGAAGATCCGCAGTGCGGTGTCGATGGCGGTGTCGAATCCGGCGTCGATGGCGCGCTGCGCGTATTCGCGCGCCAGCGGGTCGGTGGCGAAGGCATGCGCGCTGTCGCGGAATATGTTGCGCGGCACCTGATCCAGCAGCAGGATCAGCGCGAGCGCGCCGTCGGCATGGTCGAGCAGGGCTTCGCGCTCGCGACGCGCGGCCGCGAAGTGTTCGTCGAGGAAACGCGTACGCAGTTCGGCGTCGAAGGCATCGTCTTTCGCGAACCACTTTGCGGGGCCGGCATCGTGCCAGAAGCGGACGATGTGCGGCAGCGATGCCTGTGCTTGAGACGTTGTCATGTCCGAGTTTCCGGGTTCGTGAAATGCAGAAAACGCTGCTGGTTACGAACGAATCGTGCGCATGCTTCAGGCCCCCACCCCAGCCCTCCCCCGCATGCGGGGGAGGGGGCGGAAGATGCTGCGGATGTCATTCGTCGAACCGCAGATGCCGCACCGACTTGCCATGCCGGCGGATTAGCTTCAGCGCTTCGATGCCGATGCTGATGTGGCGCTCCACGAACTCGGCGCTGACCTTCGCGTCGCTGGCTTCGGTCTTCACGCCTTCGGGGATCATCGGCTGGTCGCTCACCAGCAGCAGCGCGCCCGCGGGAATGCGGTTGGCGAAGCCGGCTGCGAAGATCGTCGCGGTCTCCATGTCGATGGCCATGCAGCGCATCATCCGCAGGCGTTCCTTGAAGGCTTCGTCGTGTTCCCAGACGCGGCGGTTGGTGGTGTAGACGGTGCCGGTCCAGTAGTCGTGGTTGAGGTCGCGGATCATCGTCGACACCGCGCGCTGCAGGGCG
>JBKJTC010000054.1:0-38133 GCA_046590925.1 Lysobacteraceae bacterium | reverse complement strand
TGCTGGTGATGGAACTGCAGCGCGCGGCCGCGCTGGCGCGGGTGCAGGCCAAGGGCGGCAATCTGGCCGCCGAATTCAAGGCGCAGCGGGTGTGGGACGCCAAGCAGGCGGTCTACCGCCGCGCGCTGCAGCGTCATGACGCCGTGCGCTGGGAGCGTTTCGTGGTCGAGGCCGGCCGTGTCGATCGCATCGCCAAGGGTCGGCCGCGGATCGGCGAGGAACCGGCGGATGCCTGGCTGGCGCTCGAGCGCCTGCTGCTGGCCATCGCCGAATCGCGCGGCGTCGGGCTGCTGACCCGGCGGGCGGTGGTCTGATGTCCTTTCCCATGTTGCTGCGCGCGTTCTACGGCGGCACCTTCGATCCGGTCCACAACGGCCACATCGCCATCGCGCTGGCCGCGCGGGACGCGCTGGGCACCACGATCTGGATGATGCCGGCGGCCGACCCGCCGCACCGCGCCGCGCCCGGCGCCGGCGCCGAAGACCGCGCCGCGATGCTGGATCTCGCCATCCAGGGCCACGCCGGGCTGCGCGTGGACCGGCGCGAACTGGCGCGCGCCTCCACAAGCCGGGACACGCCCAGCTACACCATCGACACCCTGCGCGAGCTGCGCGCGAAACACGGCGAGCAGGCGCCGCTGGCGTTCCTGATCGGGGCCGACAGCCTGCATGGGCTGGCCACCTGGAAAGAGCCCGAAGCCCTGATCGCAGGTGCGCACTGGGTGGTGGCCGAGCGTCCCGGCAGCGCGCTGGACGAACACCTGCCGCCCGAGGCGGCCCGGCTGGTGGGCGGTCGCTGGACCCTGGACGCCGCGGCCCTCCGCAGCAGCCCCGGAGGCAAGGTGCTGCGCCTGCGCCAGCCGCTGCACGAGGCCTCCGCCACCCAGATCCGCCGCCGGATCGCCGCCGGCGAGACCTGGCACCACCTGTTGCCGTTGCCGGTGTCGCGCTACATCGTCGAGCATGGTCTGTACGGCGCCGGTCCGTTCGCCCCCGGTCCCCGGCCCGCGGCGGCGCCGGGCGTATAATCCCGGCATTCCAAGCGAGGATCGCTCTTGTCCAACACCAACAATGCGCACGTCATCAAGACCGTGCTGCCCACCCCGGCGCCGTCGGCCGAAGCGCTGCTCCGCCAGGTCCATCTGGCGCTGGAAGACCTCAAGGCCAAGGACGCGATCGAAATCGACGTCCGCGGCAAGACCAGCGTCTGCGATTACATGGTCATCGCCTCCGGCACCTCGACCCGTCACGTCAAATCGATCGCCGATGAAGCGGTGCGCAAGGTCAAGGATCTCGGCGTGATGCCGCTGGGCGTCGAAGGCGAGCGCGAAGCCGAATGGGTGCTGGTCGACCTGGGCGATGTGGTCGTCCACGTGATGCTGCCGCGGGTCCGCGAGTATTACGCGCTGGAACGCCTGTGGACGGTGGGCGACGAGCCGCCGGCCGACGGCTACTGAGTTCCGCGATGCAGCGCGTCCAGATCACCACCGCGTTCGAGCTGCCCGGCCAGCCTGTATTGAAGAATCTCGGCGTGGTGCGCGGCCTTACGGTGCGTTCGCGTTCGGTGGTCGGTAATTTCCTCGCCGGCATCCAGGCGCTGTTCGGCGGCGATATCAGCCTGTATCGCGAACTGTGCGAGCAGGCGCGGCGCGACGCCTTCGACCAGATGTGCCGCGAAGCCGACCGGCTGGGTGCGAACGCCATCATCGGCGTGCGCTACGACGCCACCGAAGTCATGGCGGGCATCACCGAAGTGCTCTGCTACGGCACCGCGGTGCGCGTGAGCGAACCGGCGGTCTGAGCGCCGCCCCTCTGAGCACCGCCGCGTGAAGGCCCGTCTCATCGCCGTCGGCGAACGCGCGCCCGCCTGGGTGGCGCAGGGCTTCGCCGAATACCAGAAGCGCCTGTCCTACTGGCTGCCGCTGGAGCTGATCGAAATCGAACCCGGCCTGCGCGGCAAAGGCCGCGACGCGGCGCGCGCGACCGCCGACGAGGGCGCGCGCGTGATCGCTGCGCTCCCCAAGTCCGTGCATCTGATCGCACTCGATGGCCGGGGCACGATGCACAGCTCCGAAGCGCTGGCGCAGCGGCTGGAACATTGGCGCGGCGGCGGTCGCGATCTCGCATTCCTGATCGGCGGCCCGGAAGGGCATGCCCCCGATGTGTTGGCCAAGGCCGACGAGCGCTGGTCGCTGGGCCCGCTCACCCTGCCGCACATGCTGGTGAGGCTGGTGCTGGCCGAGCAGCTCTACCGCGCCGCGGCGCTGCTGGCGAACCACCCTTATCACCGCGCCTGACTCGTCGTTTCGAGCCCGCATAGCCAGCAACGGAAGTTGCGCAGAATGTGTTTTCCGTCACGACTTTGATGGTCGCCCGGCGTCTGCGGAGCATGCACAGATCACCGGCAGGATGTGAATCCGTGCAGGAAAATCATGCAAAACAATCACTAAGCTGATATTGACGACGATGGTCACGGTTTGCTGGCTGGGACCACGCATACGTTGCCTCGCCCTTTCGCCGCGTGCGTCGCGTCGTCCAGGTCCCTGCACGCCGCTGCCGACGGCTGCACGCATTCCCCCTCGGCATCGTCGTCGGATCGTGCCCCCGCACGCTCCGCGCTCCAGGTGATCCGTATGCAAAAACTGCAACTGTCGTTGTCCGCGTGGCGTGGCGCTGCCCTGTCCCTTCCCGGAATGCTTCCTCACGGCATCTTTCCTGCCCGTCTCCATGCCTCCGCAAGAATGGCCGCGATCGTCGGGCTGGCGTTCGCGCTCAACGCCTGCGACACCGGCAATGCCCAGGCCCGCATCGCCGATACCACCGGCAAGCGTCCATCGCAGGCCGAACCGCGCGACGCGAAGCCGGTGCGCGTCCGCCCCGGATCCATCGTGGCGCCGCCCGCGCCGCAGGCTGCACCTCCGGTGGCCAATGCGGTCGGCGGCCTCGTCAGCCCGCGGGTCTTCAAGCCGCTGATGGCTGCCGCCGAGACCTTCGGCGTGGTCGATGTGCGCCTGCATCCGGTGGAAGGCGTGCCTGCGGGCGTGTCGCAACTGGTGACCTTCGGTGTGCCGCTGCCGCGTGGTTCGATCACCCAGGCGGGTCTGTCGAAACTGCGCGTGCTCGACGCCAAAGGCATCGAGATCCCGGCGTTCGTCGAACAGCTCACCCCGTGGCGGCACGCGACCAACGCCGCGCTCGACAACACCTCCGTGCGCGTCGCCCGCGTGCAGATCCGCTACATCTTCGCCGCGGGCTATCCGAATTCGGAAGCCATCCGCGTCGAGTGGGGCTATCGCGACCGCGTCCAGTCGGTCGCCACGCTGGAGAACCCGCGCAACGGCTGGCAGCCGGTCACATCGGGTAGTTTCGTCGCCGGCGACGGCGTGTCGGAACCGAGGGTCTATGCGGTGCTGCCGTCGTCGACCTTGAGCAAAGGCTTGCTCAAACTCGGCCCGATGCGGCCGTTCGTGCCGCAGATCCTGGCCACCCGCGACGACCCGGCGACGATGGATGCGACCGAGCATTACGCCGAATACACCGAGCAGATGTATGGCGCGAAGAATTTCTTCTACGCGCACATCAACGAAGACGACCCGCGCGTCACCACCGCCAATCAGATTCCGTACAAGGCGGCCGAAGGCGAGCCGTGGCTCTACGACCGCGTGTCGGCGTTCTACAGCCTGTATTTCCGCAGCGGTTTCTTCAAGGCGCTGCGCGAGTCGGTGCGCGCGTCCGAGTATTACCGGGTGAATCTGTATCCGCAGGGCACCACGCCGGACAGTGCGGTCGGTGCCTTCAGGCTCAAGAATCCGAACCCCAGCGGCTACATCGGCGCCAACGGCGCGATGTACAGCTACCCCGAAGGCCTGGCCTACTCCCACTGGACGACCGGCGACGATCTGTCGAAAGAAGGCGCGAAGCTGGCCGCGAAAGCGCAGCAGGATGCCAACGACGAGCCGGACCGCTGGTCGCCGACCAGCAGCTACACCGAGCGCCACATGGGCATCAAGTTGTCGGGGATGATCATCGGCTACGAATTGTTCGGCGACGTGCCGTACAAGGCGGGTTCGGCGCTGACCTACCGCGAGCGCCTGGTCACGCTCACCAACAATCTGGTGTGGCACCAGAATGGCGCCGGCGGCGCGCTCCCGGCGAATCGCGTCGATGGCGGCCTGTGGAAATACGGCAGCCAGGAAGGCAACGGTCCGGCGACCCAACTGCTGGTCAGTTTCTGGCAAACGCCTTTCGTGATCGATCCGATGGTGCGCGCCTATGCGCTGACCGACAGCGCCGACATCGCGAACTTCATACGCCGCACCGGCAACGCGCTGAAGTACGGCGCCAAGTCGTACACGCCGGCGCAGCGCACCGTGTACACGAACGTGCCGGAAAATCTGCGCCTGGTCGATTACGTCACCCTGATCGACGGTTCCACCTACGCAGCCGACGGCGTCGGCCCCGAGCATGTGCTATCGGTCGCGGGCGCGATGGCCTGGGCGTACTACTTCAGCAACATCACCGGCCAGCGGGACGACACCCTGGCTGCGGCCGCGAACGAGCTGTACCGCACCTACGACTACGAAACCAACGAGTGGACCCGGCCCACGGCGCCGGCCAGCGGCTTGACCGCGTACCGCATCAGTCCGCCGCGTCGCTACAACTGGACCTACAAGTCCAGCGGCAGCCTGTCGTGGTGTCTGTCGGACGTGCGCTGGGTACAGAACTGACGCCGCACAGGCGGCGCCGGTTCTGCATCGAGCCGGCGCCGCTCAGCCCGCGAAACGCGGGTAGTCGGTGTAGCCCTTCGCGTCCCAGGTGTAGAACGTGCTGCGATCCGCTTCGGCCAGCGGCGCGCCGGCCCGCAGGCGTTCGGGCAGATCGGGGTTGGCGATGAACGGCACGCCGAAGGCCACCGAGTCGAGTTTGCCGTCGGCGATCGCGGCCTCGGCTTCTTCCGCGCTGTAGCCCATGTTGCCGATCAACGTGCCGTCGTAGCTTTCGCGTGCGGGCGTCATCACGTCGCCGTGCTGCTGGCCGAGAAAATCCGCGCGCATCACGTGCCAGTATGCCAGCCCGTAGTCGTTGAGCCGCCTGCCGAGCCAGCGCACCAGACCGACCGGATCGCTGTCGCGCATGCTGTTGAAGCTGTTGAGCGGCGACACGCGCAGACCGACGCGACCGCTCCCCCAGACACCGCAGACCGCGTCCAGCACTTCCAGCATCAATCGCGCGCGATGCTCGACCGGGCCGCCGTACGGGCCGCTGCGCTGGTTGGCGCCGTCGCGCAGGAATTCGTCCAGCAGGTAACCGTTCGCGCCGTGCACTTCCACGCCATCGAAGCCGGCGGCTTTCGCATTGCGCGCGGCCTGCGCGAAGCCGGCGACGATGCCCGGCAAATCGTCGTCGTCCAGCGCGCGCGGCACGACGTAATCGACCTTGCCTTTCGGCGTGTACACCTGATCGTTGGTGATCGCGATGGCGCTCGGCGCGACCGGCTGCGCACCGTCGTTGAGGTCGGGATGGCAGGCGCGTCCACCGTGCCAGATCTGCAGCGCGATGCGGCCGCCCGCGGCGTGAACCGCATCGGTGACGCGCTTCCAGCCGGCGACCTGCGCTTCGCTGTGGATGCCGGGTTCGCGCCAGAACGCGGAGTTGCCGGCCATCGCCATGGTCGCTTCGGCGATGATCAACCCGGCGCTGGCGCGCTGCGCATAGTATTCGGCGATCAATGGCCCGGGGACGTGATCGTCTTCCGCGCGGCAGCGGGTGAGCGGCGCCATCAGGATACGGTTGGGCAACGCCAGATCGCCGGCCTGGAGCGGTGCGAACAGATGCTTCATCGGGATGGGTCTTGTGGTGGGCGCAAGAGTGTCGCAAGCGGGTCTGGCGATGGCCATGCGTCATTGGACGTACTCGCAGAACGATGCAACGTATTCGTGGCACACGAAGCCCGCGGCGCAGATGGCCTGTACATCTGAAAAGTCGTGCACCTGAAAAGCCGCACACCTCAAAAGCGGCATACACAAAAAAGCCGCCGGTCGTTTCGTCGACGACCGGCGGCAAGCCTTCCGAGGGTAACTGTGCCAAGGCGACGGAAACATTCGCCGTGTGGCGTTATTGCAGGCTGAAGCTCACCGGCACCATGCCGAACACCTGGATCGCCTGGCCGTCGCGGATCGCAGGGCGGAACATCCACTTGCGCAACACCTGCCGGCGCGCGGCATCGTCCAGCCGGCGATTGCCGCTGCTGCGTTCGATCTCCACCGACAGCGGCTTGCCGTCCACGTCCACCAGCACTTTCAGCAGCACCGTGCCTTCGATGCCGTCCAGCATCGCCTCGCGCGGATAGGTCGGTGCCGGTGCCGATGCGTACTCCAGCCTTGTGCTCGGCAGCGGGCCGGGATTGGTCGGCTGCGTCGGGCCGATGTCGAGGGTAGGCTCGGTATTGTTCGGCGGCACGTACTCGCTGCCGTTGGGGACGATCACATCTTGATTGAATACCGGCTGCTGGACGGGCGGATTGATCGGCACTGGCGTGGTGTTGCGGGTCGGCTGCGGCTGGACCACGGGCACGTGCACCGGAATCGGCGGCGGTGGTTCTTTTTTTAGGGGTATTTCCCAAGGAATGACCTCTTCTTTGGGCGCCACCGGCATGGGCGCCGACACCGGCACCAGCAACAGCATCAGTGCGGCGGCGTTGAGCGTGATCGCCCCGGCGATGCCGAAGATCCGGCTGGGCTGGATGCGCGCGATCGCCTGGTGCAGGGCCGTAGCCTGCGCGTGCGGATGACGTTGGGTCAGGACCATGGCACACCTCCATCGGTTGGGGACGATGATGTGAACGCGGCGCGGATTCGGGCGGGGTTAAGCCGGGCGGAAAAAATTCCGGCGGCCAAAACGACCACACCCGCCTCGGGGCGGGTGTGGTCGGAGTCGATGCTGTCGAGAACGTCGCTGCCCTCAGCGACCCAGTTCGAACACCACGTTGAGGTTGACCGACAGCGAGGTTTCGCCTGGCGAGATCTGCGTGTCGCCGGCTTCCATCGCCCCGGCCTTCATCATCATCGGCATCGGGCCAGGCTGGTTGAAGCCGCCGCCTTCGCTGATGCTGGCGATCCGGCGCACGCGCAGGCCGAGGGTCTTGGCGTACATCTCGGCGCGGGCCTCGGCTTTCTTCAGTGCGTTGCGACGGGCTTCGTCGTAGGCGGCTTCCGGTTCGTCGATCTCGAAGCTCGGGCCGTTGATCTGGTTCGAGCCGCTGGCGACCAGGGCATCCAGCACTTTGCCCAGCTTCGTCAGGTCGCGGATCTTCAGGCTGACAGTATTGGTGGCCTGGTAGCCGGTGATCGCCGGCGGCTGGTTCTCGGCATAGCGGTATTGCGGGTACACACCGATCCCGGTGGTCTGGACATCGCGCTCGGCGATACCGGCGGCCTTCACCGCGGCCATCACCTTGCTCATCTGTTCGGCGTTGGCGCGAAGGGCGCTGTTGGCGTCGGCTGCCTGGGTGACCACGCCGCTGGAAATGCTGGCGATATCGGGGACGCGGGTGGCCTGGGCTTCGGCGCTGATCGAGAGCAGGGTGCCGTCGTTGGGCGTGGCGGACGGAGTCTGAGCGGATGCGGTCATGGCGAGGCTCGAGGCGAGAACGGTGGCGAGAGCGAGGGAGAGGAAGCGGGGCAGGGCGCGGGGGATCATATGAGTCTCCATGAGTGGGGCCGGCGTGACGGGGTACGAGGAGACCTCGGAACCAGCGAGTGAACGCATAGTGAGCCCGTTCGGGGTTTGCGATGCGCCATGCGCAGGCTATGGCGGTCCGCAGGGTATCCTAGCTTCATGTTGCATCTCGCCTCGAAATCCCCCCGCCGTCGTGAACTGTTAAGGATGCTCGGTCTCGACTTCGGCATCCTCGACCTCGACCTCCCTGAAGTGCCCGCGCCGTTGGAGCCGCCGGAGGATTACGTCCGCCGGGTCGCGCGCGAAAAAGCCGGTGCCGGATTGCTGCGCCTGTCCGGCCAGCCCACGGCGGTGGTGCTGGGCGCCGACACCGAAGTGGTGCTGGACGGCCGCATCTTCGGCAAACCCATCGATGCCGACGATGCCGCAACGATGCTGCGCAGCCTCTCCGGGCGCAGCCACTCGGTGATTTCGGCGGTCTCGATGGTGTCCGCGGCGCGCGAACTGCATGCGGTCTCGGTGTCGCAGGTCACCTTCGCGACGCTGGGCGAGGACGATATCCACCGCTATCTGGACACCGGCGAATGGGACGGCAAGGCCGGCGCGTATGCGATCCAGGGCATGGCGCAAAGCTTCATCTCGCACCTGTCCGGCAGTCATTCCGGGGTGATGGGTTTGCCGCTGCACGAAACCTCGATGCTGTTGAAACAGTTCGGACTGTTTCCCGTGGTACAGCCTCCCGCGGTACAGCCCCCCGTGGTACAGCCTCCCGTCGCGCAGCCCTCGATATCACCGTCTCAGGTGCACGTCGCGATGGAGTCGACGCGATGACCGAGGAAATCCTGGTCAACGTCACCCCGCGGGAAACGCGGGTCGCGGTGGTCGAAAACGGCATGCTGCAGGAACTGCACATCGAACGCGGCTGGCGGCGCGGGGTGGTCGGCAACATCTACAAGGGCAAGGTGCAGCGGGTGATGCCCGGCATGCAGGCGGCGTTCGTCGACATCGGTCTGGATCGCGCCGCATTCCTGCACGCCAACGATATCTTCCGCGCCAATCTCTTCCCGGCCATCGATACAGGGCTGGAGAAGACGCTGGAAGGCGACATCGCGGTCGCCGCGCCGGTGCAGGCGCCTGCGGCGGCCGCCCAGGTCGTGCCGTCGATCACCGAACTGCTGCGCGACGGTCAGGAGATCGTGGTCCAGGTGGTGAAGGATCCCATCGGCGGCAAGGGCGCGCGGCTCACCACCCAGGTCAGCATTCCTTCGCGCTACCTCGTGCTGCTGCCGCAGTCGAAGGTGATCGGCGTGTCTTCGCGGATCGAGGAAGAAGCCGAGCGCCAACGTCTGAAGGCGCTGGTCTCCGCCGGCGGTCAGCCGCATGGTTATATCGTCCGCACCAATGCCGAAAGCCAGCCGGCCGAAGCGCTGGCCGAAGACATCGCCTATCTCGGTCGCGCGTGGTCGCTGATCGAACAGAACGTGCGCACCGCCACCGTCGGCGAATGCATCTACGAAGATCTCAGCCTGCCGATGCGCGCGGTGCGCGATCTGATCCGCCGCGACGTTGAGAAAGTGAAAGTCGATTCGCGCGAAACCTGCGACCGCCTGCGCACGTTCGCCGCGCAGTACATGCCGGGGTTGGCCGAGAAGATCGAGCATTACGTCGGCGCCCGCCCGGTGTTCGACCTGTACGGCGTGGAAGACGAAATCCAGCGCGCGCCCGAAAAGGAAGTGCCGTTGAAATCGGGCGGCTATCTGGTCATCGACCAGACCGAGGCGATGACCACCATCGACGTGAATACTGGTTCGTTCCTCGGCCAGCGCAATCTCGAGGAAACCGTCTACCGCACCAATCTCGAAGCGGCGCAGTCGGTGGCGCGGCAACTGCGGCTGCGCAACCTGGGCGGCATCATCATCATCGACTTCATCGACATGATCGATCCCGAACACCGCCGCCAGGTATTGCGCACGCTGGAGAAATCGCTGGCGCGCGATCACGCCAAGACCACCGTCTACGATTTCTCGCCGCTGGGCCTGGTCGAGATGACCCGCAAGCGCACGGTCGAGAGCCTGCAGCGCCAGCTCAGCGAGCCCTGTCACGAGTGCAGCGGCCGCGGCACGCTGAAGACCGCCGAGACCGTGACCTACGAAATCTTCCGCGAGATCACCCGCGCGGTGCGCCAGTTCGAGGCCGCGCGGCTGCTGGTGATCGCGTCGCCCAAGGTGGTCGCGCGCATCACCGACGAGGAATCGCCGGCGGTGGCCGAACTGGAGGAATTCCTCGGCAAATCGATCCGCTTCCAGGCGGATGAGCAGTACACGCAGGAGCAGTTCGATGTCGTCCTGCTCTGACGCAGCGACCGGCGCGGTGTCGAACGGAGCCCGTCGCTGATGCCGACGTCGCTGCGTCGTCGCCTGCGTCTGGCGCGGCGCGGGCTGTGGTACGTCACCGCGCTGTCGCTGGTGCTGGTGGCGCTGTGCGCGGGCATCGTCAGTCAGCTGCTGCCGCTGGCCGAGCGGCATCCGGACCGCATCGCTGAATGGCTGAGCGCGCGCGCCGGCCGGCCGGTGCAATTCGATACCGTTCAAACCGCGTGGACCCGGCGCGGGCCGCTGCTGCGCCTCGATGGTCTGCGCGTGGGCGCGGGCAAGGACGCGGTGGCCATCGGCGCCGCCGAGATCCTGGTATCGCAGTACGCCGGCCTGCTGCCGGGACGTTCGTTCACCGAGCTGCGCGTGCGCAATCTCGCGCTGACGCTCGAACGCGCCGACGACGGTCGCTGGCAGGTGCGCGGTCTGCCGGGACAGGCGCAGGGCGGCGATCCGCTGGGCGCGCTGGAAGGTCTGGGCGAGCTGCAGGTGATCGACGCGCGTCTGGGCATTTCCGCGCCGTCGCTGAAGATCGAAACCGTGATCCCCGATGTCGATCTGCGCCTGCAGGTCGACGGCCAGCGGGTGCGCAGCGGGCTGCGCGCGCGCAGCCGGCGCGACGGTTCGCCGGTCGATTTCGTGCTGGATTTCGACCGCGCCAGCGGCAATGGCCGGCTCTATGCGTCGGCGAAGAACGCCGATCTGTCCTCGTGGTCGTCGCTGCTGCACGTGAACGGCGTGACCATCGCCGAAGGCCGCGGTCGCGCCGAAGTCTGGGCGAGTCTGCGCCGTCATCGCATCGCTTCGATCAGCTTCGACGGCGATCTTGAAGGCGTGCGTCTGCGCGGCGCGCCGTTCGCGGCTGCGGCGGCCGCCCGAATGACCGCCGTGCAGACCGTCGGGCAGACCGCCGCCGCGAAAACGAACCCCGCGCCGGTCGCGACTTTCGCGCGTCTGCAGGCGGTCGCGCACTGGCGCGTCGAGCCCGACGGCTGGCGCCTGGATGCGACCAGCATGCAGGTCCATGCCGAGGCCGACAGCAAGCCGCAGATGCTCGATGGTCTGGTCCTCGCGGGCGGCAAGCGCTACGGCCTGCGCGCCGAACGCATCGACGCCGGCCCGCTGTTCGCGGTGCTCGCGCTCAGCGACAGGCTCGATCCGAAGATGCGTCGCTGGCTGGCGGCGGCGAAACCCGGTGCGGTGCTCGAACAGGTGAATGTGGGCGGCCTGCTTGGCGGCGCGGATGGGGGCGATCTCCGCATCGAAGCCACCGTGCGCGACCTGCAGTTCGTCGCGGTCGGCGACTCGCCCGGTATTCAGGGTCTGAGCGGCGATCTGCGCGGCGATGCCGAAGCGATGGCGTTCGCGTTCGATCCCGAAGCGAAGTTGCGCTTCGACTGGCCGCGCGGTTTCGGCGTGGCGCATGTCGTCGGGCTGCGCGGCGAGGCGGTCGGCTGGCGCGAGGACGGCGGCTGGCGGGTCGAGACGTCGGCGCTGCGCATCGACGGCGACGGTTATGGCGCCGACGTGCGCGGTGGGCTGTGGTTCCAGGGCGACGGCACCGCGCCGCGGATCGATATCGCCGCCGATCTCGACGATGCGCTGGCGCCCACCGCCAAGCGCTTCTGGCCCAAGCACGTGATGTCGCCATCGCTGGTCCAGTGGCTCGATACCGCGCTGGTCTCCGGACATGTGCGCGGCGGCCGCGCGGTGATCGCCGGCGAACTGGAGAACTGGCCGTTCAGGTCGCCGACCGGCGCGGTGCCGACCGGTGTGTTCGACGCTCGCGCCACGCTGCAGGACATGCGCGTGAAATTCAACGCCGATTGGCCGGCGACCTCCGACATGGACGCCGACATCGCCTTCATCGGCAACGGGTTTTCGGTCGCCGGCAAAGCGGTGCTGGCCGAGGTCGGCATCCACGAATTCCAGGCGGGCATTCCCGACTACGGCGACGGCGCGCTCGGCATCGATGCGCACGCGGACGCCGATGCCGCGAAACTGCTCGGGTTGGTGCGGCAGAGCCCGCTGCGCAAGGATCACGCCGGCATCCTGTCGAGCCTGGGCGCCAGCGGGCCGGCGTCGGTCGGCTTCACGCTGGCGCTGCCGCTGCACGGTCCGCCGTCGCAGAAGCCGAAGATCGACGGCGAGATCGAACTGCGCGGCGTGCGCCTGTCCGAATCCGAGTGGAAGCTCGCGTTCGCCGGCGTGATCGGGCGCGCGCGCTACGACGAAAACGGCTTCAGTGCGAACGATCTGCGTGCCCAGTACGACCGCCAGGACGGGCGGCTGTCGCTGCGCGCCGGGCCGGGCCACGTGCACGACAGGCGCCAGGGCTTCGAGGCCGAACTCGAAGCCTCGTTGACCAGCGACGATCTGCTCGACCGCGCCAGCGACTTGGCCTGGCTCAAGCCGTTCGTGCGCGGACGTTCGCGCTGGACCGCTGGCATCGCAATCCCTGCAGGGGCAGCGCCCGCGGGCGCCGCCGCGTCGAAATCGACGAAAGCGCCCGTCGCGCAGATCACGAAACTGCTGCTTCGCTCCGATCTGGTCGGCATGGCGCTGGATCTGCCGGCGCCGATGGACAAGGCCGCCGGTACGGCGCTGCCGACCACGCTCGACCTGCAATTGCCGATCGGCAAGGGCGAGATCGCGCTCGCCTTCGGACAGCGTTTTGCGCTGCGTGCCAAGGACACCCAGGGGCAGCTCGGCATCCGCGCCGCGTTCGGCACCGATCGCATCGCCGAGGCGCCGCCCGCCAGCGGTCTGGTGATCGGCGGCCGCGCGGCGTCGCTGGACGCCATCGGCTGGGTCGCATTGACCCGCGGCAACGGCGGCAGCCGCTTGCCGCTGCGACGCGCCGACGTCGCCGCCGACCGCCTGCTGCTGCTCGGCGCGGCATTCCCCGACACCCGGCTGCAGATCGTGCCCGCCAGCGGTGGGCTGGGCGTACAGCTCGAAGGCGCAGCCCTGGCCGGCGCGCTGCTGGTGCCGGATACCGACGGCGGCACCATCGCCGGACGGCTGCAACGCCTCCATTGGCGCAGCGCCGTTTCAGGCGCGGCGGCATCAGCGGCGACGTCCACGGCGACATCCACAGCGATCGCGGCATCGGGCTCCGGCGATATCGATCCCTCGAAAGTGCCCGCGATGAATCTGCGCGTGGACGATCTGCGCATCGCCGGCGCGGCGCTTGGCGACACCCAGTTCCGTTCGCGCCCGACCGCGAACGGCATGGAGATCGTGCAGTTGCAGACGCGCGCGCCGACCCGTCGGATCGATGTCGCCGGCGACTGGAGCGGTCGCGGCGCATCAACCCGCACGCGCCTGAACGCCACCATCGCCAGCGACGATTTCGGTGCGCTGCTCGGCGATTTCGGCCTCGGCGGGCGGCTCGACGGCGGCAAGGGCGATGCGCGTTTCGATGCGTCCTGGGCCGGCAGCCCGATGGCGTTCCAGCTCGCCGCGCTGGACGGCACGCTCACGGTGAACGTCAAGGACGGCCGCCTGGTCGAGATCGAGCCGGGCGGCACCGGCCGCGTGCTGGGCCTGCTCAGCATCGCCCAGCTGCCGCGCCGCCTCAGCCTGGATTTCCGCGACTTCTTTTCCAAGGGCTTCGCGTTCAACAAGCTCGGCGGCACCGTGACGTTCAGCGGCGGCAGCGCGCGCAGCGAGGATTTCGCGATCAACGGCCCGGCGGCGTCGATCAACATCCGCGGCGCCGCGAACATGCGCACGCAGACCTTCGACCAGACCATCGAAGTGCTGCCCAAGACCGGCAATCTGCTGACGGCGGTCGGCGCGATCGCCGGCGGTCCGGTCGGCGCCGCGCTCGGTGCGGTCGCCAATGCGGTGCTGCAGAAGCCGCTCGGCCAGGCCTCGGCCAAGAATTACCGCGTCACCGGGCCCTGGAAAGACCCGAAAGTGGAAGTGATCGAACGCAGCGGTGCGTCCGCGCGTTCCGCGCCGGGCGCGGGTTGATACCGTCGCTGCCCGTCACCACTCCTGTCCTGTCGACATATTCACCGGAACCCCCATGCCCCCGATGCTGCAACTCTCCGAATCGCGACTGCTGGCGCCCGCCGGGCTGGACGATGCCGCCCTCGAACGCGGATTCGGCCTGCTGCTGGGGCCGGGCATCGATTTCGGCGATTTCTACTTTCAGCACACGCGCCGCGAAGGCTGGACGATGGAGGACGGCATCATCAAGGACGGCTCGCACGCGATCGACCAGGGCGTCGGCGTGCGGGCGATTTCCGGCGAAAAGACCGGTTTCGCGTATTCCGACGAAATCAACGTCGATGCGCTGCTGGCGGCCGCGCGCACCGCGAAAGCCATCGCGCGCGACGGCGACAGCCGCACCCCGCCGACGCTGATGCGCACCGGCATGGCCGCCACCGAGCCGCTGTATGTCGCGGCCGATCCGATCGACGCCTACGACAACGCCGCGAAACTCGATGCGATGCGCCGCGTCGACCGGCTGCTGCGCGCCGCGGACCCGCGCGTGCGCCAGGTCACGGTGTCGCTCAGCGCCGCGGTCGACACCATGTTCGTCGCCCGCAGCGACGGCGTGGTCGCCGGCGACATCCGGCCGCTGGTGCGCTTCAACACCCAGGTGATCGTGGAGCAGAACGGCCGCCGCGAATCGGCCAGTTCCGGCTACGGCGGCCGCTACGATTACGCCGAACTGCTGGGCGGCGACCGCCCCGAGCGCTGCGGCCAGGAAGCCCTGCGCCAGGCGCTGGTGAATCTGGATGCGGTCGACGCACCGGCCGGCGCGATGCCGGTGGTGCTGGGCAACGGTTGGCCGGGCGTGCTGTTGCACGAAGCGGTCGGCCACGGTCTGGAGGGCGACTTCAACCGCAAGGGCACGTCGACCTATGCCGGGCGCATGGGCCAGCGCGTGGCGTCGCCGGGCGTGACCATCGTCGACGACGGCACCCTGCCGGGCCGCCGCGGTTCGCTCAACGTCGACGACGAAGGCACGCCGACCCGCTGCACGACGCTGATCGAGGACGGCGTGCTCACCGGCTACATGCAGGACACCCACAACGCGCGGCTGATGGGCATGTCCGTCACCGGCAACGGCCGCCGCGAATCGTTCGCGCATCTGGTGATGCCGCGGATGACCAACACCTACATGCTCGCCGGCCAGGATTCGCCCGAGGACATGATCCGCTCGGTCAAGCGCGGTCTGTATGCGGTGAATTTCGGCGGCGGTCAGGTCGATATCACCAGCGGCAAATACGTGTTCTCCGCGACCGAGGCCTATCTGATCGAAGACGGCCGCGTCACCGCGCCGGTGAAGGGCGCGACGCTGATCGGCAATGGCCCGGAAACCATGCAGCGGGTGAAGATGATCGGCCACGATCTGGCGCTGGACGAGGGCGTCGGTACCTGCGGCAAGGACGGCCAGAGCGTGCCGGTGGGCGTGGGTCAGCCGTCGCTGTTGATCGATCAGATCACGGTGGGCGGGACGAAGGCGTGATTGTGCCGGCAATGGGCGGTCGGAAAGCGGTCGGGTGGGAGCGATCTGTCGGAAGCGCGACATCGAAACGACCGAAAAGCCATGTCATCCCGAGCCAGAGGCGAGGGACCTGTTTTTTGCTTCATCGCGCAGCCGGGAAAGCAGGTTCCTCACCCCGATGGAGCTGGGGTTCGGAATGACAGCATTTTCAGGCTTCGTCGGTTTCCGGCGCGTCTTCCATGTCGTCGTCCCCGCCACTCCCCGCCAGCAACTCCCGCAATTCGCGAAAGAGTTCGCGGAACGCATGCGGCGGTTTGTTGCGCAGCTTCTCCTCATGCGCGTTGCGCGCGAGCTGCCGCAGGTGCTGGCGGTCCGCGTGCGGGAAATCGGTCAGCAGTTCGGTCAGGGCCGCGTCGCCGTCGGCGATCAGGCGCTCGCGCCAGGCTTCGGCGCGATGCAGCATCGCCGCCTCCAGCCGCGCGGGTTCGCCGCTGCTGTCCAGCGCGTCGCGGATCGCGTGCAGGGTGTCGTCGTCTTCCCGCCGCATCTGTTTCGCCAGATACTGCAATTGGCGTTTGTGCGCGCCGTGCGACGTGATGCGCCGGGTGTCGTCGATATGCGATATCAGTCCCTCGGGCACCGGCAGTCGCGCCACCTGCTGCGGCGTCAACGCCGAGAGCTGGCGGGCCAGTTCGAGTACTTCAAGGGCCTCGCGCCGCTGCTGACTGCGGCTCGGGGACAGAAAATCGCCGGTTTCGGTGTCTTTGCCTCTCATGACCACAGGATAATGCATTGAACGCGATCGCTTCCTCTCCGTCCCCTAATGTCGGCGCGAATGTCGGCGACGACAGCCAGGCCCGGCTGGACCGTTTGTCCGATCTCGCCCGCGACCTGCTGGCCCGCGCCCGCGCCCAGGGCGCCTCCCAGGCCGAGGTGAGCTGCGACGAAGATCGCGGCCTCAACGTCAACGTGCGCATGGGCGCGGTGGAAAGCGTCGAATCCACCCGCGACCGCTCCATCGGCATCACCGTTTACTTCGGCCAGCGCAAGGGCAGCGCCAGCACCGCCGACCTGCGCGCGGAGAGCCTCGAAGCCACCGTGGCCCAGGCCTGCGCCATCGCGCGCCACACCGAGGACGATCCCGCCTCCGGCCTCGCCGACGCCGAGCGCATGGCCACCGATGCGCGCGAATTCGACAGCTGGCACCCGTGGCGGCTGGAGGCCGACGAAGCGGTGGATCTGGCCCTGGCCTGCGAAGCCGCCGGACGCGACGCCGACCCGCGCATCGCCAATTCCGACGGCGCTTCGGCGTCCACCGGCGAATCCATCGGCGTCTACGCCAATTCCCACGGTTTCCTGGGCCGCGAGCGCGACACCCACCACAGCATTTCCTGCGCACTGATCGCCGGCGAAGGCGAGGACATGCAGCGCGACGGCTGGTACAGCCTCGCGCTGGCCCGCGAGGATCTGGAAACGCCCGCCGCGATCGGCCGCCGCGCCGCCGAACGCACGCTCGCGCGGATGCAGCCGCGCACGCTGCCGACAGGCACGCTGCCGATCCTCTTCCACGCCGAGGTCGCGCGCTCGCTGTTCGGCCATCTGCTCGGCGCGGTCTCCGGCAGCGCGCTGTATCGCGGCGCCAGTTTCCTGCTCGACAGCGTCGGAACCCACGTGCTGCCCGACTGGTGCGTGGTCCGCGAGCGTCCGTTCCTGATGCGCGGCATGCGCTCCAGCGCGTTCGACGCCGAGGGCGTCGCCACCCGCGAGTCCGATCTGGTCCGCGACGGCATTCTCCAGCGCTACATCCTGGGCAGTTATTCGGCGCGCAAGCTCTGCCTGCAGAGCACCGGCAATGCAGGCGGCGTGTTCAATCTGGAGGTCGCGGCCAATGCCGACGGCCTCGATGCCCTCGTCCGCGACATGGGGACCGGGCTGCTGGTCACCGAACTGATGGGGCAGGGCGTGAATGCGATCACCGGCGACTATTCGCGCGGGGCCGCCGGGTTCTACGTCGAAAACGGCGAAATCGCCTACGCGGTGGACGGGATCACCATCGCCGGCAACCTCCGCGAGATGCTGCGCGGGATCGAGGCGATCGGCAGCGATGTCGACCTGCGCTCGCATCTGCGGGTGGGTTCGATCCTGGTCGGAAGGATGACCGTTGCCGGCGGCGATTGACGTTCTACAGATTTGATCTATGTCCGCGTGCCTCAGCCTTGCACTGAGGGCCTGATCCACGAACCAACCATTTGGGAGTCGACGCAATGTCTGAACCAAACACCGATTACAGCGCGGCGCCGGAAACGACATCCGGCATTCCAAGCGCAGAGGAACGTCAATGGGCGATGTTCGCGCATCTGTCCGCACTCCTCGGTGGTTTGATCACTACTGGTTGGGCCGGCAGTATTGGTTGCTTCCTGGGGCCGTTGATCATCTGGCAGATGAAAAAAGAGACCATGCCATTCGTGAGCCAGCAGGCCAAGGAAGCGCTTAACTTCAACATCACCCTCGCTGCGATCATGTTGGTTCTTCTGCTGCTGACGATCATTTCTCTGGGTGTACTGTTCTTCATCACCATTCCGCTGATGATCATCGTTGGAATCACAGCGTTGGTCTTCATTGTCATCGCGGCTATCAAGGCGAATGAAGGGGTGGCCTATCGCTACCCTTTCGCAATCCGCTTGATCAAGTAAGCCGAAGCGGTTCACTGCTTCAAAGTTCAAAAATCCGAAACCCCGGCGCTCAGGCGCCGGGGTTTTTTGCCGCTGCGCGTCAACCCGCCATCGCCGCAGGCGTTGACACAGGAGTCTTCCGACGCTGGAGCGCGACATGAGCGGCACCACCGCAACCGCAGCGGTCAATCGTTTCGGCCTGGGCGCCATGCCGGGCGAACTCGCGCAGGCGGACGATCCGCGCCGGTGGCTGCACGCGCAACTGCAGTCGAAACCGGATCTCGCGCCGTTCGCCGGTCTGCCCGACAGCCTCGATATCCTCCAGCGCGAAGCCGAATACCGCCAGCAGCGTCGTCGCGCGCGCGCCGCCGATGCGTCCGCCAAACCTGCGGCCACCCCGATGATCGACGACATCGAGCGCACGCCGCTGCAGCAGGCGATCCGTCGCGACGCCATCGCCGATATCGGCGCGCGCTATCGCCTCGCCGCGACGACATCGGCGCCGTTCGTCGAACGCCTGGTCCGGTTCTGGTCGAACCATTTCGCGATCTCCATCGACAAGAACAGCGCGCGCCTGCTCGCCGCGCCGATGGAGCGCGAGGCGATCCGTCCGTACGTCACCGGGCATTTCGCCGATCTGCTGCTGGCGGTGGAAACCCATCCCGGGATGCTGCTGTATCTGGACAATGCCGCATCGGTAGGCGACGACTCGGTGCTCGCGCGCCGCGTCGAACGTCGCGATGCGAAGCGCAGGCTCGGCCTCAACGAGAATCTTGCGCGCGAAATCCTCGAACTGCATACGCTCGGCGTCGACGGCGGCTATGCGCAGCAGGATGTCGTCGAACTGGCGCGCGCGATCACCGGCTGGGGCACGCCGCTGCGTCGCGACGCGCAGAAAGGCGCGACTTCGGCCTTCGTGTTCAGGCCCGGCGCGCACGAACCCGGCGCGCGCGGCGTGCTGGGAAAACGCTATGCCGAAGGCGGCGAAGCGCAGGGTCGCGCGATCCTGCGAGACCTTGCCGTGCATCCCGCCACCGCGCGCCATCTCAGCCTGAAACTCGCCCGGCATTTCGTTTCCGACACGCCGCCGTCGACGCTGGTGGAGCGCATGTCCGCGGCGTTCCTGCGCAGCGGCGGATCGCTGCCGGCGCTGTATCGGGCGCTGATCGATGACGATGCCGCGTGGTCGGCCGACGCGCGCAAATTCAAGACGCCGGACGATTTCGTGGTCTCGGCGATGCGCGCGGGCGCGATCGGTCTGGATCGACAGCCACGCGCATTGACGCGGCTGCTGCAGGGCCTGGGCCAACCGACCTTCACACCGCGCTCGCCGGCTGGCTTCCCCGACACCGCCGCCGACTGGGCCAGTGGCGATGCGCTGCGCAAACGACTGCAGGCGGCGGTTGCGCTGGCCGGGCAGGTGTCCGTCGCGCGCAAGCCTGTCGAACTCGCGACCGACGTGCTGGGCGCGGAGGCGGTGCAGGGGCCGTTCGCTGAACTGCTGCGACGAGCGGGTTCGCCGCAGGAAGGCTTCGCGCTGCTGTTCTCCAGCCCCGCATTCCAGTGGAGAGTGTGATGACCCCTCGCGATACCGATCTCACCCGACGTCGTTTTCTCGCCGCGCTCGGCGGCACCGCGATGCTCACGCTGTGGCCCGGACTGTCGCCGGCCGCGTCGGGCGGACAGACGCGGCTGGTGGTCGTGCTGCTGCGCGGCGCGATGGACGGCCTGCATCTGCTGCCGCCGCAGGGCGACGCCGATTACCTGCGCGCGCGCGGACAGCTCGCCGTGCGCGATGCGCTGGCATTGGACGGCAGTTTCGGATTGCATCCGAAGATGACGTTCGCGCACTCGCTGTACACCGACAGGCAGCTGCTGCCGCTGGTCGCGGTGGCGCCGCCGTACCGGCAGCGCTCGCATTTCGATGCGCAGGATTGTCTGGAGAACGGCACCGCTGTGCCCGGCGGCGCGCGCGACGGCTGGATCGGTCGTTGTATCGAGGCGATGGCCGCGTCCGAGGGTGTCGCCATCGCGCAGGTGATGCCGCTGGCGATGCGCGGCTCCGGACGCGCTGAGATCTGGTCGCCGCCGCTGCCTCGCGATTTGCCTGATGCGCTGATGCAGCAGTTGCAGCCGCTGTACGCCGCCGATGCGCGGCTGGCGCCGGTATTCGCGGATGCCATGGAAACGTCGGTCACCGAAATGGGTTCACAGCGCGGCGCCTTCCGGCTGCCCGATGCCATGGCCGCCGCGGCCAGACGCATGCGTGGCCCGAACGCGGCGCGGATCGCCTTCGTCGAAGACAGCGGCTGGGATACCCATCGCGGCCAGCAACTGGCGCTCGACCGAAAATTCGCCGAGCTCGACGCCGGCCTGCGTGCGATCCGAGAAGGCTTGGCGGACGAATGGGCGCGGACCGCGGTGGTGGTGGTGACCGAGTTCGGACGCACCGTCGCCGCCAACGGCAGCGTAGGCACCGATCACGGCGTCGGCGGCGTGGCCCTGCTCGCGGGCGGCGCGGTCCGCGGAGGTCGGATCGGCGGCGACTGGCCCGGTCTGGCGCCCGGCGCGCTGCTGGACGGCCGCGACCTGCGCCCCACCACCGATCTTCGCGCGGTGTTCAAAGGCCTGCTGTCTACGCATCTGACGGTGCCGGAATCGGCGCTGGAGACGCGGATCTTCCCCGACAGCCGCGCGGTGCGGCCGCTGGAAGGGCTGCTGCGCGGTGGATGACGCCACGCGCCGATGCGTGCCGGGATATGTCTTTCGTTGGCTTGCGCGCGCCGCCGCAGGCCTCATCTTGTAGGGGCGCCGGACGTTTCCGGACGCGCAAGGCGGGAGTTTCCCCCGCGAGGACAGGGCTATGAACGACACGTTTCCGACCATCGACACCGCTTCGAGCGATTCCAGCGCCCGCACCTGGGCTGCCGGCGCGCATCTTGCCGCGCTGGTCGCCGCCTTCGCGACCTCGTGGTTCGCGGGCATTGCCGGCGCCATCGCCGCACTGGTGGTCTGGCTGTTGATCCGCGACCGCTTCGCTTTCGCCGCCGCGCATGCGAAGGAAGCCATCAACTTCAACGTCAGCATGTTCCTGTACGCCGTCGCCAGCATCGCGCTGGTGATCTTCACGCTGGGCCTGGGGCTGCTGGTCGCGGTGCCGCTGTGGATCGCGCTGGCCATCGCCTGGGTGGTGCTGACCATCGTCGCCACGGTCAAGGCCTACGACGGCGAGATCTATCGTTATCCGCTGACGATCCGGTTGTTCTGAGGCGCCCGTAGAGCGGGCGTAGAGCGGGCTTCAGCCCGCTACCCCGTTTCCGGAGAGGTGTAGCGGGCTGAAGCCCGCTCTACGAGAACAGCGTCAACGGTCGCGTTCGACGACCTGTCTCGCCAGCGCGGCGAGCAGGTCGGCGCGATCGCCGAACGGGACCAGCGACGCGCGCATCGTGTCGGCGAGTTCGACGAGTTTCGCGCGCGATGCCTCCACGCCCAGCAGCGCCGGAAATGTGGCCTTGTTCTGCGCCAGATCCTTGCCGGCGGTCTTGCCCAGCGTCGCGCTGTCGCCTTCGATATCCAGCAGATCGTCGCGGATCTGGAACGCCAGCCCCAGCGCTTCGGCGTAGCGGTCGAGCGCGGCGTGCGCGTCGCGGTCGGCGTTGCCGGCGATCGCGCCCAGGCGCACCGCGCAGCGCAGCAGCGCCCCCGTTTTCAGCGCGTGCAATCGTTCGAGTTCGCCCAGCGAAATATCGCCGCCGCGGCCGGTGGCGTCGATATCGAAAGCCTGGCCGCCGCACATGCCGGCGGCGCCGCTGGCGATGGCCAGCTCGCGCACCATCGCGATGCGCGCATCGGCCGGCAGCGGCGCTTCCGCCAACTGCTGGAACGCGAGCGACTGCAGCGCGTCGCCAGCGAGGATCGCGGCGGCTTCGTCGAAAGCCACGTGCACCGTCGGTTGGCCACGACGCAGGGCGTCGTCGTCCATCGCCGGCAGATCGTCGTGGACCAGCGAGTAGGCATGGATGAGTTCGATCGCGCTGGCCGGCGCGTCCAGCGCGGCGATGTCGGCGGCGAGCAGCGCGCCGGTGGCGTAGACCAACAGCGGACGCATGCGCTTGCCGCCCAGCAGCGCGGCATGGCGCATCGATGCCTGCAGGCGCGAACCGGGCAGAGTGCGGTGGCTCAGGGCATGTTCGAGCGCCTCGTCGACGCGTCGACGCCAATTCGCAAACGTTTCTACGTGGGTTGTGGCGTGGGTCGCGATGCGATCCGCCGACAGCGGATCAACCATTGCCGCTGGCGGTATCGCCGAAGGGTTCGGCGCTGTCCGGCTGCTCGGGGTCGCTGAGCAGGCGCACGCGCAGTTCGGCCTGTTCCAGCGCCTGCTGGCAGCGGCGATACAGACCGACGCCGCGTTCGTAGGCGGCAAGCGAATCCTCCAGGCTCATCTGCCCCAGTTCCATCTTCTCGACCAGATGCTCGAGCGCGTCGAGCGACTGTTCGAAGTCGGCCACGGGCGATACGGCCGGGGCGGTGTCTTGCGTGTCGGATGCTGTCTTTCGGGCCATGGCAGGAGTGTAAGCCTTCGATCTTTCAGCCGACAGGGGCTGCGACGCGGATTGCGATGATCGGCTGGTCATCCGTCGGTCACCGGCTGCTCCACACCAGCCGCGCACCCTGCGATGCCAGCCATTCCCCGAAGCCTGCGGAACGGATGCGGTCGCCCGCCGCGAGCAGGGCGCCGTCCGCGGCGCTCAGCAGCGGCATGCGCACGCGTTCCCAGGGGGCGATACCCAGTTCCTGCAGCACATGTTTGAGGGTGTGGTGCTGGGCGCGTCCGGGTAGCAGGATGCGTTCGCCGCCGCGTCGCGCATGCGCGAGCAGCGGCGAGGGAAATTCGCGGGCGCCCGCAAGCGTCCAGGTGTCGCCGTTGGGCAGGATCAGCGGCTGACGGCCATCCCACGGACATGACCACGCCGGTGGAAGCGCGCGGCCGGTGTCGATCGCATGCAATGCATCGCGCCAGCGGCGGATCTCCACGCTGCGCCAGGCGAAACGCGGCGTGCGTCCGTCGCTGGCGCCTGCGGAACGCGAGCCCAGCAGGTCGGTTTCGATCCGGACGACGCCTTCCGCCGGCAGCGGCGGCCATCCGAGAGTGGCGACCCAGTGGCGCAGCGCGCGAGCGCGCTGCGCGGCCGGCAAGGCGAGCAGCGCCGGCACCGAAATCGCGTTGCCGCTCGATTCGCGCACCGATGTCAGCAGCGTTTCGTCGTGCGCCGCGAGAAGCCCGCTCGCGTCTGCGGCCAGCGCTGCGGCGCGGGCGAACGCGTCGTCGGCATGCGGCCAGCGTTCGCGCAGCAGCGGCAACACCCGATGGCGCAGGAAATTGCGGTCCAGCGCGGTGTCGGCGTTGCTTGGATCCTCGATCCAGTCCAGACCGTGGTGCGCGGCGTAGGTCGCGAGTGCGTCGCGCGGCGTGTCCAGCAGCGGGCGCCACATCCAGCCGCTCGCGAAGCGTCGCCAGGGACGCATCGCGCCCAAACCATCGGGCCCGGACGCGCGCAGCGCGCGCAGCAGGAAGGTTTCAGCCTGGTCGTCGCGATGCTGCGCCACCGCGAGCGTCTCGCCGTTGCGCAACGCCTCCGCAAACGCCTGCCGCCGCGCCTGTCGCGCCGAGGCTTCGGGGCCCAGCCCGCTGTCGCGGCGCACCGCGACCTTCGCGACATCGAGTGCGATGCCCCAGGCCAGACAGCGTTCGGCGCAGTGTTCGGCCCAGGCGTCGGCACGGGCGTGCAGACCGTGATGGACATGGATCGCCCGCAGCCCGCGGTCGCGGATCGCCGGATCGTGGGCGAGCAGGTGGAGCAGGGTGGTGGAGTCCAGTCCGCCGCTGAAAGCGACCAGCACCGGGGAGGGCGCTTGTGTGGCTGTCTCCGAAGGCTGCGCACCGGATGGATCGGCCCCGGGAGGATCGCCCCCGGGAGGATCGCCCCCGGCAGGAATCAGGCGAATGACGGGGGCCGCGGACATGCCGTCCATGCTAACGGTTGCGGGCCGGACACGGCAGCGACTGCGCGCGCCTATGCTCAGCCTGCGCCCGCTGCGGTTTCGCGGTTCGCGATCTCGATCCATTCGCGCTGCTCGCGCTGGTAATACCCGGGTGCGACACGCGAGCGCTTGAACACCGTATTGAACACGTCCGTCGCCTGCGCGACGCGGCCCTCGCGCTTGAGCAGCAGGCCGAAACGCACCCGCGCCTCTTCGCCCAGGAAACCCTCCACCAGCGCCTCGTATTCGTGGATGGCGGCGGCGGTGTCGCCGGATGCCTCCATGCAGCGCGCGTACAACAGGTGGCCTTCGCCCGATCGGAACGTCGGGTTGGCCGCGATCAGCGCATCCAGGGTCTGCCGCGCTTCGGCGTGCAGATTCAGCGCGAACTGCGAGCGGGCGAGGCCCAGCATCAGCTCCGGATCGGTCGCGTACAGGCCGCGCAGGCCGGAACGGTACAGCTCCGCCGCCTGCTGATAGTCGCCGCTGTCGAAGCTCTCCTTGGCCAGATGGCGGCGGTTGTCGAGGGTGTCGGCGACATCGAGCTGGCGCGTGGCCTCGCGCTTGCGGCGCTCCGGGTCGATGCGGTCGTGCGCGTTGCGCAGCGCCTGTCGCGCCCCGCGGCTGTGGCGCAGACCGGGCAGCACTTCGGCGATCACATAGACGGCCACGCCGATGTAGGAGCCCGCCAGCAGGACGAACAGCCAGTAGCTGGGCCGGCCGGTGCGCACCGCATGCACGGCGCAGCCGATCTGCAGCGCCAACGACAGTATGAGCAATGGATGCATGACGGCCCCCGGCCGGTTGCGGCGCGTGCGCGCAGCCGGGGAGTGTAGTCAGCCGCCGCGACGCCCTCAACCGCCAGCGCGCAGCTGCCGGCGGCCTGTTATGGTTCGCCCGCCCGGGCGCGCTGCGCTCTTCCGGTTCACGGGACAGGATCCGAACGATGCCGCACCGCCAGACCGTGCCATTGCCGCCGATGCCGTCGTTGTCCGACGATGCGCGCATCGCCGCGGCCCGCGATTTCGCCGACGAACTCGCCCGCCGCCGCACCGTGCGCGACTATGCCGCCACGCCGGTGCCGCGCGCGGTGATCGAACACTGCCTGCGCGCCGCCGGCACCGCGCCCAGCGGCGCGAACCAGCAGCCGTGGCGCTTCGTCGCGGTGCAGGACGCTGCCATCAAACACCGCATCCGCGAAGCTGCCGAGGCCGAGGAACGCGAGTTCTATCGCCATCGCGCTCCGGAAGAATGGCTCGAAGCGCTGGCGCCGCTGGGCACCGACGCCGACAAACCCTTCCTCGACACCGCACCGTGGCTGATCGGCATCTTCTACGAACGCTTCGCCTTCGACGCCGACGGCGAGAAGGTGAAGCGCTATTACCCGCACGAATCCGTCGGCATCGCCAGCGGCCTGCTGATCGCCGCACTGCATCGCGCCGGCCTCGCCACGCTGACCCACACCCCAAGCCCGATGGGTTTCCTCAACGGGATCCTGGGGCGGCCGAAGAACGAAATGGCCTATCTGCTGCTGGTGGTCGGCCACCCCGCGCCCGACTGCCGCGTTCCGGAGATCCAGCGACTGCCGCTGGATGCGTACGCGAGTTTCCTGTGAGCGTGGTCGACGAGCATGCCGACATGCATGCAGCCCCCGTGATCGACTGGCGTTTCGAGACGCACAGGCTCCAGGCGCGTCTTGTCGACAGCCGGGATCGCGATCTGTACCGCAGTCTCTACACCGACCCTGCGGTGATGGCGCATATCGGCGCGGTGATGAGCGACGCCGAAGCGGATGAAGTCTTCGGGAAAGTGCTGGGCTACAACGCGGAAACGCCGGTGCGCGCGCGGTATTGGCGGCTGTCGGATCGAAGTGCGGATGAGGTGGTCGGCATACAGTCGTTCATCCGTCCCCTGGCGGATCCGGCGAGCCTGGAACTGGGGATGATGCTGTTGCCGCAGAGCCAGGGCCAAGGGCTGGGGATCGAAGCCTCGCAGCGATTCGTCGATCTGCTGCTGGGCAACCACTGGGGGCTCGATATCGAAACCGTTTTCGCCCGTCATGCCGAGACGAACGCGCGGGTCGCCCATCTCGGCGCGTCGCTCGGTTTCGGCTATGTGGACAGGTCTGCCGAATCGGCGGCGACTCTCGAACCGCCGGTCCAGCGGCCCACTCCGCCGCCCGAGGAATGGCGCCTGAGCAGAGAGGAATGGCGGACGCTCCGCGCTACGGCGCGTTGATGCCGGCGCTGGGCGTGCAGGCGAACTGATACATTGCGCGCACGCAATCACAGAGTGTCCGGCGATGCAGCAAAGCGGCAGTTTCGTGTGTGTGGGGCCGGGCATGATGTTGGGGGCGCATATCAGCCCGCGCGCGCGCAGCGAGATCGAACAGGCGGATATCGTGTTCTGCCTGGTGTCGGATGCCATCGTCGAACTGTGGCTGCAGGACATGCGGCCGGACATGCGCAGCCTCCAGCCGTATTACGCCGAAGGCAAGCGTCGGACCGAGAGCTACCGCGAGATGATCGACGCGATGCTGGGGGAAGTCCGCGCCGGCAAGCGTGTCTGCGGGGTGTTCTACGGTCACCCGGGCGTGTTCGCGCAGGTGCCGCACCACGCCATTGCTCAAGCCCGCGCCGAGGGCTTCGACGCCCAGATGCACCCGGGCATCTCGGCCGAAGACTGTCTGTATGCCGATCTCGGCATCGACCCCGGCACCTATGGCTGCCAGCATCACGAAACCAGCCAGATGATGTTTTTCCGACGGCGGATCGATCCCTCCGCGTATCTCATTCTCTGGCAGATCGGCCTGGCGGGCGACCGCACCCTCGCGCGCTACGGCACCGGCGCGCCGTATCGCCGGCTGCTGCTGGAGCTGCTGGCCGAAGAGGGTTACCCGCCTGAACATGAAGTCATCGTCTACGAAGCCGCGACCCTGCCGATCTCGACGCCGCGGATGGAGCGCATGCCGTTGAGCGCACTGATCGACGCCACGCTGTCCGTGCAGAGCACGCTGGTGCTTCCGCCTGCGCGACAGATGCAGCGCAACGAGTCGATGCTCAAGCGCATCGCCGAAATCGATGCGGCCTTGAAAGAGGCGCAGGCCTGAACCCGACGGCCGGCGGACAGTCGGCCGCGTGGCCGAAGGCCATGCCGATCCACCTGCCGGATGTCGGGACGATGATCGCTGGCGGAGGCCGCATGCGCAGGATGCTGGGCAACCCCGTCTCCTGCGTGTATGAGATTCCGGAGGTGAATGGCTCCGACGTCTCCAGGATCGGCAGAAGTGATTGATGAAATGAATGGCTCCGACGTCTCCAGGATCGGCAGAAGTGATTGATATGGATGGTTTTTTCGCATAGCCTGCGACTGCGGGCAGGAGTGCAGGGCTTGTTGCTTCGGGGAAACGCGTTCGCTTTCAATGCTTTGCGCTACTTGTACCTGCAATAAATCGCGGCGGTATTGGCCGACGAACGGCTGAAGTCACGTTGAATCATCAAGCACAATGGGGAAATCAATGTCGAATGTGATCCAGTTTCTCGAATCGATGGGCGGCAATGCCGTGATGGCGCGGATGGCAACCGCCGATTACGAAGCCGCAATTGCGATGTTGGATGCGGATGATGAGTCCCGCAAGGCGCTCGAACTCCGCGACCATTCGAAGTTGAACGATCTGTTGAATGGTCGCCAGAAAATGATGTTCGCCGTCG
Source organism: Lysobacteraceae bacterium (assembly GCA_046590925.1). GTDB lineage: Bacteria > Pseudomonadota > Gammaproteobacteria > Xanthomonadales > Xanthomonadaceae > Lysobacter_I. The sequence continues at coordinate 10,191 of JBKJTC010000054.1, read as the reverse complement.
CTGCCCCCGAAGAAAGGCCTGCTGAAGAGAGCCCGAGCGAAGGGGATGGGGAAGACGAGAAAAAGCAGGCCGAATGAGGGCCGTATCGTCAATCTAAGGGGTAAGGGTCTTATGCAGTGGAAGCTCATCACACTTCTCGTCGTGTTCTTTTTCGCGGCGAATATCCAGGATGCCCGTGCGCAGAACGCCTACGATTCCTTGTTGAAGGAAGCGGACGCGGTCAGGAGCTCCGACCCCAAGCGATTCACGGAGCTGCTCAAGCAGCTCCGTAACGACAAGCAGAAAACGACGCTGCTGCAGAAACAGCGCCTGAAATACTTTCAGGCCTACGAGGCGGCGATCTATCGCGATCAGTTGAGCCAGGGCTCGAAACTGGCTCAACAACTCTTCGGCGAAACCAAAGACCCCGATCTGAAGTATCGGGCTGGCGGTCTGGTCGCGAGTTTTTCGGCGCTTACCCGGGATTTCACCACCGGATTGCGGTATCTGCAGAAAGCCCAGGCGATCCGCAAGGACGTCACGGACAAGGCGATCCATGACGAAGGCTTGGCCGCCGGTGCGCTGCTCTACAGCGAGATCGGCCAGCATCGCATCGCGTTGCGCTACGCGCAGCAGATGCTCGATGGAGATCCCGCGCCGCGCATCGATTGTTTCGCTGGTAATTTCAAAGTGGTTTCCCAGTTCGAACTGGGTCTGCTGCCAAAAGACAACGCGCCGATCGAAGCAGTCATCGCCCGTTGCTCGCAGTTGAAGGAATACATACCAGCGAACGTGGCGCGCGGCATCCTCGCCCGCAAGCTCGCAAGCGACGGCAAACCCGAAAAAGCGATCGAACTGCTCGAAGCGACGCTTCCCGAAGTCCAGGCGACCCGCTATCCGCGGCTGATCGCGGGGCTTCACGCACTGCTTGCCGATCTGAAACTGAAACTGGGCGACGTACCGGCAGCCGAAGCGCATGCGCGCATGACGATTGCCTTGGGCGAGCAGATCAAGTCGTCCTCGACCCTGGTCAGCGCCTATAACACGCTGTACCAGATCGCGGCCACGCGCGAGAAGCCATCGGTGGCACTGGAGCTCTACAAGCGTTACGCCGAATCCGAAATGGCGCATCACAACGATGTGAAGGCGAAAGAGCTCGCCTACGAAATCTTCCGCCACCAGACCAAACAGCAGGCGCAGCAGCTCGCGCTGGAGCGCGCCAGCACCCAGAAGGCGCGACTCGTTGCGGGATTCCTGCTGGTGATGCTGGGCGCCATCGTTTTCTGGATGATCAATATCAAGCGTCATCAGGGGCAACTGCAGCGTCTGGCGCAGACCGACACGCTGACGGCGCTGGGCAACCGTCATTACTTCACACTGAATTCCGAGCGCACGCTGGTCGAGGCCGCGCGTGCGGGCGATTCCGCCGCGCTGGTCATGTTCGACCTCGATCACTTCAAGGCGATCAACGACACCTACGGCCACGGCGCCGGCGACTGGGTGCTGAAACAGGTCGGCAAGACCTGCAGTGCGCACTGCCGGAAGGTCGACTACATCGGCCGCATCGGTGGCGAGGAATTCGCCATCCTGCTCCGCGGTTTCGATCTCGACGCCGCCGCGCGTCTTGCCGAGGACTGCCGGTCGCAGTTGGCCCAGATCGATACGCGCGAGTGCGGATATTCGTTCGTGGTGACCGCCAGCTTCGGCGTGAGTTCGACGGCGCAGTCGGGTTACGATCTGTCGCGTCTGCTCTCGCACGCCGACCAGATGCTGTATCGCGCCAAGAACGAAGGCCGAAACCGCGTCTGCGCCTACACGGCGGAGGCCGCTGTCGACCACAAATCGCCGAAGCGCTCGCCGACGCTGACGGTAATCAACAATTGATGCATGGGGTGGCGGTCTGTAGAGCGGGCTTCAGCCAGCTGCGGTGTTTCCGTCGATCGGCAGCGGGCTGAAGCCCGCTCTACGACGGCACCGGCATCACAACAGTTCGCCTCGACGGTTGGCGCTACTTCCGCAGGATCCCGGTTTGATCGCAGGTATCGACATCCCGGCGCTTTCGTCGCTACCGGGCGAGCAACTGATCGCGTTGCGGCAAGCCTATGCGTCTCCACCCCGCGCCTATCATCACTTCGGCCATGTCGAAGACGTACTGGCGCATTTCCGCACCGTCGCCGAAGGGCCGGGCTGGTGTCAGCCGCGCGAAGTGGGAATCGCGATTCTCTACCACGATGCGATCTATGTGCCCGGGCGTGCCGACAACGAGGCCGAGTCGGCGCGTCTTGCGAACGAACATATCGCCCGCTGGTGGCCGCAGGCCGGGATCGACAGCGCACGCGTCTCCGACCTGATTCTGCTGACGGCTCGCCACGGCGGCCTGAATGCGGTGGATTTCGGCGACGACGAGGCTGCCGAAGACACCCGGCGTTTTCTCGATTGCGATATGGCGATCCTCGGCGCCGGGCCGCAGGCCTTCGCGGAATACGACCGCGCCATCGCCGAGGAGTATCGCGCAGTGCCGCGCTGGTTGTACCGGATCAAACGCCGTCGGTTCTTCAGGAAACTGCTCGCTTCGGAACGGATCTATCTCAGTGATTTCTTCCGCGACCGTTTCGAGGCGCGGGCGCGGGATAATCTCCAGGCTGCGCTGGCCGGTTAAAATCGCGGCATGAGCTCACACATTCCGATCAAACATGCCCAGGCCAGGCATGCTCCGATCAAGAACATCGCCGCCTATCATTTCGTGCCTGTGGCAGACCCGGATGCGCTGGCCGCTCAGCTGCAATCGCGAGCAGAGGCGGGCAAACTCCGCGGCACCGTACTGGTCGCGGACGAGGGGATCAATCTGTTCCTCGCCGGTGAAACGCCGGCCATCGACGATTTCCTCACGCAGCTGCGCCAGGACGCGAGATTCGCGGACCTGACTGCGAAAGTCAGCTCATCCGACGCGGTGCCGTTTTCGCGACTGAAAGTGAAGGTCAAACCGGAGATCATCAGTTTCCGCCAGCCGCAGTCCTCGCTGGAATCCGGGCGCGCGCCGGCGGTCTCGCCGCAGGATCTCGCGCGCTGGATCGAATGCGGCGTCGACGACCAGGGGCGTCGCCTGGTGCTGCTGGACACCCGCAATCGTGAAGAAGTCGCCTACGGCACTTTCGTCGATGCGATGGTGTTGCCGATCGACAATTTCACCGAACTGCCGGAGGCCGTGCTCGATCGCCGCGAATCGCTCGCGGACGCGACGGTGGTGAGCTTCTGCACCGGCGGCATACGCTGCGAGAAAGCGGCGCTGTGGATGCGCGCGCAGGGCATGGACAACGTGCTGCAGCTCGATGGCGGCATCCTGGGCTACTTCGAGGCGGTCGGCGGGTCGGGGTATGCCGGGAATTGCTTCGTCTTCGACGATCGCATCGCCCTGGATCCCGCGCTCGCGCCCATTGCGGCTCCTATTCGGCCTGCAGAAGCGGCAGAATCCGCTCTCGTTCCGGTTCCGCGCTGAGCAAGGCGTTCACCCGGGCAGATCGATTTCGCGCGCCGCGCCTGCGGCGCTTACATGACGAAGGGGTTGGCGGTGGTGGAGATGGGTTGGATCGGTCTGGTGATGGCTGTCGTTGCGGCGTATTTAGCCATCAAAGTCGTGAAGTTCGTATTCAAGCTGATTCTGTGGGCCGCGGTGCTGGGCGGCGCGTACTGGTTTTTCGCGCCGATGCTCTGATCGCCCAGACCGTCGCTGCGGCTGGAGTTTGGAGTCCGAAAACGCCTGGTTCCACTCTGCGAGTCCCGGATCGACATTCGCATCGCGTGCGTTGCGCGGGCAGATATGCGACTTGAAACTAACAGAGTTTTCGAACCGGAACCGCTGAAGCCGAACGCGCTTCAGCGCGTCGAAGGTTCCGACGCATCCGTACGCAGCACCGGGTACAGCCCGTAACGTTCGTCCCAGGCGGTATGCAGGCGATAGAAGAAATCCAGTCGCGCCTGCGGGTTTGCCGCGAAAGCCGCATCCTCTTTCAATTTTCGCTCGAAACGCTCGCGCACTGCGGGGTCGCGCGCCAGCATGTCGCGGGCGACGTCCTCGGCGACGTAATCCTCCATGTACTCCTTGCGTTCGAAAGCGTTGTTGAAATGCCCCCACGCCAACAGCGAATCGGGCGCCAACGGCTCGAGCAACGTCATCACCAGCCGCGCCTTCGGCTGCGCGATCGGCACGAACAGCGCTCCCGCGCCGATATCCTGCGTTTCCCGCGTCCATTCGCCATCGACCGTAAGCCGCTGGCGACCTTCGGAGGGTACCGCGGCGAACGTCGGCGTCTCGTCGCGAAATGCTTCGACCGCGGATTTCGGCATCGCACGTTCGATCCGGTCGAAGGCGATGCCGTGTTGCCGCAGCTTCGCGCCGACCGATGCGGCGTAGGCGGGCGATACGAAATACCCGCCTTTCGGTGCGGCAACGGTCAAGCCGGGCACCATCTCATCGCGCATCGGTACTGACCAGGTCTGCGGTTTCGTATCGTCGTAGCGCGTCATCAGCGCGCCCGACACGTCCGAAGGCGTACGGGTGTAGGCGTATCCGCGGAAATCGATGGTGCGCATCTTGTCGCTCGCCTTCCAGGTCAGTGTCACGGGCTGCCCGCCGAGTTTTTGCGCACGCAGATCGGCGGCCTGTGCGGTGCGACGCCAGTCCGCGCCATCTCTGGCGGCAAGTTCCAATACGGCGATCACGGTATTGCGGGTGATCCGTACCCGGGTCGGATAATCCTTCCACGCGTGGGTTTCGACCAGCATCGCCAGACGATTGCGCATCAGGAAGTAGCCGGTGGAAAAGCGCGGCGGCGACACGTTGTCGTAGAAACCCGAGGCCGGGTTGTCGTGTTCGAGGAACGACGGGTAGAAGGGCACCGGCAGCGAACCCTGCGCGCGCAGGCGTTCGATAGTGCCGTCGCGCAGGGCCAGGCCGGCGGCGCGCATCGAGTCGTCGCCGGCGTGCAGCGGTTCGACCTGGATCGAAATGTCGTGCTCGAACTTGGCGCCGTTGGTGACATGAAGGTCGATGGTCGCGATCGGATCCCACGCGTTCTCCAGCGCCAGCATGGCCTGCATTTCCGGCGTATCGGCCTTGGCGTAATCGCGATTGAGATTGTAGTTCTGCGCGGTGACGCGCCAGCCCATTTCGGCCGGCCCGTTCTGGTTCGGACGGTTCCACGCGCCGAAGCGCTCATGCCCGTCGATGTTGAATACCGGCACGAAGATCAACACCAGTTTGTCGAGCGCGCCCTGTGCGGCCTTGCCGTCCAGCACTTCGCGAAGGGCGAGGAAACCGGCGTCCTTGCCGTCGATCTCGCCGGCGTGGATGCCGCCCTGGATCAGCACCACCGGCAGCCCGGCGCTGCGCGCCTGCTCAGGCGTGCGCGCGCCGCTGCGGGTGACCACCAGCGCCTTCATCGGCCGGCCTTCCGGCGTGGTGCCGAACTCGATGCAGCGCACCGCATCCGGGTAGCGTCGTGCGAACGCATCGCACAGTGCGATCACTTCGTCGTAGCGGCCGGTGCGGGCGTAGCCGCTGCGTTCGGCGGTGGTCGAGAGGTCGGATGCAGCGTGCGCGGGGGCGACGAAAGCGGGTGCGAGGACGGCCAATATCAGCGAAAAAGAGAGCAGGGCAGGGTGCATGGGCACGGGTTCCGGGGCGACCCCGCATTGTGCCGTCATTGATCCCGCGGCGGACATGTCGATGGTCACGCGCGGCACCTCGGGCACCATGCGAAGATTGGCGTTTTGGATCCGGGAGCTGCCATGTCCGCCTCGAAATACACGCTGTACTACGCCCCTGGTGCCGCCAGTCTGGTCGTGCATTGGCTGCTCCTGGAAGGGGATGCCGCGCATGCGCTGGCGCTGGTCGATACCGCCGCCGGCGCGCAGAAACGCCCGGAATATCTGGCGCTCAATCCGAACGGTGTGGTGCCGACGCTGGTGATCGACGGCGCGCCGCACTACGAAGCCGCAGCGCTGTCGATGCATCTGGCCGATGCCTTTCCAGCGGCGGCGCTGGCCCCGGCGCTATCGGAACCGCAGCGGATGCACTACACCCAGTGGATGTTCAATCTCGCCAACATGGTGCAGCCGCTGTTCCGGCAGTGGTGGTATCCGCATGAGCCGGCCGGTGAGGGCAATGCCGAGGCGGTGCGGCAACATGTTCAGCGGCGGATCGAGGCGGAATGGCAGCGGATCGACCGGCATCTGGCGGAGCATGGCCCGCATCTGCTGGGCGGGCGCCTGAGCGCCGCCGATTTCTACCTGGTGATGCTGATGCGCTGGTCGCGCAACATGCCGAAGCCGGCCACCGAATGGCCGCATCTGGCGGTGCTGGCATCGCGGCTGAAGGCGCGGCCTTCGTTCTCGACGCTGTATGAGCGCGAGGGGCTGACCGAGTGGGCCTGACCCGTCGGGTCTCACCACCCCAGCCCGATCATCCAGCTTCGGGCGGCGCGCGCTGAACGGCGCTCCCGCCGATGGAACGCCAGGGGCCATGCGCCTGCGGCGTGTTCCGCACTACACTCCCGGATCGCAACGCGAATCCGAGCCCGTCGCGCCCGCGGCGGCCCCGTTCATCCATACGAGATCCGTCCATGACTGCAGCCGCTGAAGCGAAGTACGCCGGAGATCCGGCGAAGCTGCCCCGCCAGATTCCCTACATCATCGGCAACGAGGCCTGCGAACGCTTCAGTTTCTACGGGATGCGCAACATCCTGGTGCAGTTCCTGATCAGCAGCGTGATCCTGGCTTACCTGCCCGCCGCCGAACGCGAGGGCATGGCCAAAGAGGTCTTCCACAGTTTCGTCATCGGCGTGTATTTCTTCCCGCTGCTCGGCGGCTGGCTGTCGGATCGCTTTTTCGGCAAGTACAACACCATCCTCTGGCTTTCGCTGGTGTACTGCGTCGGCCACGCGTTCCTGGCCTTCTTCGAGACCAATCGAACAGGTTTCTATACAGGCCTGCTGCTGATCGCGCTGGGTTCCGGCGGTATCAAGCCGCTGGTGTCGTCGTTCGTCGGCGACCAGTTCACCCAGGCCAACAAGCATCTGGCGAAGATCGTCTACGACGCGTTCTATTGGACGATCAACTTCGGTTCGTTCTTCGCGTCGCTGCTGATGCCGATCTTCCTGCGCGAATACGGCCCGGCGATCGCGTTCGGCATTCCCGGCGTGCTGATGTTCATCGCCACCGTCATTTTCTGGATGGGCCGCGCCAAATACGTGAACATGCCGCCCGCGCCGGCCGATCCGCATTCGTTCATGAACGTGGTCAAGACCGCGCTGCGCGGCGGCAACGACGGCAAAGGTGCGGGCAGTCTGGTCGCGATGACCGGTGTGGCGATCGCGGTGGCGCTGTTGGTGGGCTGGGCGCTGTCGCCCGCCTGGTGGCCCAAGGGCTTCGGCTTCGTGATTTCGTTCTGCCTCGCGCTGGGCGCGGTGCTGCTGTTGGGTGGCGTGGGCACTGCGATGCAGTTGGACCGCGCGCGGGGGGCGCATCCGGATGCCGCGGTCGACGGCGTGCGTGCGGTGCTGCGTATCCTGATCATCTTCGCGATCGTCAGCCCGTTCTGGTCGCTGTTCGACCAGAAGGCGTCCACCTGGGTGCTGCAGGGCAAAACCATGATGGTGCCGCACGACATGTGGTGGTGGCCGAGCTGGCTGGTCAAGGAAGCCGGGCAGATGCAGGCGCTGAACCCGCTGATGGTCATGGCCCTGATCCCGTTCAACAACATCGTGCTGTATCCGCTGTTGACGAAGCTCGGCTTCAAGGTCACCGCGCTGCGCCGGATGGGGTTCGGCATCGGATTCTCGGGCCTGGCCTGGGTGGTCGCAGGCATGATCCAGCTGTCGATCGACGGCGGCGACCCGGTGTCGCTCGCGTGGCAGATCGTGCCCTATGCGCTGCTGACCTTCGGCGAGGTGCTGGTGTCCGCGACCGGCCTGGAATTCGCCTACAGCCAGTCTCCGCCGCCGATGAAAGGCGTGATCATGAGTTTCTGGATGCTGTCGGTGACCTTCGGCAACGTCTGGGTGCTGCTGACCAATGCCGCGGTGCGGAACGAAACGGCGATGGCGCAGATCGCGAGTACCGGATTGAGCGAGAACGCGTTCCTGATGTTCTTCTTCGCCGGCTTCGCATTTCTGGCGGCGTTGATCTTCGCGTGGTACGCCAGACGCTATCCGCTGCAGGATTACTACCGTGCCGGCTGATCGTCGCGCTCATGCACCGCCGAGACGCGCATGAACAGCTACATCACCCTGGCGCTGGTCGCGATCACCGTGCTGGTGTCCTGGCAGGCCTGGGAACGCCCGAAGCTGATGGATCGTCTGATCCTGTGGCCGCCGGCGATCGATCGCCACAAGCAGTACGACCGTTTACTGACGCATGGCTTCATCCATGCCGACGGCATGCACCTCGTCTTCAACATGGTCACGCTGTATTCGTTCGGCGGACTGATGGAAGGCTATTTCGGCGCGAGAATCGGACTGGTCGGCTTCCTGTTGTTCTATCTGTCTGCGGTGGTGATCGCGATCCTGCCGACGTTCATGCGCCACCGCCACGATGCGCGCTACCGCAGCCTCGGCGCATCGGGTGCGGCATCGGCCGTGTTGTTCGCGTCGATCCTGCTCGACCCGTGGTCGGGGATCTCTCTGTTCTTGATCCCCATTCCGGTGCCGGCGTTCGTTTTTGCCGGCTTGTATATCTGGTACAGCATCTGGATGGACAAGCGAGGTGGCGACAACATCAATCACAGCGCCCACCTGTGGGGCGCGCTGTACGGCGTGATGTTCACCTTGCTGCAACAGCCTGCGCTGGCGCCGCATTTCCTGCAGCGTCTGGTCAACCCCGACTTCGGCTGACCAGACGGCCGACCGCCTATGCGACGTAGGCGCCCCGGGTGATCTCTCCGCCGTAGGCCTGCTGCAGGCGTTTCTGGATCACGTAATCCAGCAACTGGTACTCGCGGTTCGTGGTGTCGCCCTCCCGGGACAGGTCATAGATCCGGGCGACGACGACATCGTCGCTGACATTGTTGGCAGGCGCATCGAACTGCATTGGCAACTCCTCTTGGATGGAACGAAGGTGGGGCTTGGGAACACGCTGCACGGGTGTTTGAGGAGTGCTCAAGCATGAAGCGTGCCAGTGTTTTGGGCGGTCTGCAGGCAGAGCCGATCTGCCGCAATGCGTCACTCCCAACCGGTCGCCGGCCGCTGCTGACCCGCTGGGTCGCACCTTTCGACGGTACATCCCGCGTGCCGTGTCCTCGGCCCCCGGTTCAGGTAAAACCACTGTATTCATGCGGGTTCCCGATTCGCCATGCCGTGGTGTGGGACGGGATCAGGGCGTCGGACCCTCGACGCTCAAAAAAGTTCCGTCCCCTACTTCCCAAAACGGTGACGTTGTGGTGTATGGTGCGCGTACTGTTCCAAGCGGGATCACGGTACATCGTGGCCCGATGCGGTAGATCCAAGGTTGCAAGCCGGCAGCGGCCTGCCCTGCAATATCCTCTCCGGAGGCTTTGCAGGCGGGGTTACACTCGGTCAAGCCCAGACGATCCGCTCATCGTTCGCGTTACCCCTGGCTAGACAGTCGCGGTGCCGAAAGGCCCCGTGTATCCACCCAACTGTTTATTGAGGAGTAACACCCCATGTCCGATCGTCAAAACGGCGTCGTGAAGTGGTTCAACGATGCAAAGGGCTTCGGCTTCATCACCCCGGAAAGCGGCCAGGATCTGTTTGTCCATTTCCGTTCGATCCAAGGCACCGGTTTCAAGTCCTTGCAGGAAGGCCAAGCGGTCTCCTTCAAGGTCGTGCAGGGCCAGAAGGGCCTGCAAGCCGATGAAGTGCAGCCGCAGTAACATCCATCATGACGGGGCCCTGGGCGCAAGCGCCGGGGCCCTAGCTATTGGTTAGTTTCCTGTTCCACCGGATCCTGCATTCACCCTTAGCGGGCCGCGGATCCATCCAACAATTTTCCAGGAGTAATTCAAATGTCAGATCGTCAGAGCGGTACCGTCAAGTGGTTCAATGATGCCAAGGGCTTCGGCTTCATCACCCCGGAAAGCGGTCAGGACCTCTTCGTCCATTTCCGTTCGATCCAGGGCAACGGCTTCAAGTCGCTGAAGGAAGGCCAGCAGGTCACCTTCAAGGTTGTGCAGGGCCAGAAGGGTCTGCAGGCCGACGA
>JBKJTC010000148.1:0-2908 GCA_046590925.1 Lysobacteraceae bacterium | reverse complement strand
CCGGCGAACGCGCCGCCGACGATGAACAGGATATTGCGGGTGTCGACCTGCAGGAATTCCTGCTGCGGATGCTTGCGCCCGCCCTGCGGCGGCACGCTGGCGACGGTGCCTTCGATCAGCTTGAGCAATGCCTGCTGCACGCCTTCGCCCGACACGTCGCGGGTAATCGACGGGTTCTCGCTTTTGCGCGAAATCTTGTCGATTTCGTCGATGTAGACGATGCCCTGCTGCGCCTTCTCGACATCGTAGTCGCACTTCTGCAGCAGCTTCTGGATGATGTTCTCGACGTCCTCGCCGACGTAACCCGCTTCGGTGAGCGTGGTCGCGTCGGCGATGGTGAACGGCACATTGAGCAGACGGGCCAGAGTCTCGGCCAACAGCGTCTTGCCCGAACCTGTCGGACCGATCAGCAGGATGTTGGACTTGGCCAACTCGATGTCGTCGTTCTTCTGCCGACTCTCGATCCGCTTGTAGTGGTTGTAGACCGCCACCGCCAATGTCTTCTTGGCGCGGGGCTGGCCGATCACGTACTGGTCGAGGACCTCGAGAATCTCGCGCGGTTTGGGCAGATGACTGCGCGTTGCCTGCGCCTTCTCTTCCAATTCCTCGCGGATGATGTCGTTGCACAACTCGACGCATTCGTCGCAGATGAACACGCTCGGGCCCGCAATCAGTTTGCGGACTTCGTGTTGGCTTTTCCCGCAGAACGAGCAATACAGGATCTTGTTGCTGTCGCCGCTGCGGCCTTGCCGGTCTTCGCTCATGCTGCTGTCGGTATCTGCGCTGGATGTTGGGAGGATAGCATCCAAGCCCCCTGCCGCAAGCGCGTCGCGACGGGAACCTGGATTCTCATGAAAATCAGTTGCTTATGCCGGCTGAATCGAATCTTCCGGGCGGCGTTCGAGAACGTGATCCACCAGACCGTAGTCGCGGGAGGCCTCGGCGCTCTTGAAATTGTCGCGTTCGGTGTCTTTGGCAATGGTGTCGAGCGACTGGCCGGTGTGGTGGGACAGGATCTCGTTCAGGCGCTGCTTCATGCCCAGGATCTCGCGGGCGTGGATGTCGATATCCGTCGCCTGACCTTGGAAGCCGCCCAGAGGCTGGTGGATCATGACCCGTGAATTCGGCAGGGCGTAACGCTTGCCCTTGGCGCCCGCGGTGAGCAGCAGCGCGCCCATGCTGGCCGCCTGACCGACGCAGATCGTGCTCACGTCCGGCTTGATGAACTGCATGGTGTCGTAGATCGCCATGCCCGATGTGACGATGCCGCCCGGCGAATTGATATAGAGGCTGATGTCCTTCTCGGGGTTTTCCGCTTCGAGGAACAGCAACTGGGCGACGATCACGTTCGCCATGTAGTCGTCGATGCCGCCGACGAGGAAGATCACCCGCTCCTTCAACAGCCGGGAGTAGATGTCGTAGGCGCGCTCGCCGCGACTGGTCTGTTCGACCACCATCGGTACGAGATTCAAGGCTCTGGTCTCAAGGCTGTTCATGCGTCACGGCACCTGTGGTCGGGAGGTCGTGCATTTCTGCACGACCCATTGCAAGGGGGGAACTCGGATCGTCGCGCAGATTACTGCGGGGCGATCGCTTCCTGGAAGCTGAGCGGTTTGTCGGTATGCTCGGCGCGCTCGGCGATCCAGTCGATGACCTGTTCTTCCATCACGCGATTCTGCAGGCCAGACATGAGCTGGCGGTCGTTGCGGTACAAATCAATGACCTGCTGCGGTTCTTCGTAAGTCGAAGCGATGAGACGCAGTGTTTCGTTCAGACGCTTCGGGTCGAGGGCGAGTTCGTTGCGACGGGCGATTTCGCCGACCAGCAGGGCCACAGTGACGCGTTTGCGCGCGGAATCGATGAATTCGAGGTAAGCCTGGGCCGGCGCTTCTACCTGGCGACCCTGACGGCGGGACTGCTCGACGGCCTGGGCCAGCATCGCACGGGCTTCGCTTTCGACGACCCGCGCGGGCATCTCGACATGCGCGTAGGTGGCGATGAGCTGCTCGCCGACTTCGCGGCGTAGGCGGCTCATCAGCGCGCCCTTGAGCTCGCGCTCGAGGTTGTTGCGGATTTCGGTGCGGAACTGGGCCATTTCGCCCGACTTCACGCCGAAGCTCTTGATGAATTCGGGATCGACGTCCGGCAGTACGGGCTCGGAGATCTGTTCGACTTTCACGTTGACCACGACCTGCTTGCCGGCCAACTGCGGCACGCGCCAGCCTTCCGGGAAATCGACGGTCAGGGTCTTGTCTTCGCCGGCGCTCATGCCGATCAGCGCATTTTCGATGTCGGCGAACATGGCGCCCGAACCGATCATGGTCACACCGCGCTCGGCGCCTTCGGCGGGCACGCGCTCGCCGTCGAGCATCGACCACGTTTCCACGTCGGCGGCATCGCCGGCCTGGGCAGGACGGTTCACCAGGGTCCAGCTACGACGCTGCAGGCGCAGATTCTCGATCATGCGATCGATGTCGTCTTCACCGATCTCGGCGGTGTGGCGCACTACTTGCAGCGCGCTTACGTCGATATCGCCGAAGTCCGGCACGACCTCGAAGGTCGCGACATAGGCCAGCTCGCCCTCGCCCGCTTCGGACGGCTCGATGCGCGGCGCACCGGCCAGACGCAGCGCGTTCTCGCGGATGGCCTGATCGAAGCCCTGTTGCAGAAGGTCGTCGACGACTTCGCCGCGCACCTGGGCGCCGTAGCGCTGCTCGATGACCTTGGCCGGCACCTTGCCCGGGCGGAAGCCCTTGATCCTGGCGGTCCGCGCGATTTCGCGCAGACGGCCGCCGATCTGGCTCTCGACGCTGTCGGTCGGCACGCGCAGGGTCATCCGGCGCTCGAGGTTACCCACGGATTCGACTGAAACTTGCATTGCTGACGACTCCTGCTGCCGCGCGCACGC
>JBKJTC010000305.1:0-7235 GCA_046590925.1 Lysobacteraceae bacterium | reverse complement strand
ACCGGCAGCGCCACGTCGGCTTCGAGCAGCGCGATGCGGACCTCACGGGTGGCTTCGCGGATGTTCTCCTCGGTCAACCGGCCGCGGCCGCGGAGCCGCTCGATGGTGCCGGACAGACGCTGGGTGAGGGACTCGAACATGGGCGCGGACCGCTGCGGAAAGACGGCGATTATATGCGGTGCGGGAAGGTATCGCCGTATGCGACACTGGTCCGATGACAATCGTTCTCATCGCATCGGCCCTGTATCTGCTGTCCGCGGCGCTGCTCGCGCGCCGGCTGACGCAGGCCGGACCGGGCGTGTCGGTCGCGCTCTGGGCGATACCCGCATCGGCGGCCGTACTGCACGGCGCCGCGCACATGCTGGCCTGGCGCGAGGCCGGCGGCGCGAATCTGCATTTCTTTTCGGCGCTGTCGCTGGTCGGGTTGGGCATGGCCGCGCTGACCGTACTGGTGGGCATGCGCGGCCGCATGGCAGCGCTGGGCGTGATCGTGTTCCCGATCGCCGCCGCAACGTTGGGGCTCTACCAAGGCTTCGGCCGCCAGGATCCGCAGCCGCTGGGCTGGCAGGGACAACTGCACGCCTGGTGCGCACTGCTGGCGTACGCCACGCTTGCGATCGCGGCGCTGCTGGCCATCCTGTCCTGGTCGCAGGAACGCGCGCTGCGTCGGCGTCGACTGCACGGCTGGCTGCGCGCGCTGCCGCCATTGGTCGAACTTGAGACGCTGCTCTTCCGCACCATCACGGTCGGCTTCATCCTGCTGACCGCCACGCTGCTCACGGGTGCGCTGTTCGTCGAAGACCTGTTGGCCCAGCATCTGGCCCACAAGACGGTGTTCAGCGTGCTGTCGTGGCTGGGGTTCGGCGCGCTGCTGGTCGGGCGCGGGCGTTACGGCTGGCGCGGGGTCAAGGCCGTGCGCTGGACCCTGATCGCGATGACCCTGCTGGTGCTGGCGTTCTTCGGCAGCAATCTGGTGCTGGAACTGGTGCTGCGGCGCCGCTGAGCGCACGTCCAAGTACGAAAAATGCGTCGGATGCTGGAATTCTAGGCGTTTCTGGCTTACTTTCGCCGCAGGGACATCATCGTCCGGCACGGGTACCGCACTGCAGCGCCCCATGATCCGGACGACACCGCTCGCACGGAGGCTCGGCCGAACTCAACCACGGGGATCTCTGTAGTGAAATCGATGGCTTCGATCTGGCTTCTCCTGCTCGCTGTTGTCTGGGCTGGCGTCTCCAGTGCACAAACCGCTCCCGACCCCATGGCGGAATGCCCAGCGCTTCCGGCGGACGCCGGCGAATCGCTGCGCTGGGAAGTGCTGCGGGTACCGAACATGCTGCTGTGCCGCGCGATTTCGACCGAAAACCGCGCGGAAGCGTTCGCGCTCACGGTCAGTCCCGAATCGCCGTTCAAGCCACGCCGCGGCGACCGCGCCGAAGAAGGCATGCTCAACGGCCGGGAAGTGCAGTGGTATCGCGGCGATGTGCCCAACGAACCCACGGTGCTGATCCGCGAAGCATTGATCGAGCTGCGCGACGAACGCGTCGTCCATGTATTCATGCGTGCGAACGATGCGGAAACATTGGCCAGACGCCAGCAGATGGTGCTGTCGCTGCCGTTCCCGCCCTATCGGGAAGACTGATCGGGAAGACTGATCGGGAAGATTGATCGAGACGACCGGTCAGGACGACCGATCTCTCGACCGTTGCTCTTCCCGCGGGCTGTCGCCATGGCCGGCGCCCTGCCTGCCGGATTTTCCGCCGGCTTTCACGTTCCGTCGGCGCACACAGGGAGAAGGTGATGATCAAACGTCTGAGTGCCGAATTCATCGGCACGCTGTGGTTGGTTCTGGGCGGCTGCGGCAGCGCGGTATTGGCCGCGAATTTCGGCGGCGACGGCAATCCGCTGGGCATCGGCCTGCTCGGCGTGTCGCTCGCCTTCGGTCTGACCGTACTCACCGGCGCCTACGCGCTGGGCCACATTTCCGGCGGGCATTTCAACCCGGCGGTGAGCTTCGGGCTGTGGGCCGGCGGCCGTTTTTCCGCAAAGGATCTGGCGCCCTACATCGTGGCCCAGACGCTCGGCGCGATCACGGCCGGATTCCTGCTGTTCCAGATCGCCAGCGGACACCCGGATTTCGCCGTCGATCCGACCGCGGCCGGCGCGTTCGCCAGCAACGGGTTCGATGCGCTTTCGCCCGGCGGTTACAGCGTGGCGGCGGCGTTCCTCTGCGAAGTGATCATGACCGCGTTCTTCCTGGTCATCATCCTCGGCGCGACCCACAGGAACGCGCCGGCCGGGTTCGCGCCGATCGCCATCGGCCTGGGCCTGACCCTGATCCATCTGATCAGCATCCCGGTCACCAACACCTCGGTGAACCCGGCGCGCTCCACCGGCGTGGCCCTCTTCGCCGGCAGCGGCGCCATCGGCCAACTCTGGCTGTTCTGGCTGGCGCCGATCCTGGGTGGCCTGATCGGCGGCTTCCTCTACAAATGGCTGGGTCAGGACCGCAACTGAGCGGTACTGGAAAGGCTGCTCAAGACGTCCCGCGACCGATCAGCATCGGCCGCGAAACTTTTCCGGGCCGATTTTCTTTCCTGAACGCGACACTGGCACGATCGATGCTTACTTCCAGTCAAGACAGAGGGCTGATCGAGCCGCTGCCCACGGATGACCACCCACATCCCCCGGAGTACGCAATGAATCCGATGTCATCGCTGCCGTTCGTGCTGTCCGCCGCACTCTTCGCCTCCACGGCGTCCGCGCAATCCGCCCCGGCATGCCCCACGCTGCCGTCCGACGCCGCCAATCTCCGCTGGACCTCCCTGCAAACGGACAGCGCACTGCTGTGCCGGGCGATGGATGTCAGCGGCCAGGAAGCGTTCGCCGTCACCGTCGCGCGCAAATCGCCGTTCAAGCCAACCGGTAACCTGCGCGAAGAATCCGGGGAGATGCAGGGCCAGAAACTCTGGTGGTACCGCACTGAAATCGCCGGACGCCCGGACGAACTGGTACGCGAAACGCTGGTCAAGCTCGGCGCCGACCGCGTGGTCCATGTGTTCATACGCACGTCGGACAAGGACACCATGGGTCGCTACCAGCGCGTCGTGCAGGGGCTGCAGTTCGACGCCGGTAACGTGGCGCGACGCTGAGCCACCGCGGCGCGGCCGGCCAGGCCGCCGCGTCGCGACTTCGCAATACCCGCGTTCACTGCAGCGACGTCCGGATCAGAATTTCCCCTGCTGGAAATCCACGAACGCCTGCATCAATTCCTCGCGGGTGTTCATCACGAACGGTCCGTGGCGCGCCACCGGTTCGCCCAGTGGTTTTCCGGCGACCAGAATCGCCCGAAGCCCTTCGATTCCAGCGCGCAGCGACAACCGCTCGCCGCCGCCCAGCACCGCCAGCGCATGGGTTTCGAGCTCGCGGGCATCGTCGCCTTCGCCCACCGATACCTTGCCTTCGTACGCATACAGGAATGCGTTGTGGCCCGCAGGCAGATCGAACACCCATCGCGCGCCGGGCTTCAGCTCGAGATCGAAATACAGCGGATCGGTCGCCGGCTGCGCGATCGGTCCGCGCACCGCGCTGCCATCGGCATCGGCGACTTCGCCAGCGATGACTTTCACAGCGACGCCGTCGGCGGGATGCGCGACGGGCATGCGATCCGGCGCGAATTCCTGATAGCGCGGCTCGCTCATCTTCTGCGCAGCCGGCAGGTTCACCCATAGTTGGAAACCGCGCATGCGGCCTTCCTGCTGCTCGGGCATTTCCGAATGCACCAGGCCGCGACCGGCGGTCATCCACTGCACAGAACCGGGCACCAGCACGCCTTCGTTGCCGTGGTTGTCGCGATGGCGCATGCGCCCGTCGAGCATGTAGGTCACGGTCTCGAAGCCGCGGTGCGGGTGCTCCGGAAACCCGGCGATGTAGTCCTCGGCGCGGTCGGTGCCGAACTCGTCCAGCATCAGGAACGGATCGAGGTCCGGCAGCTGCGGGGTGCCGATCACCCGGCGCAGCTTGACGCCGGCGCCGTCGGAGGTGGGTTGCCCGTGGACGCGGCGGGCGATGCGGGCAAAAGTGACGTTGTGGTCGGACATGGTCGCTCCGGGTCGGTTTCGGACATCATGAGATGGGGTGATCGGCATCTCAGAACAGTCATCCTGCTGAAACTGATCGTTCGAGCCGGGCTGTATATTGCGCAGCCGGATCCGCACCAGCGCGCGTCCGGACCGGGGATGGATCATCTCGACAGCACACTCAAGGAGTTTTACCCATGGCATGGAAAGCCAGCCGCGTCGCAATCGCACTGGTCGTTGCAGCCGCCGGCGTCGCCGGATGCAGCAAGGATCAGCAACCGCCTTCAGCCGAAATCGCAACCGCGGCCGCAGCCGCAGTTGCCCAGACCACCGAACGCCAGATCCTCAACGTCTACAACTGGCCCGATTACATCAGCGAAGACACGGTCCACAAGTTCGAGGCGGCTTCGGGCATCAAGGTCAATTACACGACCTACTCCAACAACGACGCACTGGAGAGCCAACTGGCGGGAGCGCACGGCGAGCACGACGTGATTTTCCCCTCCGCACGCCCCTATGCCGGCCGGATGATCGAGAAAGGGCTGCTGGCGACGCTGGACAGGACGCGACTGGGCGGATTCGAC
This sequence comes from Lysobacteraceae bacterium, assembly GCA_046590925.1. GTDB lineage: Bacteria > Pseudomonadota > Gammaproteobacteria > Xanthomonadales > Xanthomonadaceae > Lysobacter_I. The sequence continues at coordinate 2,572 of JBKJTC010000305.1, read as the reverse complement.
GCGTTCGACGCCAACATCATGGCCGATCTCGCCCAGATCGATCCCAACAATGCGCATGTCGTGCCCTATCTCTGGGGGACGAGCGGCCTTGGGGTCAACGAGGATATGGTCAAGGCGGCCCTGGGGCCGGGCGTGGCGCTGGACAGCTGGAACCTGATCTTCGACCCGGCTTCGGCGCAGAAGCTGTCCAAGTGCGGGATCGGCATCGTCGACGCCGAGCAGGACGGGTTCTCGGCCGCCCTGCTCTGGAAGGGGCTGGACATCAACGCCTCCGACGACAAGGCCCTGCTCGCGGTCCGCGACGCCTACGCGTCGATCCGTCCCTACATCCGCAAGTTCAGCCCGTCCTCGGAGCTGATCGCGGATCTGAGCGAAGGGCGGCTCTGCATCGTGTTGACCTATTCGGGCGACGTGGACCAGGCCAACATCACGGCCCGCGAAGCGGCGCAAGCCGCGAAGACGAAGGCGCCGCACATCCGCTACGTGATCCCGCGCGAAGGCGCACTGCGCTGGATCGATGTCGTCGCCATTCCCGGCAAGGCCAAGAACGTCGAGAACGCGCATCGTTTCATCCGCTACCTGATGCAGCCCGAGGTGATCGCGGACATCAGCAGCGCGGTGAGCTACGCGAACGCCAACACCGCCGCCACGCCGCTCATCGACAAGGCGATCGCCGCGAATCCCAGCATCTACCCGCCGCCGGAGGTGCAGGCCAAACTGCGGGTTGCGGCCCAGTTGCCGGCCGATGGCGCGGAACGCCGCAGGAATGCGTGGAATCGCATCGTCTACGGGGAAATCTAAGTTCCGGCAGCGGATTCGCCGGCCGATGTCCGGGGAATCCGCAGCGACGCGCGGGGCTCAGCGCGCCCGCAATCGCCAGGCGCGGTGGATCCGCGGGTTGCGGGCGAAGTCCGGCGGGATGGTCGCCGGGCTGATGTCCTCGCAGACCGCGAACGCCGAGACCGCGGCTTCGTCGAACCTGAACCGGCGGTAGTTGTTCGAGAAATACAGGGTGCCGCCGAACGCCAGCCGGGTCATTGCCGCTTCCAGCAGGCGGACGTGATCTTTCTGCACGTCGAAATCGTCTGCCCGCGCGGAGTTGGAGAACGTCGGCGGGTCGCAGAAGATCAGGTCGTACTCGCCGCGGTCGGCCAGCAGCCATTCCAACGCGTCGGCCTGCACCAGCCGGTGGCGCGCGCCGCCGAAGCCGTTGAGCTTGAGATTGTCGGAACACCACTGCAGATACGTCGCCGAAAGATCGACCGACGTGGTCTGCGCCGCGCCGCCCACCGCCGCCTGCACGGTCGCTGCGCCGGTATAGGCGAACAGATTCAGGAACCGCACGTCGCGGGCGTCTTCGGCGATGCGCAGACGGATCGGCCGGTGATCGAGGAACAGGCCGGTGTCGAGATAATCGAACAGATTGACCCGCAGCTTGGCCGCGCCCTCGCGCACTTCGAGAATCTCGCCGCGCTTGGACGTGCCGCTGTCGGCGTATTTGCTGCCGCCCTTGCCCTTCGCGCGGGTTTTCACCGCCACCCGCTCGCGCGGGACCGCGAACGCATCGCGCGCGCCGGCCAGCAGTTCCTGCAGGCGTTTGCGGGTGGTGGCTTCCGGAATCTCGGCCGGCGCGGCGTATTCCTGCACGTGCAGCCACAGTTCGCCGGTGGTATCGCCGATGTAGACATCGACCGCCGCCGCGTATTCCGGGATATCGGCGTCGTACACGCGATGGCAGGTCACGGCTTCGCGCGTGCGCCAGGTCTTGCTGGCCTTGAGGTTCTTGCGGATGCGGTTCGAGACCATCTGCGCGCCTTCGCTCAGCGCCGGCGTCGGGGCATCTTCTGCCACCTCGCGCTGCGGCGGACGCACCGGATCGCAGACGATCAGCGCGCACTCGATCGCGCCGTTGAACACCTGGTACTTCTTCGCCGCGCGCAGCCCGGTGGCGCGCGCCAGCTCGGCGTCGCCGCAGAGCAGGCTCGCCTTCCATTCGGGCGTCGCGCGTTTGAGCGCGTCGCCGAGCGCGCGATACAGCTGCGGATCGGCGGCGAGCCGCGCATCGTAGGGCGGATTGCAGACCACCAGACCGCGCGGCTCCGCCAGCGCCGGCAACTGGCCGACATCGCAGACGCTGAAATCGATGACTTCGACCACACCCGCGCGCATTGCGTTCTCGCGCGCGGCGCGGATCGCATGCGGGTCGAGATCGCTGCCGTAGAAGCGCATCTGCAGCGCAGCGCGTCCCTGATGTTCACGCTGGATGGCGTCCTCGATCAGGCTGCGCCACTGCGCGGCATCGAACCCGAGCCAGCGCGACGGCGGCGCGCTCGCGCCCTGCAGGTCGCGCAGCAGGCCAGGCGCGACGTCGGCGGCCATCAGCGCGCCTTCGATCAGCAGCGTGCCGCTGCCGCACATCGGGTCGAGCAACGCCCCGACTTCGACGGCATACACATTCGGCCAGCCGCCGCGCATCAGCCCCGCCGCGGCCAGATTTTCCTTCAGCGGCGCCTCGCCCTGCATCTGCCGCCAACCGCGACGATGCAGCGGCCCGCCGCCCAGATCGATCGAC
>JBKJTC010000271.1:0-22873 GCA_046590925.1 Lysobacteraceae bacterium | reverse complement strand
CTTCCAGCAGGTCGATGAGTTTCTTGATTTTGCGCAGGTCCATGAGGTGTCTTCTCGCTCGTTGCCCGGGCGCGATGGCGCGGGCGTCGGTGGTCGGTGATGGAAAGTGGATGCCGGGGGTTGAATACCGAGATCAGGTGGATGCGGTGTCGAGGCGATCGATCGCGGCGCTCAGCGCCAGGCCATAGCCCGATGCGCCGAAGCCGGCGACGATGCCCACCGCAAGATCGGTGAAGTAACTGGTGTGACGGAACGGTTCGCGCGCATGCGGGTTGGACAGGTGCACTTCGATGAAAGGAATCGCGACCGCAGCCAGCGCGTCGCGGATCGCCACCGAGGTATGGGTGAAAGCGGCCGGGTTGATCAGGATGAAATCGACATGGCCGCGCGCGGCCTGGATGCGATCCACCAGTGCGTGCTCGGCGTTGGACTGGAAGCTGTCCAGCGCATGCCCGGCGGCGGCGGCGCGTTCGGCCAGATCCGCATCGATCGAGGCCAGCGTCGCGTTCCCGTAGATCCCGGGTTCGCGGGTGCCCAGCAGATTCAGATTGGGGCCGTGCAGTACGAGCAGTCGCGCCATGGAATCGATCCGTCGATTGGGAGCCCAGTCTGCGCGAAAGCCGGAGTAGTGTCCAGATCGGCGAAGTTCCGATACTTTCAAACGAGCGTTTGAGGTTTTGCCCGTCATCGCGGGGGTCCGGCGCCGCACCTTTGCGAGGATGCGCGCCTGGGATTGCGCTGTGATGTCCGCGGTCGGCGCGGGCATCCGTCCGCATCGCGGATCGAGGTCTCGCCGGATCGAGGTCTTGCCGGATCGAAGTCTCGGGGCATCCACAAGGAAGCGATGGGCGCGACGATCGACGTGGTCGGGATGGTTCCACGATCCGCAAGCGCCTTGAGGTTCCGGATGAACGTCGGATACCCTAGTTGAGATGCATTCCCATTCGTCCCGGCTGTTCCGACTCCTGCGCGCCAGCATGCTGGTCGCGCTGATGCTTGGATTGATGATCGGGCCGGTGCTGTCGCAGCTCGGCGACCTGCATGCCGTCGAACATTCGTTCGCCGCGACGGCCGATGCCCCCGGGCACGATCACGGCGACGATGAAGGCGGGCGTGGACATGGACACGACCACTCGAACGACACCGATCACGACACCGATGAGGACGGGAAAGGGAAAGACCACTCGGCCGGCGCCCACGCCCTCATGCACCAGAGCGGCATCGCCACGACCCTGACCGGCCTCGCTCCGGCATTGACGGTCCCGAGCGCATTCGGCCGCATGCCGGATCTGCCGTTGCCGTCTTCGGCGCGGATTCCGCGACAGAACCTCACCACGCCCTTCCGGCCTCCGATCGCCTGACGCCCGGCCGCTTCGCTGCGGCCCGTGCCTGTCGTCCGTCGATCCTTCGGAGGTTTTCCGTGAACCTGTGTCATCTGTTGGTCCTGGCTTTGGCCGGGACCTGCGGCGTCGTCCCGTTGGGGCGCGCCGCTGAACCCTTGCGTCTGGAGGAGGCCGTCTCCCGCGCCCTGTCCTCCAATCCTGCCGTCGCGGCCGAGTCTGCCGAGCTGCAAGCCGTCCAGGCCCGGGCCGGGCGGGAAGCGTTGCCGGCGCCTTACGTGCTGGGTGGCGATCTGGAAAACGTCGGCGGTACCGGCGCGCTGAGCGGGATCCACTCGGCCGAGACCACCCTGCGTGTGAGCCGGGTACTGGAGCTGGGCGGCAAACGCGCGGCACGGCAGGCGCTCGGCGATGCCGAGATCGCCCGCCAGCAGTACCGGGCCGACGTTGCGCGGATCGAGATCGCCAGCCGCACCGCGACCCGCTTCATCGAAGTCCTGGCGGACCAGAAACGGTTCGCTGCCGCGCATGAACGCGTGCGGCTGGCCGAGCGCACCCGGCGCGAAGTCGCCGCGTGGGTCGTGGCCGCCCGCAATCCCGAATCGGATCTGCGCGCCGCCGAAATCGCGGTGGCCGAGGCCGAGCTGGAGCGCGAACACACCGAGCACGAATTGGCCAGCGCAAAGGTCACGCTGTCTTCGACATGGGGCGCGCTGACGCCGGATTTCGAGGCGGTGGCCGGCGAGTTGGACGCACTGCCCGACATGCCGAGCTTCGAAGACCTGAGCGCCCGATTGCCGATGGGCGTCGAACAAAAGGCGGCGGCTCTAGACGCCGGGACGATCGTCGCCCGGCGCCGCGCCGCGCAGGCCAGCGCCAAACCCGACCTCAGCGTGAGCCTGGGCGTCCGCCGGTTCGAAGGCGTGGACGATCAGGGGCTGGTGATGTCCGTGTCGGTGCCGTTGGGCAGCCGGCCGCGCTCGGCGTTCTCGGTCAGCGAGGCCGATGCGCAACTGGCCGCCCTGGACGCGCGCCGCGAAGCGCAGCGGTTGGAACGCCACCAGGCGCTGTTCGAGAAGTACCAGGAACTGAACCATGCCCGCGCCGAAGTGGAGATGCTCCGCACGCGCATGCGCCCGAAAGCCGAACAGGCGCTGGCGTTCACGCGTCGCGGCTTCGAAGCCGGACGCTTTTCCTTCCAGCAGGTGGCCTTGGCGCAGAGCACGCTGTTCGCGCTGCGCGAACGCTCGGTCGACGCTGCCGCCCGCTATCACACCCTGCTGGTCGAGGTTGAACGCCTCGCCGCCGTCGCCCCGGAATCCGCGCCATGACCCGTCTTTTTCTCCTCCTCGCGCTCACCTGCGCCCTGGCCGCCTGCGGCGGCGATAAAGCCGCTTCGACCGAAGGCGAGGCCGGTCACGGTGCAGATCACGGTGCCGATCATGGTGCCGGTCACGGTGCCGATGCGGCCACCGGCGAGTACGAGCGCGGTCCGCACCGCGGCCGCATGCTGCGCAATGGCGACTTCGCGCTGGAAGTCACCATCTTCGAGACCAATGTTCCGCCGCAATATCGCTTGTACGCCTATCGCGGCGACAAGCCGGTCGCACCGGCGGAGGTCGATGCGACGGTGGAACTCAAGCGCCTCGACGGCGAGGTCAACCGTTTCACCTTCAAACCGGAGAACGACTTTCTCACCGGCAGCGGCACGGTCGCCGAGCCGCACTCCTTCGACGTGAAGGTCACGGCGACGCATGGCGGCAAGACGCACACCTGGTCTTACGACGCTTACGAGGGCCGCACCACCATCCCGGCAGCCGTGGCCAAGGACGCCGGCGTGGTCATCGAGAAGGCGGGGCCGGCGGTGATCCGCGACACGGTGCAGCTGATGGGCACGGTCGCCATCGACCAGAACCGCCACGCGCAGATCAAGGCGCGCTTCCCGGGCATCGTGCGCGCGGTGCCGGTGCAGCAGGGCCAACGCGTGCGGCGCGGACAGACGCTGGTGGTGGTGGAAGGCAACGACAGCATGCGCACCTATCCGGTGACGGCGCCGTTCGACGGCGTGGTCCTGGCGCGCAGCACCAACGTCGGCGATGTCGCCAACGACAACACGCTGATCGAGATGGCCGACATGGGCGAGGTCTGGATCGAGCTGCACGCCATCGGTACCGATGCGTCCAAATTGGCGGTGGGTCAGGAGATCCGCATCCGATCGGCGACCGGCGATGCCGAAGCGTTCGCGAAGATCGACACCCTGCTCCCGCTCGCCACGCGCGGCCAGAGCGTGGTCGCCCGCGCCAGCATTCCGAATACCTCCGGGCAATGGCGTCCCGGCATGACGGTATCTGCGGATGTCACGGTTGCTTCGCGCGAGGTCGCGCTGACGGTGAAGGAATCCGGTCTACAGCGCTTCCGCGATTTCACGGTGGTGTTCGCCCAGGTCGGCGACACCTTCGAAGTACGCATGCTGGAGCTGGGCGATCGCGATGGCGAGCGGGTCGAAGTGCTTGGCGGTCTGAAGCCCGGCACGGCGTATGCCGCAGAACAAAGCTATCTGATCCGTGCGGATATCGAAAAGTCCGGCGCCAGCCATGACCACTGAGACCGCCAATATGCTCGAACGCATCATTCGCGCGTCCATCGCGCATCGATGGCTGGTGTTGCTGCTGGCGCTGGGGCTCTCCGCCTTCGGCTTCTGGAACTACGGCCGCCTGCCCATCGATGCCGTGCCGGACATCACCAATGTCCAGGTCCAGATCAACACCGAAGCGCCCGGTTATTCGCCGCTCGAAGCGGAACAGCGGGTGACCTTTCCCGTGGAAACCGCGCTGGCCGGGTTGGCGCGGCTGCAGTACACGCGCTCGATCTCGCGTTACGGCCTGTCGCAGGTGACGGTGGTCTTCGAGGACGGCACCGACATCTACTTCGCGCGCCAGCAGGTGGCCGAGCGGCTGCAGCAGGCCGCAGCGCAGTTGCCGGCGGGTATCGAGCCGACGCTCGGACCGGTCGCGACCGGGCTGGGCGAGATCTTCATGTACACGGTCGAAGCCGAGCCCGGCGCGAAGAACGCGGACGGCGAGGCGTGGACATCCACCGAGCTGCGCACCCTGCAGGACTGGGTGGTGCGACCGCAGTTGCGTCACCTGAAAGGCGTCACCGAGGTCAACACCGTCGGCGGCTACGTGCGCCAGTTCCACATCACGCCCGATCCGGCCAGATTGCTGGCTTACCGCCTGACGATGCGCGATGTGCTGGATGCCGTGGCGCGCAACAATGCGAATGTCGGCGCGGGTTACATCGAGCGTTCCGGCGAGCAGTATCTGATCCGCGTGCCGGGTCAGGTCGCCGACGCGGATGGCCTGCGCGAAGTGGTGGTGGCCACACGCGATGGTCTGCCGCTGCGCATCCGCGACGTCGCGACCGTCGGCGAAGGCAGCGAACTGCGCACCGGCGCCGCGACCAAGAACGGACAGGAAGTGGTGCTGGGCACCGTGTTCATGCTGGTCGGCGAGAACAGCCGGGCCGTGGCGCAGCGTTCGGCAGAAAAACTCAAGGCCATCGATGCGACGCTGCCCGAAGGCGTCCGCGCGCATGCCGTCTACGACCGCACCGCGCTGGTCGATCGCACCATCGACACCGTGCGCAAGAATCTGCTGGAAGGCGCGCTGCTGGTTATCGTCGTCTTGTTTCTGCTGCTGGGTAATCTGCGTGCGGCGCTGATCACCGCGGCGGTGATCCCGCTGACGATGCTGCTGACCATCAGCGGCATGGTGCAGAACAAGGTGTCTGCGAATCTGATGAGTCTGGGTGCGCTGGACTTCGGGCTGATCGTGGATGGCGCGGTGATCATCGTCGAGAACTGTCTGCGCAGATTCGGCGAACAGCAGCATCGGCTCGGGCGCCTGCTGAGCCGCGACGAACGCTTCGAACTGGCCGCCAGCGCCAGCGCCGAGGTGATCAAGCCCAGCCTGTTCGGCCTGTTCATCATCGCGGCGGTGTATCTGCCGATCTTCGCGCTGACCGGCGTGGAGGGAAAAATGTTCCATCCGATGGCGATCACCGTCGTGATCGCATTGACCGGCGCGATGGCGCTGTCGCTGACGTTCGTGCCGGCCGCCGTGGCCCAGTTCGTCACCGGCAAGGTCTCGGAGCAGGAAACCCGACTGATGCGCGGCGTGAGCCGGTTCTACGCGCCGCTGCTGCACCGCGCGCTGAGCATGCGCAAAGCGGTGGTCGCGGCCGCAGCGTTGCTGACGGTGCTGGCCGGGCTGTTGGCGACGCGCCTGGGCACCGAGTTCATCCCGGTTCTGGATGAGGGCGACATCGCGCTGCACGCCCTGCGCATTCCCGGCACCAGTCTGACCCAGGCGGTGGGCATGCAGCGGCAGTTGGAAGCGCGGATCAAGCAGTTTCCCGAAGTGGAGGAAGTCGTGGCCAAGCTGGGGACGGCCGAGGTCGCCACCGATCCGATGCCGCCCTCGGTCGCGGACACCTTCATCATGCTCAAGGACCGCAAGGACTGGCCGAACCCGCGCAAATCCAAGGCCGAACTGATCCGCGAGATGGACGCCGCGGTGCGCGCCATTCCCGGCAACAACTACGAATTCACCCAGCCGGTGCAGATGCGGATGAACGAGTTGATCGCGGGCGTGCGCGCCGAAGTGGCGATCAAGCTCTACGGCGACGACCTCGACCAGCTCGCCGAAATCGGCGGCCGGATCGAGCGTGTGGCCGAGTCCATCGACGGCGCGGCCGACGTGACACTGGAGCAGGTGACAGGACTGCCGTTGATGACCATCACACCCGACCGCGCCGCCCTTGCGCGCTACGGCCTGTCGGTCGCCGACGTGCAGGACACGGTATCGATCGCCTTGGGCGGTGCGACCGCCGGACAGGTGTTCGAGGGCGATCGCAGGTTCGACATCGTGGTGCGTCTGCCCGAGGGACGCAGGCAGGACATCAATGCGCTGGCATCGCTGCCGATTGCTGTGCCGTCGATGCAGGCCGCGGGCGAGGGCGACGCATCGGCGCTGCACGCTGTGCCGCTGGGACAGGTCGCACAGATCGAAATCGCACCCGGCCCGAACCAGGTCAGCCGCGAGAACGGCAAACGCCGAGTGGTCGTCACCAGCAACGTGCGCGGGCGCGATCTTGGATCGTTCGTCGAGGAACTGCAGGCGCGGATCGGCGACGAGGTCGAACTTCCGGAAGGCTACTGGATCGAGTACGGCGGCACCTTCGAGCAGTTGATGTCGGCCAGCAAGCGCCTGTCGGTGGTGGTGCCGGTGGTGCTGGCGATGATCTTCGGCCTGCTGTTCATGGCCTTCGGCTCGGCCAAGGACGCGGCCATCGTGTTCAGTGGCGTACCGCTGGCATTGACCGGCGGCGTGCTGGCGCTGTGGATGCGCGGCATTCCGCTGTCGATCTCCGCTGGCGTCGGCTTCATCGCGCTGTCTGGCGTGGCGGTGTTGAACGGGTTGGTGATGATCAGCTTCATCCGCAAGCTGCGGGCCGATGGCGCGCCGCTGGACGCCGCGGTGATCGACGGGGCGTTGACGCGCCTGCGGCCGGTGCTGATGACGGCGCTGGTCGCCAGCCTGGGGTTCCTGCCGATGGCGCTGAACGTCGGCACGGGCGCCGAAGTGCAGCGGCCGCTGGCAACCGTGGTCATCGGCGGCATCCTCTCTTCCACGCTGCTGACGCTGCTGGTCCTGCCCGCGCTGTATCGCATGATGCACCGCCGCGATGCGCAGCCCGAACCGAAGCCCGAACCGAACCCCGCAACACATGCGGCGACCTGAGCCATCGCGGTCGGGTCGCATGGCCCGGCCGTCCCCCTTCATTCATCGAAAGACAAGATCGCGCATGAACCCATTCCCCGAACTGTCCGCAATCCGTGGTGGCCGCGCGGCCGGTTGGCGGCGTCCGCTGCTGGTCGCAACCGTGCTGCCGGTGCTGCTGCTCGCTACCGGGAGCGCCTTCGCGCATGCCGTCGCCGAAGGCGACAAGGGCTACATCCAGGAAATCTCGGGTGCGCATCTGCTCTCGTTCGCCTATCTGGGCGCCAAGCACATGGCCACCGGTTACGACCACATCCTGTTCCTGCTGGGGGTGATCTTCTTCCTCTACCGGATGAACCAGATCGCGCTGTACGTCACCCTGTTCGCCATCGGCCACTCCACGACGATGCTGCTGGGCGTTTATTTCGACGTCGGCATCAACAGTCACCTGATCGACGCGATCATCGGCCTGTCCGTGGTCTACAAGGCGCTGGACAACATGGGCGCCTTCCAGCGATGGCTCGGCTTCCAGCCCGACACCAGGGCCGCGACGCTGATCTTCGGGCTGTGTCACGGCTTCGGCCTGTCCACCAAGATCATCGAGTACGACATCTCGCCGGAAGGCCTGATCCCGAACCTGCTGGCCTTCAACGTCGGTGTGGAAATCGGTCAGCTTCTCGCGCTGGGCGCGATCCTGATCGTCATGGGCTACTGGCGCCGCACGCCCAGTTTCTGGGCGCATGCCTACACCGCCAACGTCGCCATGATGGCGGCGGGCTTCGTCCTCATCGGCATGCAGCTGACCGGCTACTTCATTTCCTGATATCGAGACATCCCTCATGCACAACAACAGGCCATCGAGTTCGGATCTTCCTACATCGCGTCAACTGCTGCGTTCGACCGTCATCGCCCTGGTCGTCGCCGCGGCGCTCCTGGTCACCGTCGTGCTGCCCGCGGAATATGCGATCGATCCCACCGGTATCGGGCGCGTGCTCGGCCTGACCGAGATGGGCGAGATCAAGGGCCAACTGGCCGAAGAAGCCGCCAACGACGCGGCGGGGGCCTTGCCGGCACAGCCTGCGGGGGATGCACCCGCCACATCGGACACCACCATGCCGGATGCCACCGCAGCGGTCGTCGGTGCTGCGGCCGGCCCGTGGCGCGACGAGATGCGCGTCGAGCTGGCGCCCGACCAGGGTATCGAGATCAAGCTGGCGATGAAGGCGGGGCAGAAAGCCGATTTCGCATGGACGGCCGAAGGCGGCGTCGTGAACTTCGACATGCATGGCGATGGCGGCAGCGAAGCCATCAGCTACGAGAAGGGACGCGGCGCGGCCAGCGATGAAGGCGTCCTAGAGGCGGCGTTCGACGGCAATCACGGCTGGTTCTGGCGCAACCGCGGCCAGGCCCCGCTGAGCGTGGTCGTCCGCACCCGCGGCGAGTACGCCGAAATGAAGCGGATGTGAGTTGCGGCGCCCGGGCGCCTGTTTCCAAAGCATTCACTGTCGCAAACCCGGTGTCCTGCGGCATGCGCGTTCCCTATCGCCGGTTGTCCGGCACCACCCAAGGAGTTCGAGATGAAACTGCGTTCGATATTGCTGCTGGCCCTGACGGCCGCCTCCCTGTCCTCGCTCAACGCTGTCGCCCATCCCCAGGGCCACGACGATGAGAAGGCCATTCCCAGAACCTGCGCCGAGCTGGCCGACACGCGCCGGTTCACCGATGACGTGACCTACCCCGAAGTCAAAGCGCTGAAAGCGCGCTGCGACGCCGAGCAGAAGTCCGTCCCGAAGAAGCCGGACACCAGGCCGGCCACCGACAAGAAAAACTGATCGACGCGCCCGTCCAGGTCGATCGTGACAGAGGAGAGATCGCCATGATCGAAATCCTGCGCGAACAGAACTTCCGGCGCCTGTTCGGGGCTCACATCGTGGCTCTGGTCGGCACCGGCCTGACGACCGTTGCGCTGGCGCTTCTGGCGTACGAGCTGGCCGGGGATCGGGCGAGCGCCGTGCTTGGCACGGCGCTCGCCATCAAGATGCTGGTGTATGTGCTGCTGGCCCCGGTGTCGGCCGCACTGGTCCCCGCCCGACACCGCAAGGCGGTCCTGATCTCCCTGGATATCATTCGCTGCGGCGTTGCCATGCTGTTGCCGTTCGTCGATGCCATCTGGCAGATCTACGTGTTGATCGCCGTGCTGCAGTCGGCATCGGCATGCTTCACTCCCCTGTTCCAATCGGTGATCCCGCAGATCCTCACCGACGAGCGCCAGTACACCCGTGCGCTCTCGCTGTCCCGGCTGGCCTACGACCTGGAAAGCCTGCTCAGCCCCGCACTGGCGGCGGCATTGCTGACGGTCTTCTCCTTCCATGGCCTGTTCGTCGGCACCTCGATCGGTTTCCTGCTGTCCGCGCTGCTGGTGCTGGCGACCGCCTTTCCTGCAGTACCCAACGCGACCTCTGGCGGCGGTCCCTACGCGCGCGCGATGCGCGGCATGCGGATCTACCTGCGGACCCCGCGCCTGCGCGGCCTGTTGATGCTCAACCTCTGCGCGGCTGCCGGCGGCGCGATGGTATTCGTCAATACCGTGGTCATCGCCCGCACCCATCTGCAGGGCGGCGAGCATGAAGTCGCATGGCTGCTGGCGGCATTCGGTACCGGTTCGATGTCGGTAGCACTGGTGCTGCCCGGGCTGCTGGACCGCATTGCGGACCGACGCGTGATGCTGACGGCCGCTGCATCGATGACGGCGAGTCTCGCGGCTGGCAGCGTCTACTGGTGGCTGACCGGCGGACGCCCTGCATGGATTCCCGTGGCCGGCCTCTGGCTGGTGCTCGGCATGTCGTACGCCGGACTGATCACGCCCGGCGGCCGCCTGCTGCGGCGATCCGGAAACGAGGCCGATCTGCCGTTCCTGTTCGCCGCGCAGTTCTCGCTGTCCCACGTGTGCTGGCTCATCGCGTACCCGCTCGCCGGCTATGTCGGCGCAGCGCTGGATCCCGGCGCTGCGCTGGTGGCGCTGACCGCTTTGTCGGCCACAGGCTACGTGTGCGCGGCGCTGTTCTGGAAGCGCAGCGATCCGGACCTACTGGAACATGCCCACGACGATCTTCCGCCGGATCATCCGCATCTGCGGGATGTGTCCGGCGCCCGGCATCGACACAGGTTCGTGATCGACGAACTGCACGCGCGTTGGCCTCACTGAGGCCTGCGGCGAAAGCCGCTGCCATTCCCACGATGCTCTATCCGGGCCTTTTCCTCATCGCACTGCTGGCCGCGACCCTCCTGCCGGCGCAATCCGAAGCCGCGGTCGCCGGCATGCTGACGGGCGGTCACCGGCCCTGGCTGGTGGTGGGCGTCGCCAGTGTGGGCAATGTGCTGGGCTCGATGATCAACTGGTGGCTGGGCACGCAGGCGGCCAGGCTCGGGCATCGCCGCTGGTTTCCCCTCCAACCGGCGCAGATCGAACGCGCGTCGGGATGGTACCGCCGCTACGGCCGATGGTCGTTGCTGCTGAGCTGGGTGCCGGTGGTGGGCGATCCCCTCACCCTGGCCGCGGGTTTCCTGCGCGAGCGGCTGGCGGTGTTCGTGCTGCTCGTCGGCATCGCCAAGACCGGGCGATACGTGGTGCTGGCGCTGCTGGTGCTTCAATTCCTGTAGTCGCCATGGACGGCGCGATCGACGCCGCGCCGGCCCTCGATGGCGTTCATCCAAGGATCGTTTTCAGAAGCAGACCGGTCACGGCGGAAACCGCGATGACCGGAATCACCCCCAGCTTGAAGCGGAACAACGCCAGCGCCGCACCGGCCAGCATCGCCGCCGCAACGATGTCCATCCCGCCCGGGAATCCGTTCGGCCACAGTACGTGGTAACCGAAGAACATCGCGAGGTTCACGATCACGCCTACCACCGCGGCAGTGATGGCGGTCAATGGCGCGGTGAAACGCAGGTTGCCGCGCGTGGACTCGACAAAGGGACCGCCGGCGAGGATGAACACGAACGACGGCAGGAAGGTGAACCAGGTGACCAGGCATGCGGCGAGCGCGCCGGCCAGGAACGGCGCTTCCGGCCCCATGAACTGATTGGCATAACCGCCGACGAAGCCCACGAACGCCACCACCATGATCAGCGGGCCCGGGGTGGTTTCGCCAAGCGCCAGGCCGTCGATCATCTGCGTCGGCGTGAGCCACCCATAACTCTCGACCGCGCCCTGGTAGACATAGGGCAGCACCGCGTAGGCGCCGCCGAAGGTCAGCAGCGCGGCCTTGGTGAAGAACCATCCCATCTGCGTGAATCCATGGTCCCAACCCATGCTCAGCGCGAGGGCGCCGATCGGCACGATCCATAGCAGCGCGCCCCAGGCCAGTACCTGGGCCAATCCACGCCACCGGAAGCGGGCGTGTTCGGGAACCGGCGTGTCGTCATCGATCAGCGCCGGCCCGGCGGCCGCGCTGGCGGCCGCGTGCCCGCCGCCGGTCGGCGTGAAGCTGGCCGGGGCGACACGTCCGCCGATGTAGCCGATCAGCGCAGCCACCGCGACCACCGCGGGGAACGGCGCCGAGAACGCGAAGACCGCCGCGAACGACCCGATCGCGATTCCCCAGAGCCAGCCGTTCCTGAGGATCCGCGAGCCGATCCGGTAAGCGGCGTACAGCACGATCGCCGTCACCGCGGGCTTGATGCCGTAGAACAGTCCGGCCACCACGGGGACATCGCCGAATGCGATGTAGAGCCACGACAGCGCGATCAGCACGACCAGCGAAGGCAGGACGAACAGCGCCCCGGCGGCGATGCCTCCGCGCGTGCGATGCAGCAGCCAGCCGATATACGTCGCCAGCTGCTGGGCTTCCGGGCCGGGCAGCAACATGCAGTAGTTGAGCGCGTGGAGAAATCGCTTCTCGGAGATCCAGCGTCGGCGTTCCACCACTTCCTGGTGCAGCAGCGCGATCTGGGCCGCCGGTCCGCCGAAGCTGATGCAGCCGATTCTGAGCCAGAACATCAGCGTTTCGCGAAAGCCGGGCGCGCCGGGGCCGGAGTGGGGCGACGCGGCAGCGTCGTCCTCGGACATGTTCATCGCAGACCTCGGACGAATGGATTGCGGCATCAAGCTATCAGCAATTCGGCGGCATGCGGTTTAGATCGAGGCCTGATCATGTCCATCCAACCGCGGCACGGGCGAAGCCGTACATCGTTCCATCGTCGGCGATTGCGTGCCCACGATCGTTCGAGGCGAATCGGAGTCGGAAATGTCCCATCTGCGCCCGCGCCGCAAAAAAGTACGGCCCCGGCATTGCTGCCTGGGGCCGTCGCCCTGCACGGGTTGTTGGGTGTGTCGGTCTGCGGCGGCGGGGCCGGCCGCGACGTGCGATCCGGCGTTCGGCGCCGGACTGCGGGAAGAGGGGCGGCGGCGGGTCAGCGGCCCGAGGAGGCCGAGCTCAGCGTCGAGATGGCGGTGGCGCAGTGGCGGGTCAGGCTGGCCACCAGTCCGGGATTGGTTTCGTGCCCGGTCGCGGTCAGCATCACCATCTGTTGGCCGGGACGCGGCACCCGCTGGATCACGACGATGCCGGCGTCGGTCTGCACGGTCATGTCGGTGAAGCCATGCTGGCCCAGGTCGCGGATCAGGGTTTCGGCCATGTTCACCAGCGAGCTGGCGACGGCCGCCAGACGCGGCGCATCCAGCATCGGCGCGGCCGCATGGGCCAGATGATGCCCTTCCGAGTTCGACAGTACGCACGCTTGGCCGCCCGGAATTCCCGCGAGCATGCCGTTCATGGTGCGGACCACGTCGTTGTAACGGCTGTATTCGAAATATTTTCCGAACAACCGGCTTTGTACGGGGAACGGGACGGTATTTGCGGACATGAAGTCGTACCTGGGTGGAAGAGGGAGGCGCGTAGCCGTGCCTGGTCGCGGCAAGCGCGCCGAGGAGCGATGTGCTTATCGCAGGTCACAAGCATCGTTCGTGCCAAATGCCCGGCGACCGGTCGCGGGCGTCCTGCGCCGCCCGCTTCAAACGGCAATCTGTCGCAAAATGAAGGATCTGGCAGGTCTGACAGGTCGGAAGCCGGACGTGCCGGGCGAGTCACGGCCAGGGTCAGGTGTCGCAGCGGGGCAGCCGGGTGCCGTGCTGTGTCGTTTCCTTCCGAGAAGGGCGGCATTGGGTGTTGCCTCGACGCGGGCCGGTCCAGCAGCGCCCGCCCGTAGAGCGGCCTTCAGGCCGCTGAAGCCTGCGCCGCGACGGATCAGCGGCCTGAAGGCCGCTCTACGAGAACAGAATCCTCCGCATGCAGAAGGCAGGCGGCTCGACAACCCGGCATCCGGGATCGCCTCGCGCGCCGGTCATTGCCCCGCGATCAGCGGGCCGGCGCGGTGAAGTCTTCCAGCTCGCCGCTCACGAATGGACCGACACGCCGCGCCAGCAGCCGTCCGTCGGCGCCGATCAGCACCGAATACGGCAACACGCCCTTGAGATTGCCCAGGCGCACGCCGGCATCGGCCGGTCCGGGGGCGTCGATCAGGATCGGCTAATCCACCGGCACCCGCTTGAGGAACGCGCGCACGGCGTCGGGTTCGTCCAGCGCGATGCCCACCACCTGCACGCCGTCCGCGCCCTGGGTGCGGGCGAAGCGCTGCAATTCCGGCATTTCCTCGATGCACGGGCCGCACCAGCTGGCCCAGACGTTGATCAGCAGTGGTCGCCCGGTCCATGCCGCGGGCACGGCCACGGTGCGGCCGGTCAGGTCGGGCAGTTGCAGCGGCGGGATCGGTTCGCCGATTTTCGCCACGGTGATGCCGGCTGGCGGTGGCGGGGCATTCGCATCCAGCGCGCCCTGCAGCGCCTCTTGCCCCAGCTTGCTGCGCCACAGCGGGCCCGGGCCGGAAACGAACAGACCGGCGACCGCGCCGAGAATGGCGGCGAACGTGGCGACGAGCAGGACGTTGCGGGTTTTCATTTAAGCCGACCCACTAAGTGGATTCGGCTTAAATGAATTGTTTGATCTCACTATTTGATTCCCCTCGGCTTAATTGCGCGGTCTATCACGTCGTTTGTATTGGAGTGAATGAATTCCATGAGATCTTGCACGGACTTGGACATTGCATCGATAAAGCTCACGTCGATGCCAACGTAGCCGGCGTCAACGGTTACGCCATCGATCTTTCCTAATTCACGGATTTGCTGCTCTGTGAGAAGAGATGTCTCTCCGCTGTGGTGCACAAGTGCATTGCGTACAAGTAACAATGCTTGGATGGGTGCCCACAGATTCTTTGTAATGACGAAGGTTCCATATTTTTCGATGAAAGTCTTGCGAATGCTCCATGGGTCGCCTTTCAGCTCAGATGGCTTGAAGAGAATCTGTTCCCTTAATGCGAGCGTTATGCGGTCGCACTCTCGTTTCATTGAGCCCTCAAGAAGAGAGGCAAGAAAGATGACGTGGGACGAACGCATTCTCTTGCGATAGTAATCTACTGCGAGAATGCCGCTGTCATTAATTTCCTCAGACTCAGACGTAACTTGTTCTTCGATGTAACGTTGCTCTTCAGAATCCATTCGATCCCATGTTTCCTCGGTTTCGGTTCTAAACCATCGAAACAAATCCAATTCGTATGTATCCAAAGAACGGCTGTCCTTTAGGCCGGCGAGGAAGCGTCGGCGCATGGCTAGCTTGAGATAATCAGGTACAGGTCCGAGCGTCATTGTTTCTCCCTCTATTGCGATCTAGCTAATTTCATTATTGAGCAGCTTTCCCCAACGCCTCACGCACCATCGTCGGCGTCAGCACCGTCGGCAGCACTTTGCCTTCGCCGCCGTCGCGCGGATACACCACGTACAGCGGCACGCCGACGGCCTTGTAGCGTTGCAGGTACTTGGTGATCGCAGGATCGACATCGGTCCAGTCGCCGACCATGTAGACGGCATTGGCGTCGTCGAGCGCTTCGCGGAAACCGTCGCGGGCGAACACGGCTCTCTCGTTGGCCTTGCAGGTCACGCACCAGTCGGCGGTCATGTTCACCAGCACGACGCGGCCAGCGTTGCGCAGATCGGCCAGGCGCTGTTCGGAGAACGGCACCGCGCGCGAGTCGGCCGACAGTTGTACCTGCGCGGCGTCGGCGGCGGAGAGTTTCGAGATCGACCAGAGCGGGAACAGCGCCGCCAGCAGGGCGACGATCGCGACGACCTGGCCCCAGCGGGTACCGCGCATGCGCGCGTGGGTCCAGGCCCAGGCCGCCAGCGCCAGCGCCAGCGCCGCCAGCGCCCACCAGCCGACGGCATCGGCGCCGCGCTGTTTCGCCAGCACCCACACCAGCCAGATCGCGGTGAGGTACATCGGGAACGCGAGCAGCTGTTTGAAGGTTTCCATCCATGCGCCGGGTTTCGGCAGGCGCTGCGCCAGCCCGGGCACGAAGCCGATCAGCAGGAACGGCAGCGCCAGCCCCAGGCCGAGGAAGGCGAACACCAGCAGCGCGGACGCGGTGGGCGCGGCGAAGGCCCAGCCCAGCGCCGGGGCCATGAACGGCGCGGTGCAGGGCGCGGCCACCACCACCGCGAGCACGCCGGTGAAGAAATCGCCGGCCGCGCCGCTGCGGCTGGCCAGACGATGGCCCACGCCGGTCCAGCGTCCGCCGACGTGCCAGACGCCGGACAGGCTCAGGCCGAAGCCGAACATCAGCAGGCCCAGCGCGGCCACCACCAGCGGCTGCTGCAGCTGGAAGCCCCAGCCCAGCGCCTGGCCCGCCTCGCGCAGCGCCAGCGCCAGCCCGCCCAGCGCGACGAAGCTGACCAGCACGCCCGCGGTGTACCAGAGCGCGTGCGCGCGGGCGTGCTGCGGGCTTTCGCCGCTGCCGGCCAGACCCAGCGCCTTCAGCGACAGCACCGGCAGCACGCAGGGCATGAGATTGAGGATCAGGCCGCCCAGCAGGGCCAGCAGCAGCGCCGAGAACAGGGTTTCGGTCGAACGCGTATCGCTGGGCTCGGGCAACGCGGCATTCGCCGTACCCGCGGCGATGGGCTGCGCGTCCGTGGCTGCAGCGGTCGAGGTGTCCGCTGTTCCGGTGGCGATCGGCGCGGCGGCTGCGGTCGTCGCGGCGGTGCTGTCGTCGATCGCAGGCGCTGTCGTTGCGACATCGGTCGTTGCTGCTTTCGTGATTTCGCCCTTGGGCAGCGCGATCTTCACCGTGCGCGTCATCGGCGGATAGCAGATGCCGTCGTTCTGGCAGCCCTGGAACGTCGCGCGCAGCGTCACCGCCTGCGCCTCGGCGCGGGTGCGATTCAGCGGCAGCTTCAGGTCGACCGGCGAGAAATAAACGATGACTTCGCCGAAATGCTCGTCGCGATGCGATACGCCTTTCGGCCACTGCGGCTTGCCCGGCGCGATGCCGTCTGCGTCGAGCCTGAAAGTGCTGCGGTCGCGATACAGGTAATAGCCCGGCGCCGGTGTGAAGCGCAGCAGCAGGGTGTTGCCGTCGCCGACGATGGCATCGAACGCGAAGGCCTGTTCCTCCGGCAGCGGCCCGGCCTTGCCGGTATTGCCGAACACGCCGCCGAGTGGGTTGGCGCCGGATGCGCCCGCGCGCGACGCGAGCGGATTGAAGTCGCCGCTGTCCGCGACGGCTGCCGAAGCGGGACTGGAAGCGGAAGCCGACGGCAGTTTCACCGACAGCGTGCGCGTCTGCGGCGGATAGCAGATGCCGGCGTCGGCGCAGCCCTGATATTTGATCCTCAGGGAGACGGTGGCGCCCGCGCCGACGATGTCCGGCAGGGTGGCGACCAGTTCGTCGCGATAGGTTTCGGTCTTGCCGAAGAATTCGTCCTCGTGCGGCTCGCCCTTGGGCAATGTCAGCGCGCCGCTGCGCGCGCCGGGCGTGACCGTCTGCACGCTGGTGCGATGCCGGTACAGATAGTAGCCATCGGCGATCTTCCAGCGGATCCGCACCGTGTCCGCGGCGGTGGCTTCGGCGCTGAGCACATAGGCCTGATCGACCGGCAGCAGATCGGATTGGTCGATCGCGGCGGCGACGGGCAATGCGGCGAAGAGCAGCAGTGACGCCAGCGAAGTCATGAGGCGTCGGGGGAATGGGAGCATGGCGATCAGTCCGGGCGCGGGTGTCTGCAGGGGCCGCAGCGGGCCAGTGTAGGACAGAGATGAAGTGGGGCAAGGAATGAGGCTCGGACAGCCTCCGCAACGATCAGTTCCGGTCGGAGGCGCGGCGAGCGGGCGGCTGCGGCCGCGTCGCTCGCCCGATGTCACTCATTCGCCAGCGAAGGCCGCTTGGGGCGGCTGCGGCCCAGCCGCTTCGCGGTGAGCTCCTCGACGATTTCCACCAGCGCGATGCGCGTGCGCGGCGAGGCCTCCCGGAACCCCTGTATCAACCGCAGCTCCAGCATGTCCTCGACCAGGATCGCGTCGGCCGCCGACACCGAGTCCAGCATCGCGTCCTCGGACAGCTGCATCTTGCCGCGACCGGTCGCCAGCCACTCGAAGGTGACCCCGGCGACCATCGCCAGCGAACGCAGGTGATCGACGCTGGGATTCTTGCCCTGGGGCGACTCCCAGTGGCTGACTGCACTGCGCTGAACGCCGATCGCCTCGGCCAATTTCGCCTGCGAAAGGCCGGAATGGCGTCGCGCCAATCGAATTCTGTTCTGGGAGTTCATTTTTCTGTGATCCATTTCACGCAAAAGGAGTGAATTCGACTATGACGAAACACTTCCGATGAGGATATTGAAATTGCTATCGATACTCACCCTGCTATCAATGTTGTCATCACTTTGTCTGCTTTCGGTAGCATGCCACTATTGATAGCATGAGAATCAGGCAGATAGCGCACTTTCCTGAAGTCCGCTCACCGGGATTGGCTGTTTTCCCCATGCCCCCCATCTTCACAGCAGAAATCACATCGGTATTCTCTCTACAGCCGGTAGGGACGCTGGCTGCAATACGGAGGTTGCAAGGGGGGGAACGCACCTGCACGGGTGACGTCAGGATGATCTTCTCCGGGAGCGCGCACTATATGTGCGCGCTCTTTTTTTGTGCGTCCGGAAAATGTAGCGGACGATCGCACCGCACGTAGAGCGGCTTTCAAGCCGCTGATCGTGATGTGAATGCGGAACTCAGCGGCCTGAAGGCCGCTCTACATGACAAGCACTCTCAACCCACCCGCAGCGCGGCCTGGACCATCAGCGCCACCACGCAGACGATGCCGCCCGCCCATGCCGACGAGCGCAGCAGGTGTCTGCCGGCGAGATAGAACGCGCCGTGCAACAAGCGAAAGACGATGAAGGCGACCGCCAAGGCGGTGATGCGCCCCGGATCGACGCCTGCGGCCTGCGCCATCAGCACACCCGCCGCGAACGGCGCGAAGGCCTCGAAGGCATTCAGGTGCGCGGCATTGGCGCGCTGGGTCCGCGGGTTGCTCTGCTTCGCCAGCCAGCCGCGCGGGTCGCGGTTGTCGTAGCCGCGAGCTGCGGATTTGCCGATTCCGACCCAGACGTAGGGCAGGACGGCGGCGATGAGGATGCACCAGTAGGCGATGGACATGTACGGGTTCCAGTGGGGGGGAACGCGCAGGTTAGCCGGTTGCGATGGCAGAGGCTTTCAGGCCGCTGTTTCCGATACGCAACCGTTTCGTTTTCGTCAGCCGTGGGCACGGCCCCGATGTCGTCGCAGATCGGGTTCCGCTGGGCCGGTTACAGCGCGTAACCGAATTGCTGGCTGAACTGTTCGGCGAACTCGGCGTAGTCGAACCGCTGGTTCTGGGTGCCGGGGTGTTCGACCTTCAGCGCGCCCATCAGGTTGCCGATGCGGCCGATGGTCGGCCAGTCGTAGCCTTTCTCGATGCCGAAGATCAGGCCTGCGCGGAAAGCGTCGCCGCAGCCGGTGGGATCGGTGACCCGGCGCTCATGGGCCGGCGGAACGTCGAAGGTCTTGCCGCCGGTGAAGATCCGCGCGCCGCGCGGGCCCTGGGTGGCGATGTAGGCCTTCACTTTGCCGGCGATGACGTCCTCGCTCCACCCGGTGCGTTCCTGCAGCAGGCTCGACTCGTAGTCGTTGACGGTCACGTAGTCGGCCTGTTCGATGAAGGCGCGCAGCTCTTCGCCGTTGAACAGCGGCATGGCCTGGCCTGGATCGAAAATGAAGGGGATACCGGCCTCGGCGAATTCCTTCGAGTTCTGCAGCATGCCGTCGCGGCCGTCCGGGCTGACGATGCCGAAGCTCACGTTCGGCACGTCGCGCACGTGGTTTTCGTACGACCGCATCATCGCGCCCGGGTGGAAGGCGGTGATCTGGTTGTTGTCGTGGTCGGTGGTGATGAACGCCTGCGGCGTGAACAGTTCCGGGATTTCCTTCACCTGATCCAGCGGAATGCCCATTTCCGCGAACCACTCGCGGTACGGGCCGAAGTCCTGGCCGACGGTGGCCATCGGGATCGGGTCGCCGCCCAGCAGCTTGAGGTTGTAGGCGATATTGCCGGCGCAGCCGCCGAATTCGCGGCGCATCCGCGGCACCAGGAACGACACGTTCAGGATGTGGACCTTGTCCGGCAGGATGTGGTTCTTGAACTGGTCGGGGAACACCATGATGGTGTCGTAGGCCAACGAACCGCAGATCAGGGCAGCCATCGTGTCGTGTCTTCTTCCGGGAAATAGCCCGATAGGGTAGCCGTTGGCCCGCAGCGAGACCAGCATCACGTCCGCAGGGGCGTCGATCCGCCACGCTCGCGGCGCAGGGCCTGCGGGCTGCCGGCCGGTGGCCGGAGTCCCGCAGTCGCGTTGCGGAAGATGCGCGTTTCACGCATGTCGTTCCCGCCGTGGAACCTGTTTTTTGTTACCCTAACGGGCTGCTGCAACCGCCGCGACGCCAGGGACTGCTTTCGCGATGATCCGGCAGTTTTTCCCGGCGGTTTTTGCGCCTCTGGCCCCCCGGCACCCTCCGTAACGCTCCCCCACCGGCACGCTTCCCGATGTTCAAAAAGTTCCGCGGCATGTTTTCCAATGACCTGTCCATCGATCTGGGCACGGCGAACACCCTCATCTTCGTGCGCGGCCAGGGCATCGTCCTGAATGAGCCCTCGGTGGTCGCGGTGCGCCACGACCGCGTCGGCGGCGGCAACCGCACGGTCGCGGCGGTCGGCAGCGAGGCCAAACAGATGCTCGGCCGCACTCCCGGCCACATCACCACGGTGCGTCCGATGAAGGACGGCGTGATCGCCGACTTCACCTACACCGAGGAAATGCTCAAGCACTTCATCCGCAAGGTCCACAAATCGCGCTTCCTCAAGCCCAGCCCACGGGTGCTGATCTGCGTGCCCTGCGGCTCGACCAATGTCGAAAAGCGCGCGATCAAGGAGTCGGCCGAAGAGGCCGGCGCGCGTGAAGTGTTCCTGATCGAAGAGCCGATGGCCGCCGCAATCGGCGCCGGCCTGCCGGTGGCCGAAGCGCGCGGCTCGATGGTCATCGACGTCGGCGGCGGCACCACCGAAATCGCGGTGATCGCGCTCAACGGCATCGTCTACGCGCAGTCGGTGCGCATCGGCGGCGACCGCTTCGACGAATCCATCATCAATTACGTGCGCCGCGCCCACGGCACCCTGATCGGCGAAGCCACCGCCGAGCGCATCAAGCTGACGATCGGCTGCGCGTATCCGCAGGCCACGGTCATGGAAATGGAAGTCTCCGGCCGCAACCTCGCCGAAGGCGTGCCGCGGATGATCAAACTCAACTCCAACGAGGTTCTGGACGCACTGCGCGAGCCGCTGGGCGGCATCACCGGCGCGGTCAAGCTGGCGCTGGAACAGACCCCGCCGGAACTCTGCGCCGACGTCGCCGAACGCGGCATCGTGCTCACCGGCGGCGGCGCGCTGCTGCGCGACCTCGACAAGCTGATCAGCGAGGAAACCGGCCTGCACGTGCAGGTTGCCGACGACCCGCTGACCTGCGTCGCGCGCGGCGGCGGTCGTGCGCTGGAGCTGGTCGACATGCACGGCAACGAGTTCTTCTCGCCGGAATGACTGCTGTACTCCCTCCCTTTCGCCATGGCGAAGGTGAGGGCTGGGGAGGGGTAAGCTTTCTGCTTTGAACCCCCTCCCGACCTCCCCCTGCGCGATGCGCAAGGGGAGGAGAAGGGCCGGCCCGTTCCCGGACCGGGCGCTCGCCCTCCTGATTCTTTCTCGAAATCCCACACCGAACTCCCTGACGTGCCTCCCTACGCCGGCCCTTCCGCACAACGCTCCGACGAGATCGCGGGCACCTTGCGGTTGCTGGTCGCGCTGTCGCTGGCGATCGCGCTGATGGTGATGGATCACCGCGGCGGCTGGCTGACCGCGATCCGCGGGCAGATCGAAGTGATGGTGCAGCCGCTCTGGCGTCTGGCCGGGCTGCCGGCGAAGCTCGGCGACACCGTGCGCGACGATGCCTCCACCCGCGCGCGGCTGGCGAAGGACAACGAAACCCTGCGCAATGCGCTGCTGATCAGCGGCGCGCGTATCGCGCGGCTGCAGGCGGCGGCCGCCGAGAACGCGCGTCTGCGTGGCCTGCTGGGCGCTGTGGAGCAGGGCGGGTTGGACGTACAGCTGGCGCCGATCCTCGACATCGCCCTCGATCCCACCCGCCAGCGCGTGATCCTGGATATCGGCGCCGATCAGGGCGTGAGCATGGGTCAGGCGGCGATCGATGCCGGCGGCCTGATCGGTCAGGTGATCGATGTGCGCCCGTCCACCGCCACCGTGCTGCTGTTGACCGACCCCGACCATGCGGTGCCGGTGGCGGTATCGCGCAACGGCATCCGCCTGGTCGCTTACGGTCGCGGCGACCGCCTGGAACTCGCCAACGTGCCGACGTCCAGCGACGTGAAGGTCGGCGACCGCATCGTCACCTCCGGGCTGGGCGGGCGCTTCCCGCCGGGTTTCCCGGTCGGCACCATCACCGCGCTGCGCCGCGACGAGAGCCGCGCCTTCCTGGTCGGCGACCTCAAACCGGCGGCGCGGCTGGATCGCGGCCGCGATGTGCTGCTGCTGCGACCCACGCCGTCCGCGGCGGCGCCCGCGCAGCCTGCACCCGCAGACCCAGCACCGACCGGTGCGCAGGCCGCGTCGTCGCCCCTGGCTGCCACAGCGGCGTCGCCGCAGGCGCCCGTTCGATGAGCCGCACGCGCCGCCCCTGGCTGTTTCCGGCGAGCCTGTTCGTCGCGCTGCTGCTCGGCCTGCTGCCGCTGCCGGCGATGCTGCAGCCGCTGCGCCCGTACTGGTTGGCGCTGGTGCTGGCCTACTGGCTGCTGGAAGACCACGAACGCGTCGGTCTGGGCCTGGCGTTCTCCATCGGTCTGCTCGCCGATGTCGCCTTCGGCAGCGTGCTCGGTGAACAGGCGCTGCGGCTCACGGTCATCACGTTCATCCTGCAGCGCTTCCGGCCGCAGCTGCGCTTCTATCCGATGGTGCAGCAGGCGCTGGCCATCGGCGGCCTGCTGTTGAACGATCAGATCATCGTCACCGCCGCGCATTTCGTGCTCGGCCATCCGATCCGCGGCTGGATGCACTGGTGGACCCCGCTGATCGGCGCCGCGCTGTGGCCGCCGTTGTTCGTGCTGCTGGACGGCTTGCGCGTGGGCCGCAAGCACTCGGGTTGAGAGCCTGTTCGTGATCTCTCCATGCCTCGCGTTGTGTCGCAGTGGCCCGTTGGGAATTGGGCGTCGCGCAGTGCTTGACTGGTGGTCAAGTCAAGCGGCGCACGGCTCCCAACGGGCCACTGCGGCA
>JBKJTC010000120.1:0-27814 GCA_046590925.1 Lysobacteraceae bacterium | reverse complement strand
GGCCCGGCGCTGCGGGGCTGCTGGCGCATGCCGTCTACAGCCAGATCGCCCTCCACGCCGAGTACGGTGGGGTGGTGCCGGAGCTGGCCAGCCGCGATCACGTGCGCAAACTGCTGCCGCTGATCCGCCAGACCCTGGCCGAGGCCGACATCCGGATCAGCGACTTGGACGGGGTGGCCTACACCGCCGGTCCCGGGCTGGTGGGGGCGCTGCTGGTCGGCGCCGGGGTGGCGCGGTCGCTGGCCTGGGCGCTGGACCTGCCGGCGATCGGCGTCCACCACATGGAAGGTCACCTGCTGGCGCCGCTGATGGAAGACGACCCGCCGCAACCGCCATTCGTGGCCTTGCTGGTCTCCGGCGGCCACAGCCAACTGGTGGCCGTGGACGCCATCGGCAGCTACCGGCTGCTGGGCGACACCCTGGACGATGCCGCGGGCGAGGCCTTCGACAAGACCGCCAAGCTCATGGGGCTGCCATACCCGGGCGGCCCGCAGTTGGCGGCGCTGGCCGAGCTCGGCACACCCGGCAAGTTCAAGTTTTCCCGGCCGATGACCGACCGGCCCGGGCTGGATTTCAGTTTCAGTGGGCTCAAGACCCAGGTGCTGCTGGCCTGGCGCGGCAGCGACCAGACCGACACGACCCGGGCCGACATCGCCCGCGGCTTCGAGGATGCGGTGGTCGACACCCTGGCGATCAAGTGCGAACGCGCGCTGCATGCTGCCGGCTGCGATGTGCTGGTGGTCGCCGGCGGCGTCGGCGCGAACAAGCGCCTGCGCGCGCGACTGCAGGCGATGGCGGCCAAGCGCGGCGGCCGGGTCTGCTTCCCGCGCCCGGAGCTGTGCACCGACAACGGCGCGATGATCGCCTTCGCCGGCGCGCTGCGGCTCGAAGCCGGGCAACGCAGCGATGCGTCGGTGCATGTCGTGCCGCGCTGGGACATGGCGACGCTCACGCGGGTCGGCTAAGCCACGAATCGGATGTAGAGCGGGCTTCAGCCCGCTGCCTCCCCCTCCCATTCGCGCTGCGCACGAATCTCCCTCCCCCGCATGCGGGGGAGGGCTGGGGTGGGGCCAGGAGCAGCGGGCTGAAGCCCGCTCTACGGGAATACATGGAGCGGTTAACATGCCCATCCCTCCGATCCCGGCGCCCGGCTCATGGACAAGGTCTTCATCGAAGCGCTCGAAATCGAGACGCTGATCGGCATCTACGACTGGGAGCGCCGCATCCGCCAGTCGCTGCTGTTCGATATCGAAATGGCGTTCGACAACCGCAAACCCGCGGCGAGCGACGACATCGCCGACACCCTCAACTACAAAGCGGTGAGCAAGCGTCTGATCGAATACGTGTCCGCATCGTCGTTCGGACTGGTCGAAACGTTGGCCGAACGCTGCGCCGAGATCATCCTCGCTGAATTCGCGGTGTCGCACGTGCGCCTGAAGCTGAGCAAGCCCGGCGCGGTGCGCGGTGCGCGCGCGGTGGGCGTGATCATCGAACGCAGCCGGGCCTGAGGAATATCCGATGGGCAAGGCGTTCCTGAGTCTCGGCAGCAACCAGCAGCCGGAAGCGAATCTGCGGTCCGCGTTCAATGCGTTGCGCGAACGTTTCGGTTCGATCGCCGCGTCGGCGGTCTATCGTTTCCCGGCGGTCGGTTTCAGCGGCCCGGATTTCCTCAACGCGGGGGCGGCGATCGACAGTGATCTCGATCCGGTCGCGCTCAACGATTGGTTGCACGCATTGGAAGACGCGCACGGCCGCGACCGCAGCGGGCCGCGTTTCGGCGACCGCACGCTGGATATCGATATCGTGTTCTACGACGACCTGGTGCTGGATGGCCCCAACCATTTGCAACTGCCGCGCGACGAACTGAAGCACGCGTTCGTGCTGATGCCGCTGGCGGAGATCGCACCGGACTTCGTCGATCCGCGCAGCGGCCGGACGCTCGGCGATCTCTGGGCCGGCTCGTCCGAGCGCGACATGCCTTTCGCGGCGGTCTTCGATCCCAGCGCCGGAAGATGACGGATCACACCTGCCGGAGCTGACTTCCAGCGCTTGTCTGGCGCGTGCATCCGCTCCACGATAGCGCCTCCACACACCTTGTCCGGGGAGGGCGCAGGCGATGTTCGAGAAATTTTCGCGTAGTTGGGGGCTGGTCAAGGCCAGCGCGTCGGTGCTGCGCGCCGACAAGGAGCTGATGCTGTTTCCGATCCTGTCCTCGCTGGCCACGCTGCTGGTGCTGGCGACCTTCGCGCTGCCGATCTTCGCGCTGAAACTGTTCGCCGACGGCTTCAATGTCTTCGGTGCGGTCATCGGATTCGTGTTCTATTTCTGCCAGTACAGCGTGATCGTCTTCTTCAACAGCGCGCTGGTCGCCGCGGCGACGATCCGGCTGGAAGGCGGCGATCCGACCTTCGCCGACGGCATCCGCGCCGCGAAGGCCCGGCTGCCGGCGATCCTCGGCTATGCCGCGATCGCCGCGACCGTCGGCGTGCTGCTGCAGTCGCTGAAGAACCGCGACAACAACATCATCGTGCGCCTGATCGGCAGCGGCCTGGGCATGGCCTGGACGCTGGCGACCTTCCTGGTGGTGCCGGTGCTGGTCAACCGCGATATCGGCCCGATCGACGCGCTGAAGGAAAGCGTCGCGCTGCTGAAGAAGACCTGGGGCGAGAACGCCATCGGCAACGTCGGTATCGGCGCCGCGTTCGGCCTGATCACCACGCTCGTCGTGCTGGTCGGCATCGCTGCGACGTTCCTCGCATGGCAGGCATCGGTGGGTCTGGCGATCGGCGTGGCGGTGGTCTTCGTGATCGGCGTGCTGGTGCTGGGCGTGACCCAGGCGGCGCTGAGCGGCATCTACTCCGCCGCTCTGTACCGGTATGCGGTGTCGCACGAAACTCCGGCCGAATTCCGCGGCCTGTCGCTGGACACCGCGTTCGCGCCCAAGCGCTGAGAGCCTGTTCATAATCTGCCGATCATGTTTGTAGAGCGGCCTTCAGGCCGCTGAAACGTGCTGCGATGCTTGAAGCAGCGGCCTGAAGGCCGCTCTACGAAAGCGGATGCGCGGATGCTCGGGATGATTCTGGTGGATATCCAGTCGTGATCGATAGATTTTGAGCAGGCTGTGAGCGCGCTTCAATCCTGAGAATCCGCGGCCGCGAATCTACGTGGCCGCATGGGCCGGCTTAACTCTGCAGCAGCCGGCCGCCTTCCACCGGCAATACATGGCCGGTGGTGTAGCCGGCGCCCTGCAGCAGCCACAGCACCGCGTCGGCGATGTCGTCTTCGCTGCCGGTGCGCGCCAGCGGCGTGCGCGCCAGCAAGGCAGACTTCGCGGCTTCGGCCTTGCCTTCCTCCGGCCAGAGGATCGCCCCGGGCGCGATCGCGTTGACCCGCACCTCCGGCGCCAGTTCCAGCGCCAGCGCGCGCGTGGCCGCCACCAGCGCGGCCTTGCTCATGCAGTACACGACGTGGTCGCGCAGCGGACGCTCGGCGTAGATGTCGACGAGATTGACGATGGCGCCGCGCGCGGCCTTCAGATGCGGCGCGGCGGCCTGGGCGAGGATCAGCGGCGCGCGGGCATTGATCAGGAACTGCGCGTCCCAGTCGGCCGGGGTGATGGTGCCCAGCGGCGTCGGCGAAAACGCCGAGGCGTTGTTCACCAGTGCATCCAGCCGGCCGTAGCGGCCCACCGTGTGCGCCACCAGTTCGGGCAGACGGTCGTATTCGGCCAGATCGGCCTGCAGGGCCAGCACGCTGCCGGGACGCTCGGCCTCCAGTTGCGCGACCAGCGCGGCCATGTCCACCGCGGAATGGCGGTAATGCAGGGCGAGGTCGTAGCCGGCCGCATGCACGCGGCGGGCGATGGCGGCGCCGAGGCGACGCGCAGCGCCGGTGACCAGGGCGACGGGGCGGGGTGAGGGCATTCGGGGTGTCCAAGGATCGATTCGGCAGTCATTTGATCATAGTCAAAAGCCCGGGCCCGTCGCTGGCGCAAGCTCGCGCCAATCCAGACTGGAGCACCGCCATGCATCCCATCCTCTCCGAACTGTTCACCAAGCCGGTCGGCTGGATGACCCTCGGCGGTATCGCCTTCATGATCGGCCTCGGCTTTTACCTGTGGTGGTTCGCGCGCCGGGAAATCCGCAAGGAAACGCGCGACGACTGAGTCCGGCGTCTGGCGTCCATCGTCGCGCTGCGGCCGAAGCGCCGCGGGCATCGGGATTCGCTATCCTGTGCGCCCATCGCACCAGAGCTGCCGCATGCAGTATGACGACGATCCCGACTCCGATGCCAGGGCGCACAGCGAGCGTCTGGCGTCGCTGATCCAGGATCAGATCGCGGGCAACGGTGGCGCGCTTCCGTTCTGGCGGTTCATGGAGCTGGCGCTGTACGCGCCGGGGCTGGGCTACTACAGCGCAGGCGCCACCAAGCTGGGCCCCGGCGGCGATTTCGTCACTGCGCCGGAGCTCGGCCCGCTGTTCGCCGAATGCGTGGCCGATGCGCTGGCGCCGGTGCTGCGACCGCTCGGCGACGATGCGGTGTTCATGGAGATCGGCGGCGGCACCGGCGCATTCGCTGAAGCCGCGATCGGGCGCCTGCTGGACACCGGCGCGATGCCGGCGCGCTACGCGATCCTCGAACCCAGCGCCGATCTGCGCGAACGCCAGCGCGAGCGTCTGCAGACGCGGCTGTCGCCGGAGACCTTCGCGCGGGTGGAATGGCTGCAGAGCCCGATCGACGAACCCTGGAACGGGGTGGTGTTCGCGAACGAAGTGATCGACGCGCTGCCGACTTCGCGCTTCGCGGTGCTTGAAGGCGAAATCTACGAGGAACATGTAGCGCTCGATGCGCAGGGCGGCTTCGTGCGCGTGGACCGGCCCGCGGACGCGCTGCTGAACGCCGCGGTGCGTCATGTCGAACGCCAGTGCGAGCATCCGTTCCGCGATGGCTACCGCTCGGAAGTGCTGCCGCAGTTGCCGTACTGGCTGCAAGCGGTGATCGGCGGTCTCGATGCCGGCGCGCTCTTGTTGATCGACTACGGTTATCCGCGCCGCGAGTACTACGATCCGCGCCGCGAGGACGGCACCCTGCGCGCGTTCCATCGCCATCGCATGACCGACAACGTGTTCGCCCGCGTGGGCCTGCAGGACGTCACCGTGTCGGTCGATTTCACTGCGCTGGCCGAAGCGTGCGCCGGCGCAGGGCTGGACTTCTCCGGCTATTGTTCGCAGGCGAGTTTCCTGATCGGCAATGGTCTCGATCAGCGCCTCGGCGATCACGAAAGCCGTTGCGCGGATGAGGTCGCGCGCTACGCGTTCCGCCAGCAGGCGAAGAAACTGACGCTGCCCGGCGAGATGGGCGAACGCTTCCAGGCGATCGGATTCGCGCGCAAGTCCAGCCTCGACCACGCCTTCCTGGTCGGCGACCTGAGTTTCCGTCTGTGAACCGCCGCCCGTGAACATCGACGACAGAACGCGTGCGCCGCGCATCGGCCGTTCGCTGAAACCCTTCCGCCGGCCGCTGCTGTGGTCCGCGCTGTGGTGCGTCGCGGTGGCGCTGGTCGTGGTGCTGTCGCTGATTCCGGTGCCCGATCTCGGCCAATTGCCTTCCGGCACCGACAAGATCGAGCACTTACTCACCTATGCCGCGCTGGCCGCCGGTGCGGTGCAGCTGTATCCGCGCTGGCGTTCGCTGCTCAGCGTGGGCGTGGCGCTGGTGCTGATGGGGATCGGTCTGGAATATGCGCAGGGCGCGCTGACCGAGTACCGGATGATGGATCGCGCGGACGCGCTGGCGAATACGCTGGGCGTGATCGCCGGCCTGGGCACGAAGCTCACGCCATGGCGGGATCTGTTGTTGAAGCTCGACAACCGCTGAGGCGGATGTTCGAAAGCCCTGTGGGAGCGACGCAAGTCGCGACGGGTAACCGCAGGTTCTTGACCAGCCTTCGGCTGTTGAACGCTCGCAAGCCGTCGCGACTTGCGTCGCTCCCACAGAGAGGTTGCGGGCTTCGGCGACTATGCCGAAGGTTTCCGCGCCCGGCGGATCGCATCGATCCGCGCCAGCCGCAGCGCTTCGCCCAGCGCCGGGCCTGTCAGGCCTTCCTTCATCACATCCGCGCCGCGCACCGACAGCGCCGCTGCGTGCAACTTCAGCAATTCCGCCGCCTGCGGATAATCGGACTCGCGCATGCCGCCGCGGCCGCGCTTGTCGGCTTCGCAGACCGTGGCGAGCAGCGCGATCCGCTGCGGCTGGCGGAAGCCGTCGTTGCGCGCGAACAGATCGTGGATGCTGCCGCTGCGCTTCTCGAACAGCCGATGCACGTTGAGGTGTTCGCGGCAGGCGGAGAGCGCCAGGTCGCGATGCGCCGTCGGCACCTTCAAACGCGCGCACAGCGCCTGCACGGGATCGAGGCCGCGCTTTTCGTGCAGGATGTGCCGGGGCAGTTCCTGGCTGGGCGTCAGCGCTTTGCCCAGATCGTGGGTGAGCGCGGCGAAGCCGACCAGGCCGTCGCCCGGCGCGAGCCGCGCGGCCATGTCGCAGACCATTTCGGTATGCACGCCGGTATCGATTTCGGGATGGTATTCGGCGCGCTGCGGCACGCCGTACAGCGCGTCGACTTCCGGAAGCACCACTGCCAGCGCGCCGCAGTCGCGCAGTGTGCGCAGGAACGCCGAGGGCGTTGCGTACGTCAGCGCGCGCGACAGCTCCTGCCAGACGCGTTCGGGCGTGAGGTCGGCCAGTTCGCCCGCAGCGGTCATGTCGCGCATCAGCGCCATCGTTTCCGGCGCAACCGTGAAACCGTGCGCGGCGAAGCGGGCCATGAAGCGCGCCGCGCGCAGCACCCGCAGCGGATCTTCGACGAAGGCCTCGCCGACGTGACGCAGCACGCGGTTTTCGAGATCGCGCGCGCCGCCGTACGGATCGACCAGCGTGCCGTCGGCCGCTTCGGCGATCGCGTTGATGGTGAAATCGCGGCGGATCAGGTCGTCTTCCAGCGTCACCGTCGGCTCGGTGTGGACGACGAAGCCGCGATAGCCGCGCCCGGATTTGCGCTCGGTGCGCGCCAGCGCGTATTCCTCGCCGGTCCGCGGATGCAGGAATACCGGGAAATCCTTGCCCACGGTCTTGAAACCGGCGGCCAGCATCGCTTCCGGCGTTTCGCCGACCACCACGTAGTCGCGATCGCCGCAGGGCAGGCCGAGGAGTTTGTCGCGGACCGCGCCGCCGACGAGATAGGTGTGCATGTGTGAGGTATCCCTGTAGAGCGGAGCAAAGCTCCGCTGCCACCTTTCCGGACACGGTGCAGCGGAGTTCTGCTACCACCTCTCCGGATGCGGCATAGCGGAGCTTTGCTCCGCTCTACACGAGTGGTGTTATTTCGGTGCGTGTTGTGCGAGCAGGCCGATGATCTGCTGCGCGCCGGAATTGCGGCCGAGATGCAGTTCGATCGGCGCGGCCTGCCCCGACAGCCAGATCCGCAGCTCGGCTTCCAGATCGAAATGGCCGGCGGTCTCCAGCGAGAACATGGTGATCGCGCGGTACGGAATGCTGCGGTATTCGGTCTTCTTCGCGGTCACGCCCTGCTTGTTGACCAGGATGACGCGGCGATCGGTGAACACGATCAGGTCGCGGATCAGCGCGAACGCGCGTTGCAGGGTTTCGCCCGGCGCGAGCAGCGGCGCGAATTCCTCTTCGATCTTGTCCAGCGGCTTTTCGCCGGCGTGGCCCAGCAGGCCGTCGAGCAGTCCCATGGCGATATCCTCGTTGTCTTGATTCGGTGAAGTGCGCTGCATTATGCAGCGATCACGCAGCGGTGCCGAGAATCTCCGGCAGTTTCCCGCGCACATCGGTCGGCGCGATGCCGAGCTTCGGCAGGCCGTTGTCGTCGCTGGTCGAATCGCGCTGCAGCGAGCGCCAGTTGTCGCGGCTGATCGGTTTGCCCGGCAGATGTTCGCCGACTTCCGCCTGCACCCGGCCCAGCGCGGCCGGCAGCGGCAGCACGAAGCGCGTCCAGCCTTTGGTTTTCGCGGTGAGTTTGACGATGTCGCCGAGCGTCATCACCTCGGGGCCGACTAGGTCGTAACTGCGGCCGATGGTGGCAGCGTCTTCGAGTGCGCGTACGAACGCTTCGACGACATCGCCGATCCACACCGGCTGGAAGCGCGCATCGGCGCCGCCCAGCGGCAGTCCCGGCGAAAACCGCAGCAATTGCGCGAAGCGGCAGAACAGGCCGTCGCCGGGGCCGGCGATCACCGACGGACGCAACAGCGTCCAGTCGACTTCCGACGCGCGCACCCGTGCTTCGGCTTCGCCGCGCGCCTTCAGATAATGGCTTTCGCCGTCGCCGGCGTGCAGCGCGCTCATCTGCAGCAGTCGGCGTACGCCGGCGTTCTTCATCGCCTCGAGCGTGGTTTCTGCGAGTTCCACATAGACCTTGCGGAATCCGCTGCCGTCGTCGCCGCGTTCGTTGAGGATGCCGACGAGATTGATCACGACATCGGCATCGCGGAAGGCGTCGCGCAGGAAGGCCGCATCGAACACATCGCCCACCAAGATCTCAGCGCCCGCGGGGATGCGTGCACGGGTGTCCAGACTGCGCGAGAGCACGCGTACGCGTTCGCCCTGCGCGAGCAGCCGCGAGACGAGCGCGCGGCCGACGAAGCCGCTGCCGCCGAGCACGACGATGCTGCGGTTCATCGCTGGGCCTTGCGCGCGGAGGCGGGTGCCGCAGTCGGCGGCGCCGGCAATTCCGGGGTCGGGCAGACGAAGGTCTTGCGGGTGTCGACGATGCGCCCGGCGAGGCGGTCGGTGATCGGCATCGCGCTGCGGTTGAGGCGCCAGTCGTAGATCACGCTGAAGGCGAGGATGCGCGCGACGTAATCGCGGGTCTCTTTATAGCTGATGGTTTCGATCCAGACATCCGCGTCCATGCCCGGACGCTGCGACTGCCAGCGCGCCACCGGCGCCGGGCCGGCGTTGTAGGCGGCGATGGCGACATAGGTCATGCCGTATTTGTCTTCCATTTCACGCAGATAGGCGGTGCCGAGCTGGATGTTGAACTCGGGCTCGTACAGGCTTTCGCCACCGCGCCACGGCAGGCCCAGACGTTTGGCGATACCTGCGCCGGTGCTGGGCAGCACCTGCATCAAACCGCGCGCGTCGGCCTGCGAGCGCGCCTTGGGATTGAACACACTCTCGGCGCGGATCTCGGCCGCGACCCAGGTCGGGTCGATGCGGTGCTTCGCGGCTTCGCGACGGATGATGGTGTCGTGATGCAGCGGGAAGCGCAGTTCGTAGAGCCGTGATTCTTCCGGATACGACTTGCCGCCGACGTTGAGCAGACCGAACACGCCGCGGTCGAACCAGCCGTTGTCCTGGGCGATATCCACCGCGATGCGGCGCTGTTCCGGCGTGAAGCGCGACAGCGCGTCGTTCCACTCGCGTTCGGCCCAGGCGCCGCGCTCGATGCGATACAGCAGCATCGCGCGCGCCATCGCCGGATCGCGCGC
The DNA here is from genome assembly GCA_046590925.1 of Lysobacteraceae bacterium. Lineage (GTDB taxonomy): Bacteria > Pseudomonadota > Gammaproteobacteria > Xanthomonadales > Xanthomonadaceae > Lysobacter_I. Next base: position 18,302 of record JBKJTC010000120.1, on the reverse strand, counting down.
GACCGCGGTCTTCGCGGCGGCATCGGTCTTCAGCGTCCACGGGCACAGGGCGTACGGCGAACCGATGCGGTCGGCGGCGAGGAAGCCGTGGAACTCGGGCTTGTTGGCAGCGTCGCGGTAGAGAATCGCGGCATTGGCCTTGTCGCCGCTCATCTCGAGCAGGCGCGCCTCGAAATAGCGCCAGCGCGAATCGCGGCGTTGCTTGTCGCCCATCTTGCGGATGCCGGCCAGCGCGGCCTTCCAGTCGGAACGCGCCAGCGCCTCGCGTACCCGCCATTCGTGCAGCTTCTCGTCGTAGGCGACATCGGGCACCGCGTTCAGGCGTCGCGCGGATTCGGGTTCGTACGAGGCCACGGTCCACAGCGCGGCCTGGTACAGCGCGCGGCCGCGCTCGACGTCATTCATGCCCAGCGCTTCGGCGAACTTCGGCATGCGGGTTTCGGCCGCCATCGGCAGCGCCTTGGCTTGGCGGGCGAGCCCGTGTGAGGCGATCAGGCGGCTGCGCGGGGTCTTCGGCCAGTTCAGGGCGCGGTCGTGCGGGGATTCGACGAAGGCGGCGTAGTCGTTGGCCAGCGCGAACTCCTCGGCCGGCAACCCGCGCGCGGCGGAGCGCATCACCCCGGGCTGCCATTCGGCGGCGGCCTTCTCGATCCGCTCCCAGCGCAGGGCGGGCGGCAACCCGCCCCTGGCCGCGAGAATGGCCATCGGCGCATCGCAGTCGCCCGGCAGCGATTTGCCGGTGCCGCGCCATAGCGCCTGGGCGTCGGTGGTCCAGTCGCCGTCGGTGTCGCCCAGCGCCTGACGGGCGTTGAGCTCGGCGCAGCGCAGCGCGGTGCTTTTCACCGAATCCGACCACGCGGCGCGGAACGCCGGCCAGTCTTCGCGCTTGGCCAGCGCCGCCAGCCACTGGTCGCGGAAGGTGTCGGCCGCAGCCTGGCCGCGATAGCGATTCAGGAACGCCTGGCCGCTGGCCGGCGGCAGGGTGTCGATGCGCTTGCGCAGGCCGGCGTATTCGACCCAGCCGGCCAGCGCGTGACCGGCGGACAGAGGATTGTCGGGCTCGGTGCCGCGCTCGGCGGCGTCCAGCGCGGCACGGATCTGAACGAGGGTGGCGGTGTCGTTCTGGGCGTGGCAGGCGGCGGACAAGCCGGCGGCGAGCAGGCCGATGATGGTGGAGAGAAGTGGGGTTCGCATGACCGCGACTATAGCGAAGCCGGCGCACGGGGTGAGCGACAGCGTTGTGGAAGCGACAGGTTCGTGCGAACTGCGGCTTTTGCAGGAGCGACCGCGTTTGTGGGAGCGACGGAAGTCGCGACAGGCACAGGCAGTGTCTTCCGGAATCCGTCGCGACTTGCGTCGCTCCCACAGGGCCGGGCTACGAGACTTCGTTCGCCAAACGCCGCGGCCGGCCGTCGGCGACCGCCTGCGCGAATGCGGCCGACAGGCGCTGTAGCGCGGTGCGGCGCTGGGCCGGCGTCCAGCGGTGGCGATAGGCGATGCCCATGCCGGCGGGGGTCTTGTTCGCGTCGATGATGTAGATGCGACCGTCGTCGTCGTCGCGCAGCACGTCGAGTTCGCCGAAATCCAGATGCATCCCGCGGCAGAAAGCGAGGATCCGCTGCTGTTCCACTGCGCTGAACAGGTCGTCGGTGTCCACCAGGCGGCAGGCGGTGGCGTCGGTCTTCAGGTGTTCGACGATCGGCGCCCGCTCCAGGACGTAGCACAGCGGCAGCGTGCCGGCGATCACCGGCACCCGATAATTCACGGTGCGGCCGTGCTCGCGGCATTCGATCAGGCGCTGGTAGACCATGCGCGGGTCAGGGTCGCTGATCGGCGTCGTGACTACGCCGCCGCGGCCCCTCGCGTTCTCGTCGGTCTTCACCGCGCAGGTGCCGTGCCAGGTGCGCGGATCGACCTCGGCGCCGTAGCCGAACACCGCGCGCATCGCTTCATCGACGCGGCGCTTACTGATGTCGCGACAGTCGATGTTCCAGACCGGCATGCGTTCGGCGAGCGTCTCCAGCGCCGGATCCGGATCCATCCACGTGCGGTCGGCCCATGCGACCGCGATGTCGTATTCGGCGTCGATGTCGCTCACGCCCTGATAGTCGAGTTCATGCAACATCGCGACCAGCGTGTAGCCGTCCATGGTCGGGAATTCGGGATGGAAAAGCACGCGCATCGTCGGTCTCGGTCGGGATCAATCGTTACAGGATCAGTCGTCAAGGGGTCGGTCGTGAATGGATCAGTCGTGAAGGCATCAATCGAGCAGGCGGGCCAGCGGCGTGGACGCCAGCGACCGGCGCAGCGCGTCGGCGTTGTCGAGCAGTCGTTCCAGCGGTTCCGGGTTCTGGCGGATGCTGCGCGCCTGCAGCGGGCGCGGCGACAGGCCGAGGAAGTCGCAGAGCCGATGCTGTTCGTCGGCATCGAACAGCGATTCGTAGCGCAGCTCGAGCCAACGCTGGTCGCTGCGCTGCATCGTGCCGGTCAGGCCGTCGTAGAAGGCTTGCACCTGTCGCACATGCCGATCCAGTTCATCTCGCTCGACATGAACACGCGGCTGCGCGGCTGGATTGATGTCCTGCCCGCCGGCATCGCCGGCATACGCTTCCCAGCGACCGGTGATGTCCGCGATGCGCTCGGAGACCAGCGCGCGCAGCGGATTGTTCCGGCGCAGCACGATTTTGGCGATGCCGCTGTCTTCCAGCACCGCCTGCAGAATCTCAGGATGCTGCTCAGGCGTCATCTTGAAACCGACGCAGGCATGGCCGCGCGCGTATCGCCAGACCTGCGACAGATACGCGATGGGATCGCGTTCGCGCGCAGCGATATCGTGCAGTGGCGTCGCAGTGTCGCGCAGATCCAGCGCGGTAAAGATGCCGCGCGGGTTGAACAGTTCGTGGTGACACAGCGCGTCCGGATGACTGTCGATCAGCGTACACAGCAGATTGCTGCCGCTGCGCCGCGCCGACAGGATCACGAAGCGCCGCACCGCTTCAGTCACGGACCGGCTCCGGCCGCTGCTGCATGGCCTGCAGGCGGTTGATCACCTGCAGATCGCGGCTGCGCACAAGATAGTTGCTGCCGTCGTAGGACGAGGCCAGCAGGCGGTCGCTGCTTCCGGGCGAGGCGGCGAGCACGCGGGCGATGGCGCTGATGCCGTTGGCCGCGATCTGCCGGCGCAGGATCGCGCCCGTGGTCAGGTCGACGCGCAGCAGCTCGCCCCAGTAGTTAGTGACCACGACGGTCTCGCGATCGACGAAGCACACCGCCTTGGGCGAGCGCCGGCCCAGATCGAAGGCCTGCAGCAGCACGCCGTCGTCCAGCCGATAGATCAGCAGATGGAAATCGCGGCCGGTACTGGCGAGGTATTCGCCGCTGGGGTCGAGATCGATGTCGTCGATGATCGCGGTGTGGCCGGCGAAGCGGTGCAGCAGCTCGCCGGAAAAGCGCCACGACGTCAGCACGCCGTCGGCGCTGCAGCTCACGCCGACCGGGCGCGACGGATGCAGGCGCAGCGCCTTCACCGCGTTGTCGTGATGCGTGAAGCGGTCCTGCACCTGGCCATCGCGATCGGTACGCACGACCGCGCCTGAATAGCAGGCGACGAACAGCGCGTCTTCCCAGCCCGGCTGCGTGCTGGCGCGGATGCAGTTGATCGGACCTTCGCCCAGATGGGTGGCGCTGTCGGCGTGCAGGCCGTCGCCGGTGCGTGTGAATACATGCAGATGCTGGTCGTGCGCGCCGCCGACGATGCGCTGCCCGTTCTCCACCACGGCGACCGCATTCATCAGCATCCGGCCGGTACTCGGCGCGGCGCGGGTGAGCCAGCGCGCATCGGTGTCGGTCAGATGGCCCACGCGCACATGCCCGGCATCGTTGACCACTGCCATGTCGCCGTTGCCGGCGCTGGCGATATCGTTGAAACAATCGTTGCCGATCGCGTCGTCTGCGTTGTCGTCGCTAGCGCCGAGTTCGGTCAGGAAACGTCCGTCCTGCGCCTCCCAGACCAGCACCGTGCCGTCGAAAGTGCCGGCCACGATGTGCAGCCCGTCGGGCGACCAGTTGAAGGAGCGCTCCCACTGCCGCGCGCGCGCTTCGAGACTGAGTCGATGGCTGAAATCGTCGCCGTCCCAGACGTGTATCGCCTGATCGTAGGCGGCGCTGAGGATCGCACCGTCGCGCGGCGAACACGCCACCTTCTTGATGCCGGAGCGGTGCGCTGGAATCGTCGCGATGATGTCGCCGCCGAGGATCGAAAACACGCGGATGCAGCCGTCGTCGCAGCCCAGCACCACGCGGCCATGGAGCGTGTCGATCGCGCAGGTATCGGTTTCGGTGTCGAACGGCCCCCACATCCGCAGCGGCTCGCCGCTGTCGATGTCCCAGACGCGCAGGGTCTTGTCGTCGCCCGAGGTGTACAGATGCCGGTCGTCGGCGCAGATGCTGAGCACGTCGCGCTCGTGGCCTTCGATGCAGCGCGCGATGGCGCCGGTGTCGAGATCCCACAGCAGGATGCGCCGGTCGCGCGATACCGACGCGCCGCGGCGTTCGCCGATGAAGCAGAAATCCTCGACGTCGTCGCTGTGGCCGAGCAGTCGTTGCAGTCGCGTGCCGCTGCGCAGATCCCAGACGATGATGCTGTAGTCGGATGAGACCGATGCTGCGCGCAGACCGTCAGCGCAGACCACGATCCGGTTGACCAGATGATCGTGATGGCCGAGCAGGGTCACCGTGCCGGTGTCCAGATCGAAGCGCGCCACCGCGCCGTCGTAGGCCGAGGTGACGATCTGTCGCGTGCCCGGCACCCACGCGGCGGTGGTGACAGGTCCGCGATGACGGCGGAAATCGAATGCCGGCGCGGCGGCTTGCGCAGCGCGCGTGTGTGCCGCCGACATCGCCGACGCATCGGCGGATGCGGGCGAAGCTGCGAGAGTTTCGATGGTCGTCATGCGTCACCTGTGCTGTAGAGCCGGAAGCCGGCACTTCAAAAACCCGGCACTTCAAAAGCCCGGCTCTTCAAAAACGGATCGTCGCCGTGGCGCTGCCGGGCAGGGGTTCATGCATCCCGCCCTGCCACGCCGACAGCAGACTGGCGTAAGCGGCCGCCTGGATGCCGCCGACCGGGCAGTTGTTCGCGTCGGCGCCGAGCAGCCAGGCCTGCGGGCAGCGTTCGGCGATGACGTCGATCCAGCGCGAGAACGCATGCAAGCGTTCGGCATGGCGCAGATGCCACAGCGCATGCACCGACGAGAATGCGTTGCTCCACCACACCAATGCCGGGCCGTCCGGCGGCGTACCCAGCGCGATCTCCGGCGCCTGCAACAGATCGACCTCCACGAAACGGTGGCGCAACCGCCGCGTGGCGTTCCACTGTTCGGCGAAGGCATCGGCGCCGCCCCAGTCCTGGAGCTCGCGCGCCCACAGTTGGTCGAACTCACCAACCAGTTCCTCGCGCTCCGGCATCTGCCCGCGCGCGGTCGAACGCAGCCAGTAGTGGGTTTCGGCGGGATTCAAGCGCGGCAGCAGGAACGACGGCAGGTCGTAACCATCCCAGTGCTCGATCAACAGCCGACGGAACGCCAGCGCTTCTCCGCTGTAATCGAAGAACACGACTTCGGTGTCGGCCGTGTAACCGTGGCTGCGCAGGATCGCATTGGGCTTGAAGCCGGCGGCGACGCAGTACAGCGAGCGCAGCGGTTGGGTGTTTTCGGCATGGATGCCCTCGACAAGAATGTCATCGTAAGGTTCGAGATTCCAGATGAACACGCCGCGTTGGCACTGGTCGAGCGTGTGCGCCAGCGATGCCACGAATTCGGCCAGCGGCGGCTGCAACTGTGTGGTATCGACCTGCGCGGGCGACTGCGACAGCGCGTGCGCGTGCGCGTCGCGCTGCGGTTCCAGATCGCGTCCGCGCAGCAATGCCTGCGGCGGGCTGTCGGCGATGCCGTCGCCCGTCGCCAGCGACAGCCACGGCTGCTGCGCATCGCGTTGCAGATGCGGGCGTCCGCGCGCCTGCCAACGTTGCAGATCGACAAGCCAGCACGCGTCGTGGATGGTATTCGCAGACACCTTTCGACCGACCAGCCAGCTGTCGTCGCCCAGCGCTGCGATCAGCAGTTCGACCAGTTCGGGCGCCGCGGCGCCCTTCGGCCGCAGGGTTTCGATCACCAGATGGCCGCAGGCCTGCACCAGGCAATAGCGCACGCCGCACTCCGCGGCGAGTGCGAGCAGTTGGTCGGGGTCGCTGTGTTCGACCATCGATCCAGCGTACGACCAGCGCGACCACGCGAACGTGAGTTCGCGGCAGCGCTCGCCCAGCGTCGCGTCGCGCAGGCGGTCGCGCACGTCCAGCACGCCATACACGAAAGTGGGCGAAGCGGTCATAGGGCTGCTCCCGCGCCGCTGTCCGTGCGTTGCGGCCGTCCCCACACGACAAGATCTTCGCCGACCGGCAGGTACTGCGGCTGCGCGATGCGCGTGTGCTGATGCCGCAGCAGACCCTGGCGCGGCGCGAACGCGGGTACGCCGCCCACCATCAGCGGCGCCACCGTCAGCACAAGCAGGTCGAACAATTGTCGATTGACGATCTGGGTGAGGATGCGTCCGCCGCCTTCGATCATCAGATTGCGCACGCCGCGTTGGCGCAGTTGCGCCATCAACGCGGAAAGATCCACGCGATCGGCGGCATCGGCGGGCACGATCAGCACTTCGGCGCCCAGCGCTTCCAGTCGCTGCACGCGTTGCGGATCGGCGCGATGGGTCGTGGCGATCCACACTTTGCGGTCCGGATGCGACAACAGCTTGGCGTCGATCGGAAAACGCAGGCGGCTGTCGACGACGATCGGCTGCGGATGATGGCCTTCGGCCTCGCGGACGGTGAGGCTGGGATCGTCCGACAGCACGGTGCCGATGCCGACCAGGATGCCGTCGTGCGCGGCGCGCAGCCGATGGGTGAAACATCGCGCGGCGCCGCCGCTGATCGCCAGCGGCCTGTCCTCGACGCCGGCCGCGCAGCCGTCCAGGCTCTGCGCGTAGCTCAGGGTCACGAACGGGCGCGCGGTCATCGGCTGCGTTCGGGTGTGTTCGAGGAGGTCGAACAGCGCCTCCATCGCCGGTGGTCGAGCGTCGATGTCATCGCCGACCGGCGCGTCCAGCAGATGCCCCATGCGCTCGGCCTTGGTGTGCAGATAATCGCGGTTCTGCGGCCGCGGCGGAATCACCAGCGGCACGCGCGCGGCGACCTTGATGCCGTAGCCGCTGAGGCCGGCGACCTTGGTCGGATTGTTGGTGAGCAGTTGCACCGTATCGATGCCCAGCGCGCGCAGGATCTGCGCCGCGACGCCGTAGTCGCGGGCATCGGGCAGATGGCCGAGGCGGATGTTGGCGTCGACGGTGTCCAGCCCCTGATCCTGCAGGTTGTAGGCGCGCAGTTTCTCCGCAAGACCGATGCCGCGGCCTTCCTGGCGCAGATATAGAATCACGCCGCGTCCGGCGGAGGCGACGCGACGCATCGATTCGGCCAACTGTTCGCCGCAGTCGCAGCGACGCGAGCCCAGCACATCGCCGGTGAAGCACTCCGAATGCAGACGGACCAGCAGCGGCGGGCCCTCATGCAACTCGCCCATGTACAGCGCCACGTGCTCTTTGCCGTCGAAACCGTCGAACACCGCGGTCTGGAAATCGCCGACATCGATCGGCATGCGCGCGCAGGCCACATCGAGTCGTGTGTTCGCGCTTCCGGCCGCCGCGGATTGAATCAGGCCATGCTCGGTTGAGGCGTGCTCGGTCGTCGCCAGTGTGGTCGTCGCATGTTTGTTCACGGTGCGGACTCCAGTTCGGTGCGCGGTTGCATTACGGCCTGCATCCGCGCCGTTTCGACGGCGAGGCCGGCGGCCGCCGCGTCGCTGGACGCGGTTTGCGGCATGAGGTCTTGCAACTGTTGCCACAGCTCGTAGAACTTGGCGAGGCTGGGCGCCTGCTCGAACAGCGCCGGCGGACGCGGCTCCCAGGGTTTGTAGCGTCCGGCCATGTGCACGATGCGCGCATCGTGGAAATGCAGGCGATACGCCCGGCGGATCTTCGCTTCCAGCACGGGCATGTAGTTGTAGCGGCCATCGAGCAACATCGCGCGCCCGGCGAAGCGCCGGTTGAGGATCAGCTGATCGGTCCACCCGAGCGTTTCCACATCCGCCCACGTCGCCGGATCGATGTCCGCGACCAGACGGCCGCGTAACGATCGGTCCAGCATCTCCGGTCCGATCGACAGCACGCCGGTGTTGAAGCAATGGCGAAGTGCGGCGCCGTAGCGACGCTGGTTGGCGATGCGCGCAGCATCGGCATCGCCGAGCAGTTCGTCGTAGTGGCTGCCGTCGGCGCAGGCCAGCAGCGGATGCGCATCGAGGAACAGCGCCGACAGATCGCCGGTGACGAACGCGTCGCTGTCGATGTAGACGACGCGTTCGAAGTCGTCCAGTCCGAATGCCTCCAGCGACGCGAAGCGCGGGCCGGCGGCGCGAAGTTCCGGAATGGCGGTGGCGAGCGCGGCGACGCGCTGTTCCAGGTCGGCTCCGGGGCTGATGAATTCCACCGGACCCAGCGCAGCAAGCCGTGCCCGCGACGCGTCGCCCAGGGATCGATTGCAAAGCACGAGGACACGCCCGCCGAACCACGGATTGTTGCGCAGGAAACTGAAGATCAGCATTTCCGTGCCGGCGACGAAGCGATCGTCGGAGATCGTCAGTAGACAGTGCGGGGTCGATGTCATGGCGTGATCACTGCGTCGTGCCGCTGACCGGGATCCGGTCGAACAGGAAGCTCATGTCGCCCATGCCGAACGGCCAGCCGGGTTCGTTGGTGGCGGGCGCGTGGCAGGCGAAACAGTCGCGTCCCATCAATGGCGTCGAACCGGGCGTGCTCACCAGACAGGTGCCGTCCTGCATCCAGGTTTCCATCGAGGTATTGGCCAGGCGCAGATCGCCGGCGCGTGCGCGCTGCGGCGCAGTGGTGGAGCCGGCGCAGGTGCTGGGGAAACGCGAACGCGGCGGTTGCGTGGTCAGCATCGGACCGTCGTCGTAGCGGAAACAGCCCACGCCGGGCGCGTGGCCGGCCATGTACACGGAACCGATCAACGCGTAATACCGCCATTTATCGGCGAGCGCTGCGGGAAAGTCGTCCGCCAATGCCCGATTGAGGCATGCGACCTGTTCGCCTTCCGCGCCTGAACCGCTGCAGCGCGACTGCGCCACCGTGCGGCACACGTTGATGCGATGGAATCGCGCATTGCTGTCGCCGCCGACCGGAATGGCGTTGATCGATGTCCGACGCGGATCGGTGTTGCACAGCGGCGTCGCCGAAGGCGTGCCGCAGGTCTGGTTCTGCAGCGTCTGCCCATCGGTGGCGACGGTGTACTGGTACGCACCATCCGGCACCGCGCAGCGCGCGCCGTCGCCACCCTGCGCGCGATAACTCGTCCAGTCGAACAGATGCCATTCCGGCAGTGTTTTCCAGGGACGCAGCGGGTCGGCCGGCGCCGGTGCGATCGGCGCGCTGCCGCCGGGCGAACAGTCGGGCGCGTTCGCGACATGCTCGAAGGTTGCCCAGGCCATCTCGCCCAGCGTCGGCGTCTTCTGCACCAGATGCAGACCGATCAATCCCCACCAGTGGCCGCGCGCGTCGCGCTCGCAGTGCATCGTCGCGGCGGGACAGGGTTTGCCTGCGGGATACGAGCGCCATGATGTCTTGATGCTGATCACGCCGGGCGTTTTTTCCGAACCCGACGGCAGCCACACGCCGCCGCTGGACGGGTCGTGCTGGAATGCCGCTTCCGCCGCGGACAACACGTCGGCGCGATTGGTGCGCGATGTTGCGAGGTAATTCACGAACACATCGTTGACGCGGACGTCGTAACCGACGCGGCGGTGCGCGCTGTCGATCAATTCGAAGCTGTCGCCGGGCTGGCCTTCGCGCGAGGTCTTGCGCAGTGCGCGCGTCGACAGCGGCTTGAAGCCGTCGCGCCAGCGCGGCGCCGAACCGTCCTGCGGGATCGCGTCGTACCACGGCGCCATCGACATGAAACGCGGGTGTCCGTCGCTGTCGTCGTGCGCCAGGTAGAGGAAGTTGTTGAGGACGAAGCGCTGCATTTCGCAGTTATCCGCCTGCGCGGGCACATCGGTCCACAGACGTTTTCCGTCCACGCCGGCGATGCCGCATCGCGGGCCCGCATCGCTGGCGGCAGGCATGGAGTGCCGGTCGAGCGCACTGTCGTAACGGGTGCAGGCCGAGGTCAGTGCGAGCAGCGTGGCGATCGCTGTGCAGGCTGTTTTCACAGGTTATCTCCCTGAAGACTATGGCAGCGATGCATCCTGATGTGGCGGCACTGTACGGGAAAAAGAGTGGCGATGGAATCTGTTCCATCCGGTGTCGCGCGGATGCGCTTCGCTCGCGAAAAACGACCCGCATGCGACCCGAAGACGACCCGAATGCGACCCGTTCGCCGACTACGCTTCAGTGCGCACCTGCGGAAACTCCGTTCGCTGTACGCACGTCGTTTCGATCACGTAGGATGCCGTTGCGGCGGCTACGCATCGCCACATTCAAGGGGCATGATCGAGGGGGGCTCGATTCCTGCACACAGCCTGCATGCACGACGCCGGGCGGATGCGCGCTTTCGCGGATTTCTGATCCATCCGCGTTCCATCCATCGACCCTGATTATCAATCAGTGCGTCATCCACCAGTCCGTCATCCACTGGAATGTCGTCCATCATGAAAGGAGTTCACCAGATGTCCACAAGCACCACCATCCTCGCGACCGCGCCGCGTGCGGCGAACAATGCCAAGATCGCCCTCGCGGCTGCGCAGGCGCATGCGCAGGTCGCCGTCGCCGTCGAGCTGTACACCATCCCGTTCTATCTCAGCGCGCTGGCTTCGATCATTCCTTCCGGCGCGTCCAATGCGACCGATAAGTCCAAGGCCGCCTATGCAACCGTGCTGAGCGTCTGCACCGAAGAGATGTTGCACCTGCAACTCGCGGCCAACATGTGCATCGCACTGGGCACCACGCCCGATTACACAGCGCCGATCTACGGCAGCGTACCGACGTTCCCGGACGGCACGCCGATCCTCGATCCCACCGATCCGGCGACCGGCGACAGCGGCATCCTCAATGCGACCATCGGCAACATACTGCAGGCATTGCCGACGATGCTGGATATCGAGGTTCCGACCGAATTCGAAGCCGCGCGCCTGACGCCGCCCTATCGATCCATCGGCCAGATGTATGCGGCGCTGCGCGCGTTGACGCGTCTTGCGGGCACGGAAGTGCCGTGGACGATGACCAACCAGCAGAGCGTCTTCGCATCGGGTCAATCGTTCACGCAGACCATCGGGAGTTTCGCGGATCTCTCCGCGGCGATCGACGTCATCTGCGAACAGGGCGAAGGCCAGTCGCAGTCGCCGCCGCCAACGGCGCCATTCACCGCCAGCGAATTCACGGTCGCGTCCGCCGATCAGCTCACCGGCACGGGATCCGATCCGGCGACGCAGGCGCAGTTCAGTCATTTCGGCCGCTTCCTGAATGTGCAGGCATTGGGCCTGACCACCGCCGATCTGGTCTATGCCGGCACCGCCAGCTTCGCCCCGAGCAGCACGGAAAACCTGAAACTGCAGGCGGATTTCGCGGCGCTGATCACGACGCTCAACGGCATCTGGGCAGGCACTACCAGCGTCAACGGCATCTGGAGCATGACCAGCCTGTTGACCGACGCCGCCAATGTCTGGGCAGCCGGGAATATCCCGCAATGGACGCCTGCCGAGATCTGCTGATCTATCGGTTGCACGGCAGTCATCGGCGGCTGCGCTTCGGACCGATCCACAGTTCGACAGATGTTCTGGCCGAAGGCTCGACAATGAACCGCGTGGTGCAAACTGCGCGGTTTTTTCGTGGTCGGCGCGCGCGAGCGCGACTTCAGAATCCGACCAGCTCGGGTCTCGAAAAAAACGTGATCAATATCAAGAAATGAGATCGCGGCAAGTTATGATCCGCCCAAAGAAAGGACAGGGGTTCCATATGCTGGGTCGGCAGGGGGACGCCGCACGGCGCAGTGATTCGATGACGGCGGTGGGCGATGGCTTCGGTGCGAGGATGCGCGTCGGGTTCGCGATGCTGCTGCTCACCTTCGTGGTGGGCCTGGGCCATCCAGGCGCCATTCCCAGCAGTTACGCGCAATCGTCGCCGATTCCCTTCGATCTGATCGGCGATCAGGCCGCGGTGAGTCTGGCCGGAGAGTTGCCGGCCCACGATCCCACCGTCGGCCGGCTCGCGGGCTCGGCCGGGGTTTCCGGCGGTTCGGCGAGCTACGAGATTCCCATCGCCGTGCCACCCGGGCGACGCGGCATGCAGCCGTCGGTATCGCTGAACTACAGCAGCCGCGCCGGCAACGGCATCGCCGGCATGGGCTGGTCGCTGTCGGGCCTGTCGTCGCTGCACCGTTGCCCGCAGACGCTGGAGCAGGACGGCCAGATCCGCGCGGTCCAGCTCGATGCCAACGATCGCCTGTGCCTCGACGGCCAGCGTCTGGTCGCCACCAGCGGCGGTTATGGTGCATCGGGCACGACCTACGGCACCGAGATGGAATCGTTCGCGCGCGTGACCCAGCTCGGCGGCGACCTGACATCGGTCGCCACCTACTTCAAGGTCGAGCGCAAATCGGGCGAGATCGCGTACTACGGCAACACCGGCACCGGCGCCTCGTCCGCACGGGTAATGCCGGGCGGCGTGAGCGTGCCGCTGACCTGGATGGTGGCGCGCACGGAAGATCGTGTGGGCAATGCCATGCATTACGCCTACACCAGCTATGGCGACGGCGAGACGCTGGTGAACGCGATCCGTTACACCGGCACGCTGAACGCGGTCGGCAACCGCCTCGTCTCGTTCAACTACGAAGACCGTCCGGTCGGCGCCGGTACCAACGATCGGTCGTCGTCCTATCTCGCCGGTGGTCTGACCCGGCAGACCAAGCGTCTCACCTCGATCGTCACCTTCGTCGACAGCACGCCGGTGCGCAGCTACGTGTTGAGCTACGGCAGCGGCGTGAGCACCACCACCGGCCGCAGCCTGCTGCAGGCGGTGGCCGACTGCGCGTACGGCGGCGCCAACTGGGTCTGCAAGCCACCGACCGCGTTCGCGTGGCAGCAGGGCGCGATTGCGCGTTCACTCAAGCAAATGGCGTTGATGCCCCAGTTCGCCGGGATCGGACATAGCAGCGTCAGGCCGATAGGCGATATGGATGGCGATGGGGCCACCGAGGTCCTTGTCGACTCCAATACCATCGTTTCGCTGACGCCGGAACGCACGACCCGCTGGTCGATGCCGATTCCGCCGTTGTATGCGATTTTCAATCTGGGTCATGCGACTGACTTCAATCAGGACGGTCGAGTCGACTTCCTGGCCCGCGATACCGCTACCAACCATATCGTGGTCCGCACATGGAGCGGTTCGCCCACGGACACCAACTTCGCGACCGCTTTCGGCACGATTCTCGATACCGGGATTACCGTAACCGGCATGGCCGGTACCAATACAATCGATGGCCTGGTGCACGTAGGCGACATGGATGGCGATGGTCGTTCCGATTTCGTGATCAGTCGGCGGCAGGCCAACCCGGCGACCGGCTGCGTCAACAAGATCTACGTGTATCGCAACACCCCGAACGGGACGTCGCCGCCGACATTCGTCGAAATCGCCAATCACTGCCTGAGCGGTTATCTCGCCAATGCGGTGATCTGGTTCACCGAAGGCGTGCAATCAGTGCGGGACTTCGATGGCGATGGATTGATGGATATCTGGATCCAGACCGCGGAAATCCAGTGGGGTGACGGTAGCGCCAAAGGCCATCGCCTCGACCGTATCCTGTTCGGAAGCAAATCCGGCAGCACCTATTCGCTGGTGCAGAAATCCTTCGCCACCGTGTTCCCGTCCGCGCATCCGCGTACATCGATCGAGGCCAACCCGGCCCTGTTCTCGCTATGGACGGACGTCAACGGCGATGGACTGGACGATTGGCTATACGTAGGCAGTCATGCGAATTGGACGCTGCGCTATAACCGGGGTGGCGTGCTCGGGCAGCCCTACAACCTCAACACCAGCGTTGGGCTGGCCGGCTGCGGCAATGGGTCGGGCGAGAGCAACACGCGGTGCGCCGAAGTCTGGCAGCCGTGGCAGGCCCAACATCTGCAGCCCGCCGATACCGATGGCGACGGCCGCAGCGAACTGCTGTTCCCGACGGCGTTCGCTGCGAATGTCTGCGTTTTCAAACCTGTCGACAATGGCATCTGTCCCGGTGGCGATGGCACCGGCCCGGCCTGTCAGCAGCGCTGGGTATGCCCCGAGAATCCGGTGACAGCGCAATTGCCGCCAGTGATTACGCGGGTCATCAGCGATATGGACGGAAACGGACACCCGGAACCGGCGACACTCCACGGAGAGGTGACGGTAGGCACCCACACAATTGGCTGGCCCGATTTCAGCACCTACAAAATGAGCGAACTGCGGATCACTGAAGGGGCCGACGGCACGCCGATGATCTCCACGGCTGCGACCAACCTCCTGTCTGGCGCGGCGAACGATTCTTTCGACGATCTGTATGGCGACGGGCACGCCGATACGTTGATCCGGACATCGCCTGAATTCGGCTCGCGGGACGAGTTCGGCATTCCGGTCGAAAGAGCCGACGGCACCGCGATCAGCGAAGCCGATTCGCCGCGCACCCTGCCTAACGGTCTTCCGATCTTCACCGGCAGAGTTCTCATCAACGAGAACGAAGGCCCCGGTGCCGCCAAGAACCCCGATGGCATCACCCCGCAGACGCAGGACATGCTGAAGATGGTCACCGACGGCTTCGGCCAGCAGGTGGTCTGGAACTATTCGCCGCTGGCGGGCGAGGCCGGGCGCACGGCGGGGATGACGCCGCTGTACACGGTGCCGATGGTGGCGTCGCAGCGTTATATCGACGAGCGCCACATCTATTTCACCTCCTCGATGCAGGTGGTGGATTCGATGATCCAGAGCGACGGCATCGGCGGGTTCCGCACCTGGCGTTACGGTTACGGCGAGGCGATGTACAACACCCAGGGCCGCGGCTTCCAGGGTTTTCGCACGATCATCGAAGAGGATCTGCTCGCGGGGCTGCGCACCACGACGACCTTCCACCAGAAATTCCCCCTCACCAGCCAGCCCGAGCGTGTGGTGACCAATCCGATCTCGCGTACCGGCGAGGACGGCCCGATCAGCAAGCAGCTCTACACCTGGCGCTGCGACCGCAGCAACCGCGCGAACACGGCCGCCTGCGTGCCGGCGCTGGGCACGCCGACGCGCTACTTCCCGTTCCTCGACGTGAAGGAGAGCTGGAGCTACGACGCCACCACGGCCGCGGCCGGCGGCACGCCGGCGACGCTGGGCTACACGCAGGAGTCGGCGGCGAGCAGCGCAGGCTGTACCGCGGCGCTGGCTTCGACCTCAGGCTACGACGCCCACGGCAACCTGAGCGCACGCACCGTCTACAGCAGCGACCTGGGCAGCGACACGGCCAGCGGCACTCGCGCACGGCTGGACTGGCAGTGCGTGAGCGAGAGCAACACCTACACCGTGGACACCGCGAACTGGTGGCTGGACAAGCTGACGGCGAAGTCCGCGACCACGTCAGTGAGCTGGGATGCCGCGCAGCACGCGCTGCCGTCCGGCACCGCCAACCCGATGCGCACCGTGAGCAGCAGCTATATCTGGAACCCCGACCGCACGCTGTCGACCGAGACGGTGCAGGCGGGCGTGACCCTGCAGCAGCGGGTGACCGCGTACACGTACCCGTCTTCGAACAACTACGGCCTGCCTACGGGCGTGGCGGTGAGCGCGGACGGCGACGCCAACGGCACGTGCAGCACCGGCACCAGCTACACCGCGGACGGCTACTTCCCGCTGGCGGTTGTCAATGCGCTGAACCACAGCGCCACTACGACGGTGCGGGCCAGCGACGGCCAGCCCAGCAGCGTGACCGACGCCAACGGCCTGCGCACGCTGATCGAGTACGACGCGTACGGGTTTGCGGTGCGCAAGAAGTTCCGGGGTGCGACCGATGCGGTGTACGTGGCGCCGGACCAGCAGATGTCGCTGCAACGCTGCACGATGGGCTTCTGCTGGCGGCCGATCGAGCAGTACCAGCTGACGACCGTGCAGGACGGCAGCCCCACGCAGGTGCAGCGCTACGACGCGCAGGGCCGGGTGTGGATGCAGGCGCAGCGCCAGCAGGATGCGGTGTGGACGCACGTGATGATGGAATACACCGCGCGCGGTCCGCTGAACTGGCAGACCGAACCGTTCCGCGGCGGCGATGCGATCGTGAGCACGGCGTTCTGGTACGACGACATTCTGGGCCGGATGACGAAGAAGATCGTGCCCAAGCAGGGCGAGGACGGCCGCGGCGACATGGTGACCACGTACGCCTACGCCGGGCGCACGACCAATATCCAGGTGTGCGGCAGTGCGGACAGCGGCACGGGCAATTGCTTGAGCCTCAGCCGCACCACCGACAGCCTGGGCCGCTACGTCGAGACGCGAGACGCGCTCAACGGGCGCACCCGGTTCTGGTACGAAGCCAACGGGAATGTCGCTGCGATCGAGGACGCGAACAACGTCGTGACGAAGGCGGCCTACAACAGCATCGGCCAACGCACCAGTGTGTCGGACCCGAACCAGGGCGGCTGGGGGTTCGCGTACAACGGCCTGGGCGAAGTGCTGGCGCAAACCGACGCGCGCGGCATCACTACGCAGCTGACGTACGACCTGCTGGGCCGTCCGAACACGCGCACGGCGACGGTGGATGTCACCGGCGACAACGTGGCGGACACGGTGAACGACAGCTGGAACTACGACCCTGCGAACGCCAAGGGCGCCCCGGCGAACGATGCGCGGACGATCAACGGCACGCTGGAGCGCAGCACGGCGCAGACCTACGATGCGCTGGCGCGGCCGGTACAGGGCGCCATCGTGCAGGCTTTGTCCAGCGGCACGCAGAACTATCGCACGCGGATCCGCTACGACACGTATTACGGCAGGCCGGTGGGACAGGAATACCCCAACGGCGAATCGGTGCAAGTGCTGTACTCCAGCTACGGCGACGCCATCGCCGAGAAGGAGCCGGTGAGCGGCGTGGAATACCGGCGTACCAACGACGTGAACGCACGCGGCCAGGCCATGCAGGAGGTGTTCGGCAATGGGGTGACGCTCACGCCGACGTACCAGGTGCAGACCGGCCAGCTGACCGGGCTCACCTACAGCAACGGCGGCGGCACGCTGCGGCAGTTGGGCTACGGCTACGACGTGTTCGGCAACCTCAAGCGCCAGAGCCTGGGCGGCGGCGCGAGCCGCGAGGACTACAGCTACGACCAACTGCACAGACTGGTGCAGTCGATCCGCAGCGGCGCGGCCAGCGGCACGGTGAACTACGGCTTCGACGCTGTGGGCAACCTGACGAAGAAGAGCGACTTCAGCAGCAACACCGCGAATGCATACGGCTACACCGGCGGGTCATGCGGCGGCGGCGCGAACGCGGTCAAATCCGTGGCACTGGTGGCCGGCGGCACAAGAACCTATTGCTACGACACCAACGGCAACCTGACTGGGGACAACGCGGGCCTGAGCCTGAAATACGACCACCAGAACCTGCCGGTAGTGGCGCAGCGCGGCGCGCTGCGGGACGACTTCCGCTATGGCACGGATGGTATGCGCACCCGAAGCTGGGGCAGCGATGGCGCGCGGGTGTACCTGCCGGGCTACGAACACCGCACCGACACCGGCGAGACCAAGGTCTACATCGGCGACTACGCTGTGATCAGCAGAACGGGCGTGACCAGAAAGGTCGAGTACCTGTTGAAGGACCGGCTCGGCAGCGTGGATGCGGTGGCGAACAGCAGCGGCGCGGTGACGGAAACCCGTGGGTACGATGCGTTCGGTAAGCCGCGCTCAGGGACGTGGAATGATCTGAGCCCGGCGAAGATCGCGAGCACGGCGGTCACGCCGAAGGGCTTCACCCAGCACGAGCACCTGAACGAGCTGGAGCTGATCCACATGAACGGCCGCATGTACGATTACAACGTCGGGCGGTTCATGGGGGTTGATCCGTTCATCCAGTTTCCGTTGAACTCGCAGTCGTTGAATCCTTATAGTTACATCCTCAATAATCCGTTGTCGGGGACCGATCCGACAGGGTATAAAACCTGCATCTTGGGTGTAGGAAGCAATGCTGGTTG
>JBKJTC010000045.1:0-5852 GCA_046590925.1 Lysobacteraceae bacterium | reverse complement strand
GCGGCGGCGCTCGTGTTGTTCTGCCGGACTGAGCCGGCGGGCGTCTTCGTTATCCATGCGTCATTGAACACCAGATCGCACAGAAAGTTAAGAGTATTTATGGGCCTGATCTATAGGGACACAGGGGAATGTTGGTCTCGATTTACCACAAGGTGAAGGGATTCATGCCCATCTCGAAATGGATACCCGATATTTCCAGCAATATGAAAACTACATTCAAGACCTGACCAGCGGCCGCCTTCCTGTTCAGGCTACGCTTCGAGACGGTGTCGAGCCCTTGCCTGTGCTTGACGACAACGTAGCCAGACTTGGGGAAACAAGCGACCGGGTTCGCGACGTGCAAACAGCCCTTGCGGCGGATGGTTATCGTGCTGCAGGTGGTGGTCCGATTGAGCCCAACGGCATCTATCGCCCGGAAATCCAAGGCGCAGTCATCGCGTTCCAGCAGGATCACGGTTTGCTGCAAACCGGCGATATCGATCTCGCGACGTGGCAGCAGGCCACGCACATCAATCAGCGCGCACAGATCGGCGGGGCGGGGATCCCGCAGCCCGAGCCAGGGTTTCTCGGGAATCGAATTGTTGAGGGATTGCAGGCTGGGCCTGCCGAAGCGCTTGCTCCCGGCGACCCGCGATTCGGCCTGCGTCCGCCTTCCGACCCTGCGCGTACTGGCCGAGAACCGCAATGGAACGGGCATGCCGACCATACGCAGATTCGAGAACGTGGTCGCGAAGATCTCCGCGAGCCAGCACTGCGTCGTGATCCCATCGAAGGCGGTGCGCCGCAATTGCGTCCCGTTCCTCCGCGCGTACCCGGCCCTGTAGAGCGTCCCGGCGCCCCCGAACGAGACGGGCCGGATCATCCGCACGACCCGAATCGCCCGCATCAACGACACGGCGCTACGCTGCTCGACAACCCATCGCACGAAAATCACGCGATGTTCGCGACCTTGCTCCGCACAGTGAACGAGCGCGATGCGCAACTGGGCCGCGAGCCCGATGAGGTCAGTCGACAGCTCGCCGGTGGTCTGACCGAGCAGGCGCGTGCGCGAGGTTTGGGTACGATCGGCAACGCGAATTTCACGCCCGACGGCACCAAGGTCGGCATGACCGACACGAAAGATCTGGAAGCGCCTTGGGCAAAGACTGCCGTGGGGGACGTTGGTCAGTTGGCTGGACAGAATCTGGTGCGCAGCAGCGAGAACGTCGCGGCGATCAACCAGCAACAAACGCTTGAGCAGAGTCTGAAACCGCCGGCTCAAACGCAGTCGATGACGGGGCCGGAGGATCCGGTACCGAAGGCGCCGCGGATGGCGTAATGCTTGGCAATCGCCAAAACAAAAACCCCGGAGTCCGGGGCTTTTGCATATGCCTTGCGCCAAACAGAGAAAACCCCGCGCTTCAAGGCCTCCCCTCATGACGACTCGTTAGATCGTCGTCGTTACCGCAGTGCTACCTGGCATGGCGTGGTGCCGGAAATAGGAATCGAACCTACGACCTACGCATTACGAATGCGCCGCTCTACCAACTGAGCTATTCCGGCGTTTGGAGCTTCCGTCCGGGCCATCGGTCCGGGCGGGAGGTGAATTCTAGGTTTCGCGGGGG
This sequence comes from Lysobacteraceae bacterium, assembly GCA_046590925.1. Taxonomy (GTDB): domain Bacteria; phylum Pseudomonadota; class Gammaproteobacteria; order Xanthomonadales; family Xanthomonadaceae; genus Lysobacter_I. The sequence continues at coordinate 4,248 of JBKJTC010000045.1, read as the reverse complement.
TGGCGGTCAATCGATCCGTCAATCGACCAGGTGCAGGCGCAGTTCCTTGGGCAGCGCGAAGATCATGTCCTCGGGCTTGCCGTCCAGTTCGCGCAGCTCGCCGGCGCCCAGTTCGCGCAGGCGGGCGATCACGCCGCGCACCAGCACGTCGGGCGCCGAGGCACCGGCGGTGACGCCGATGTGGCGGCGGCCTTCGACCCAGCGCGGCTCGATCTCGTCGGCGCCGTCGATCAGATAGGCCTCCACCCCTTCCCGTTCGGCCAGTTCGCGCAGGCGGTTGGAGTTGGAGCTGTTCGGCGACCCCACCACCAGCAGCAGGTCGCACTGCTCGGACAGCTCGCGCACGGCATCCTGGCGGTTCTGGGTGGCGTAGCAGATATCGTCGTTGCGCGGGCCCTGCATGTCGGGATAGCGCTCGCGCAGGGCCTGGATGATGCCGCGGGTGTCGTCCACCGACAGCGTGGTCTGGGTGGTGTAGGCCAGATTGGCGGGCTGGGCGACCTCCAGCCGCGACACGTCGTCGATGTCCTCGACCAGATAGATGCGGCCGGTGCCGGCTTCGGAGAGCCACTGGCCCATGGTGCCTTCGACCTCGGGATGGCCGGCGTGGCCGATCAGCACCACATCGCGACCGGCACGGCAGTGGCGGGCCACTTCCAGATGGACCTTGGTCACCAGCGGGCAGGTCGCGTCGAATACCTTCAGGCCGCGGCGGGTGGCCTCGGCGCGCACCGCCTGCGAGACGCCGTGGGCACTGAAGATGACGGTGGCGTTGTCCGGCACTTCATCCAGTTCTTCCACGAACACCGCGCCGCGTTGGCGCAGGTCTTCGACCACGAAACGGTTGTGGACCACCTCGTGACGGACGTAGATGGGGGCGCCGAGGGTCTCGATGGCGCGCTTGACGATCTCGATGGCGCGGTCGACGCCGGCGCAGAATCCGCGGGGGTTGGCGAGGATGATTTCCATGCCGGGATTATCCCCCTTCCGCCGGTGTCTTGCCGCGTGCGCCGAACACCCCGAACACCACCAGCGCGATCGCGCCGCCGACGATGGCCGAATCGGCGATGTTGAACGACGGGTAGTAGTAGACCTCTTTCCAGTGCCACTGGATGAAATCGATCACGTGGCCGTGCAGCAGCCGGTCGATCAGATTGCCCAGCGCCCCGCCGATCACCAGCGAGAACGGCAGCGCCTCGCGCCAGTGCCCGCGTGCGGTGCGCGAGAGCCAGTAGGTCAGCAGGCCGCTGATGCCCAGCGCCAGCACGGCGAAGAAATATTTCTGCCAGCCGCCGGCATCGGCGAGGAAGCTGAACGCGGCGCCGCGGTTGTAAGTCCGGTACCAGTTCCAGTAGCCCTCGATCACCAGCACCGGCTGGAACTCGGGCAGGCTGGTCAGTACCCACTGCTTGGACCACTGATCGAGGCCGATCACCACCGCAGACAGCAGCAGCCAGATGAGGGCGTTGGGTTTGGGGGCTTGGGTCATGTCGACAGTCTGCTCTTGTAGAGCGGGCTTCAGCCCGCTGGACGTTGCGCCGCTCGGGTCAGCGGCCTGAAGGCCGCTCTACGGAATCAAAACCAATGACGCTCTTCGCCCGGACCGTCGACGTTGCTGACGCAGCGGCCGCAGATCTCGGGGTGATCGAGATGCGCGCCGACGTCTTCGCGATGGTGCCAGCAGCGGATGCACTTCGGCTTGGCACTGACAGCCGCGATCACGGACGTCTGCGCATTCTCGCCTTGAACGACCGTCACATCGCCGCTGATGAAGTAGAACCGCAGTTCATCGGCGAGCGGCGACAGCCATGCGAACGTTTCCGCACCGCATTGGACGGTGATTTCGGCATCCAGCGCCGCACCGATTTCGCCGCTGGCGCGCATCGGCTCCAGCGTCTTCGCGACCTGTTCGCGCAGCGCAAGCAGGCGGTCGAAGCGTTCGCCATCAAGCGCGACGTCGTTAGACGCCGCGCCCTTCGACACCGCATCGTCCAACGGCGCATTCGCGGTCAACGGCGCCAACCCGTCATACCACGTCGCGAACAGCACGTTGTCTTCATGCTCGCCCGGCAGGTGCTGCCACATTTCGTCAGCAGTGAAGCTGAGGATCGGCGCGATCCAGCGCACGAAGGCTTCGCTGATGCGGTACATCGCGCTCTGCGCGCTGCGGCGGCCGCGCGAGTCCTCGCGCATCGTGTACAGGCGATCCTTGGTCACGTCGAGGTACAGCGAGCCCAGATCGACGCTGCAAAAATTGATCAGCGCCTGCACGATCTCGGCGAAGTCGTAGCGGGCGTAGGCATTCGCGATCTGGTGCTGCAGCGCGTCGGCGCGATGCACGATCCAGCGGTCGAGCGCCAGCATGTCCTCGTGCGCCAGCAGGTGCACGGCCGGGTCGAAGCCGTGCAGGTTGCCCAGCAGGAAACGCGCGGTGTTGCGCAGGCGGCGGTACACGTCGGCGTTGCGCTTGAGGATCTCCTGCGACAGCGTCATCTCGTTGGTGTAGTCGGCGGATGCGATCCACAGGCGCAGGATGTCGGCGCCCAAGGTCTTCATGATGTCCTGCGGATCGATGCCGTTGCCGAGCGACTTCGACATCTTGCGGCCGTGTTGATCGACCGTGAATCCGTGGGTGAGGCACTGCCGGTACGGCGCGGCCTTGTCGATCGCGACCCCGGTGAGCAGCGCGCTCTGGAACCAGCCGCGATGCTGGTCCGAGCCTTCCAGATACAGGTCGGCCGGCTTGCGCAGCCCGTCCTCCGGCCGCTGCGCGAGCACGCAGTCGTGGGTGACGCCGGAGTCGAACCACACGTCGAGGATGTCGGTGACCTTGTCGTAGTCGCCCGCCAGTTCGCCGAGCAGTTCGGCAGCGTCCAGCGCATACCACGCATCGACGCCTTCGCGCTCGACGCGCTCGGCGACCTGGCGCATCAGCGACGGCGAATTGGGATGCGGCTCGCCGGTTTCGCGATGCACGAACAGCGCGATCGGCACGCCCCACGTGCGCTGACGCGAGATCGTCCAGTCCGGGCGGCCTTCGATCATGCCGGCGATGCGCGCCTGGCCCCAGCCAGGGAACCATTCGACCTGTTTGATGGCGTCCAGCGCGTCGGCGCACAGATTCGCCTGGGTCATCGAGATGAACCATTGCGGCGTGGCGCGGAACGCCACCGGCTTGTGGTGGCGCCAGCAGTGCGGATAGCTGTGGTTGATGTCGTGATGCGCGAGCAGCGCGCCGATGCCGCGCAGGGCTTCGACGATGACCTCGTTGGCCTTCCAGATGTGCAGGCCGGCCAGCACGATGTCGCCGAGCGGCGGCGTCGACGGCAGGTACACGCCGCGACCGTCGACCGGGTTGAGCTGCGCAGCGGAGTACTGCTCGATCAGCCCGTATTTCAGGCCGACCGCGAAGTCTTCCTGGCCGTGGCCGGGCGCAGTGTGGACCGCGCCGGTGCCGTCTTCGGCGGAGACGTGGTCGCCGAGGATCAGCGGGATGTCGCGTTCGGCGTAGAAGGGATGCGCGAGAACGATGCCTTCCAGCTCGGCGCCCCGTGCGCGGCCGAGCAGCTTCGCCTCTTCGATGCCGTAACGCTTCGTCGCTTTCGCGACCAAGGCTTCGGCGAGCACCAGCAGTTGGCGCTTGCCGTTGCGCGCCGGGCCTTCGACCAGTGCGTAGTCCAGATCCGGGCCGAGCGACACCGCCAGCGAGGCCGGCAGCGTCCACGGCGTGGTGGTCCAGATCGGCACCGCGACCGAAGTGTCGCCGTCGATGTCGACACCGAACTTCGCCGCCAGCGCATGCGGGTCGCGCGCGGCATAAGCCACGTCCACCGCAGGCGATTGTTTGTTTTCGTATTCGATCTCGGCCTCGGCCAGCGCCGAGCCGCAGTCGAAGCACCAGTACACCGGCTTCACGCCGCGCAGCAGGTGCCCGTTCTCGATCACCTTCGCCAGCGCGCGCATCTCGTTGGCTTCGAAGCTGAAATCGAGCGTGCGGTACGGATTTTCCCAGTCGCCGAGCACGCCCAGGCGCTTGAAATCGCGGCGCTGGATGTCGATCTGCTCGTTGGCGAATTCGCGGCACTTCGCGCGGAACTGCGCGGCGTCGAGTTTCACCCCGACCTTGCCGTGCTTCTTCTCGACCGCCAGTTCGATCGGCAGGCCGTGACAGTCCCAGCCCGGCACGTACGGCGCGTCGAAGCCGGCCATCGTCTTCGACTTGACGATGATGTCCTTGAGGATCTTGTT
>JBKJTC010000321.1:0-3824 GCA_046590925.1 Lysobacteraceae bacterium | reverse complement strand
GGATGTCGTAGGCGGGAATCCATTCGCGCTGTTCGACGAACTGCAGGCCGGAGGTGAAATAGTCGAATCCGGTGAGCAGCGGAATGCTCAGCGCGAACGTCGCCACCGCGACCGTCAGCGCCAGCCAACGCGCGGTCTGCGCCCGCTGATTGCCGAGCGCCAGCGCCAGTGCGCCGCCGACGATGGGCAGCCAGACCAACGTGCTCAGTAAATGCGTGCCGAGAAAAGGCCAATTGTGCATCGCGATTCGGTATCCGTCAGTTCGTATCGATTGACATCGAAAATCAGCGCCAGAACTTGATCAACACGGCCAGCAGAGCGATCAGGCCGAGAATCATCGCGAAGGCGTAATGGTAGAGATAGCCGGACTGGGTCTTGCGCAGCAGGCCGGAGACCAGGTCGACGATCCGCGCGCTGCCGTTGACGAAGAAGCCGTCGATCACTTTCTCGTCGTGCTTGCGCGACAGTTTGCCAGCGAGGATGCCGCCGCCGGCGAAACCGCCGATCCACAGATCGTCCATGCCGTACTTGTTGTCGAGAATCCGGCCCATCAACGCGAACGGAGGAAATGCGCCGACCTTCGCCGGCAGCGACGGTTTCCACCAGTACATCACCGTCGCCAGCAGGAAGCCGCCGAAGGCCAGCCAGAACGCCGGCGCCATGAAACCATGCAGCGCGAACGCGAGCGGGCCGTGCCACAGCTCGGCCTTGAGCTTGGCGACCACATCATTCGCCTGACCCACATCGATGGCGCCGAGGAAGAACGGCAGTTGTTCGTGATGGCCGCTCCAGTCGGTGCCGAACAACATCGGCCCGACGGTGAGGAAGCCGATCAGGACCGAGGGAATGGCCAGCAGGATCAGCGGCAGTGTCACCACCCACGGCGATTCGTGCGGCTCGTGCGCACCGTGGCCATGGCCGTGATCGTCATGGGCATCGACATGATGCGCATCGGCGTGCGCGTCGTGATGGTCGTGATCCACGTGCGCATGATCCCCGTGCACATGACTGTCGTGCGCGTGACGGAAGCGTTCCTCGCCGAAATAGGTCATGTACAGCAGCCGGAAGCTGTAGAACGAGGTCACGAACGCGCCCAGCAGCACCGCCCAATAACCATAGGTCGCGACCCAGCTGGTCGACTCGTGGGCGTGGTGCGCGGCCGCTTCGATGATGGTGTCCTTCGAATAGAAACCGCTGAAGAACGGCGTGCCGACCAGCGCCAGAGTGCCGAGCACGCTGGTCCAGAAGGTGATCGGCATGTATTTGCGCAGGCCGCCCATCTTGCGCATGTCCTGCTCGTGGTGCATGCCGATGATGACCGAACCGGCGGCGAGGAACAGCAGCGCCTTGAAGAAGGCATGGGTCATCAGGTGAAAGACCGCCGCCGAATACGCCGACACGCCGAGGGCAACGGTCATGTAGCCGAGCTGCGACAGCGTGGAATAAGCCACCACGCGCTTGATGTCGTTCTGGACGATGCCGATCAGGCCGGTGAAGAACGCGGTGGTCGCACCGATGAACAGCACGAAGCTCAGCGCGGTCTCCGACAGCTCGAACAACGGCGACATGCGCGCGACCATGAAGATGCCGGCGGTGACCATCGTCGCGGCGTGGATCAGCGCGGAGATGGGGGTCGGGCCTTCCATCGAATCCGGCAGCCACACGTGCAGCGGCACCTGCGCCGACTTGCCCATCGCGCCGATGAACAGGCAGATGCAGATCACGGTCGGAGCCGCCCAGATCACCGGCGTTTCTCGCAGCTGCCATGCGTAATCGAACACCCTCAACGTGCCGTCCCACTCCATCGTCTTGTCGACGATGGTGCTGGAAGCATTGGCGAAGACGGTGGCGTAGTCCAGTGTGTCGAAGTACATGAGCACGCCGGCGATCCCGAGCAGGAAACCGAAGTCGCCGACGCGGTTGACCAGGAATGCCTTGAGATTGGCGAAGATCGCGCTCTGGCGCTTGAACCAGAAGCCGATCAACAGGTACGACACCAGACCCACCGCTTCCCAGCCGAAGAACAACTGCAGGAAGTTGTTGCTCATCACCAGCATCAGCATCGAGAAGGTGAACAGGCTGATGTAGCTGAAGAAGCGCTGGTAACCCGGATCTTCGGCCATGTAACCGATGGTGTAGACATGGACCAGCAGCGAGACGAAAGTGACGACCACCATCATCATCGCAGTCAGCTTGTCGACCATGAAGCCGACGTGCGCGTCGTAACCGGCGACATCGAAGAACGTGTAGAGGTTCTCGTTGAACGGCATGGCGCCTTGCGCGACCAACTGCCACAGCACATAGCAGGACAGTGCGCAGCTCACGCCGACGCCGAGGATGGTCGCGCTGTGCGCGCCGACCCGGCCGATGCGACGACCGAACAGGCCAGCCAGGATCGCGCCGAACAGCGGCGCGAGGACGACCGCGACCAGGACGGACTTGGAGAGCGCATGCTGGGTAAGTGCATGCTCCATAACGGTAGGTTCCATGCCGGGTTCCGTCAGCCTTTCAGAGTGTCGATCTCGGCCACGTTGATCGTGTGCCGATTGCGGAACAGGGTGACCAGGATCGCCAGGCCGATCGCGGCTTCCGCAGCGGCCACGGTCAGGATGAAGAACACGAAGATCTGGCCGGCGACATCGCCGAGGTGACGCGAAAACGCGATAAAATTGATGTTGACGCTGAGCAGCATCAATTCGATCGACATCAGCAGGATGATGACGTTCTTCCGGTTGAGGAAGATCCCCGCCAGGCTGATGCAGAACAGCGCGGCGCCCAGCGCCAGATAGTGCCCGAGGGCAAGCGGCCCCATCATGACTTCACCTCTTCGCTCGCGGCGGCATCGCTGGCCGCCGCCGGGGTTTCAGCATTCATCTTGATCATGCGGATCCGATCCTGGGCGCGGACACGCGACTGTTCGGCGGGGTTCTGGTGCTTCGTGCCGCTGCGGCGGCGCAGCGTCAACATCACCGCCGCGATCACCGCGATGGTCAGGATGACCGCGGCGAGTTCGAACGGCAGCAGATACTCGGTGAAGAGCGCGCGCGCGATCCATTCCGTGTTCGACAGTCCCTGCGCTGCGGCAGGATCTCCGCCGAAGGTCGCGGCGAACTCCGCTTTCACGCCGATCAGGGTCAGCATCTCGATCAGCATCACCACCGCGACCAGCAGGCCCAGCGGCAGATACCGTACGAACCCTTCGCGCATCGGCTCGATTTCGACATCGAGCATCATCACCACGAACAGGAACAGCACCATCACCGCGCCCACGTAGACCAGGATCAGGGCCACGCCCAGGAACTCGGCGCCTGCGAGGATCCACGTGCAGGCGACGGTGAAGAAGGTCAGCACGAGGCACAGCGCGGCGTGCACCGGATTGCGCACGGTGATCACCCCGCCCGCCGAAATGGCGGCGATCGCGGCGAAGACCAGAAATGCGAGAGTGGTGAATTCCACGGCTGCCCTCAGGAAGATGCGTTCAATGGTGCGTGCTTATCGGTAGCTGGCGTCGGCGGTGCGACGTTCGGCGATTTCTTTTTCGAGACGGTCGCCGATGGCCAGCAACTGCGTCTTGTTCACGATGTTCTCGCCGCGATTCTCGAAGTGGTACTCGTGGATGTGGGTTTCCACGATCGAGTCGACCGGGCAGGATTCCTCGCAGAATCCGCAGAAGATGCATTTGAACAGGTCGATGTCGTAGCGCGTGGTGCGGCGGCTGCCGTCCTCGCGCTTCTCCGAGTCGATCGTGATCGCCAGCGCCGGGCACACCGCCTCGCACAGCTTGCAGGCAATGCACCGTTCCTCGCCGTTCGGGTATCGGCGCA
>JBKJTC010000315.1:0-57058 GCA_046590925.1 Lysobacteraceae bacterium | reverse complement strand
CGAGATCCCCCTGCCCGACCGCGACGCCGCGCAGCGCATCCTCGCGGTGATGCTTGCGGGCAAACCTCTGGCCTTCGACATCGACGCGGGCACCCGCGCGCTTGCGCCGCGCACCGACGGCAAGAGCGGCCGCGATCTGCGGAGTTGGGTGGAAAGCGCGGAGCACAGCGCGGTTGCGCGGGCGATCGAGGCTGGGGATCCGGATACGATTTTGTTGGAGTTGGGGGATTTTGGTTGAGCCACCAAGTCGGGACAGGCGAGCAAGCGATCCCCCCGAGAACCACCGCAGCCATGGCGTTGCATGGTGACGCCGGCAGGGCGGAGTAAGCGCAACGCAACTCCACTTTCGATTCGGCGAAAATCCATGCGCTTCCCAAGCGGGAAAAAATCGATTCTTTCAGGCGTGCATAGTGTCTTTTAGCAATGGTAGATTTGCGCTTACTTCACCTTACTCGCTATTTGGGTTTCAATAGTGCGGGCCGATTTGTTTTGATCTCGTAGTCAAAAAAATTTCGGAAGGAAATGACGTTGGCATGACCAGAATAAAATGTCTCTCTGCTCGTTTTGAGTGACTCTGGAACGACCAAGCCGATTCCAGCACTCTGCATTTCGTCCAAAGCTTGTCTGGAAACACGATCATCTACAGTGGCCAGAAAAATAGCGCAGTTGAAACGCTCATGGGTGATCTGTTTCCAGCGCTCCCGAAGCGTTGTCTTTGCAGACATAATTAGTGCGTCGATAAACGGGCGCGACTCACGCAGGCCGAGGATCCGCTTATCCGGAAAAACAAAGTCAGGGCGACGCCCGCCCAGAATGGCCTGCTCCTCAAATGAGATCCGGCCATCCTTCAGTGTCGTTGCGAGATGATTTTCGAATGAACGGCCCGCGCGCGTTTTCCGCTGCTGACTGGCGCTGAGAAAAACAGCGTCGAGCAGCGGAAATCCCCGCACCACTGCTGTCACGGTGTCTGGCTCCCTGATCAGAAGCCCTACGATTTCCGATGCTCGCCGCCGCAATTCGTGGCGCTTGAAGATGTCGTACTCGATGTCCCGGCTGATCCGCATGACAGCATCACCGGGGTTCGCCAGATGGTAGGGGTCAAGGCTCGCGGCACCGGTCATTTCGAGAAATTTTTGTTGGGCTTCCGCAGCAATTTTCCCAGGCGCAGGTATTTGCGATACAGACTGAATGAACTGGTCTAGTGTCCCGGTCCGGATTGCGTGGTGAAGCTGGTCTATCAACTGGGAGGCTTCATCCGCAGCCATTTTCCTGACTTCCGCCAGAAGCGCTGGATCGAATAGACCGAAATGGAAATCCGAAGCGATATCGAATGTCGTTTCGAGGATCTCGGCATCTTCAGCAGTCGAATTGACAACAACGAACCAATGGGTTGCGTCGCCCATGGGCTGAAGCAGTTTTCCAGAAAGCAGCAATGAAGCGGGGCTCAGCCCGGAGAACACATCGTGTGGCACAACAGTAAAATGGGTTTCTGGCCCTTTGTTACTGTAGTGACGCATGCCCGACGATTTGACCTCCCCAGTTTGCGGCCAGAAGGATATGCAGGGTGCGAAATATATGTGTGGCTTTTCAGGATTGGTTGCATCCAAGTCAGGAAAGAATCCAGACTCACGAATAGCACTTGGTATGTAGAACCCTGCTTGATGCTTACCTGAATCATCTGCCCATGAGGTATCGTTACGGGACAGTTTTTTCAGGAACAGGACGCTGCTACGTGCAGCCATATCCTCGATTGTCGGCCAGAGTGATTCTTCGGAACTGTCGCGAAGCATTTGTCTTCCTTTACCTAAGCAACTCGGAGCTGTGATCTGCGGTCAGGTCAGATGCCGGATCGGATCCGCATCGCCAGTCCGTCCACCAGAATGTCACGTTCAAGCTCACAAACGCCTCTGAGCGAACATTCCCAGACAACATGCACATGCCACCCCATATCCGTTAGCTTTTCAAGTGCCCGGCGATCCCTCAAACGGTTGGATTCAATTTTGTCATGCCAAAACTGGGTTCGCGTCTTTGGCAACCTGAAAAGATGGCAATCATGTCCATGCCAGAAACACCCATGCACAAAAACAACAGCGCTGTAACGGGGAAACACCAGATCGGGACGGCCAGGAAGCCCCACTCCACCCAGCCGGTATCTCAATCCCTTGCCATGGAGTGCATGGCGAATCACAAGCTCAATCGCCGTATCCTTACTGCGGATACGCGACATTAAAGCAGAACGTTGCTCGCTGGTCAGGATATCCAAGATGTATCAAGCCGCTTTCTTCATCCGCTTGGCGTTCTTTTTCTCTTGAAGGCCCAAGTGTTCCACCATCATCCCCGCAACTTCCGCGATAACGGGCACCACCACCGAGTTCCCGAATTGCTTGTAGGCCCGCGTATCAGACACGGGAATTCTGAAATCATCCTCAAATCCCATCAGACGTGCACACTCCCTCGGTGTCAGGCGACGCGGGTTCTTTTTTGAACCCTGCGACACAAGAATTTCGGAGCCATCCTTGTAATAGCGCGCCGAAAGCGTGCGCGCCGTGTCCTTGCCTGTGACCAAGCCAAAACCAAAGCCGTTACCCTTCTCCCGATGCTTGATCGCATAGTTCTGCAGATATTCCCAGAGCTTGTCCGACAGCGTGTATCGGCTCGAGACGACGCCCCGCCTGCCCTCAATGCAATTCCAGTCTAGTGGCTCGCTTCCGTCCTGCGGGTGGAGAATGGAGTCAAGCTTCGGGCCATCCTCGATCCTTGGCAGGCTGATGCCATCCCAATCGAAAGGCGAGACATCGCGGAACCCAACAATGATGATTCGCTCGCGATGCTGTGGCACAAAATGCTTACCGTTGATGACCCTGTATGAAACCTTGTAGCCAAGTTCATTTCTGAGCACATCGATAATGGTCGCAAGTGTCCGGCCTTTGTCATGACTGATCAGGTTTTTCACGTTCTCGAGCAGGAATGCCTTTGGTTGCTTCTCGGCAATGATTCTTGCCAAATCGAAGAAAAGTGTGCCCTGCGTTTTGTCCGAAAAACCATGCGGCCGGCCAAGCGCGTTCTTTTTCGAAACGCCAGCAATCGAAAAGGGTTGGCATGGAAATCCGGCGACAAGAATTTCGTGATCGGGAACGTCGCTCTCATGGATTTCCGTGATGTCACCCGCAAAAATATGTTCGGGGCCATCGTGAAAGTTCGCGGCATAAGTCTTGCGTGCGTAGCTGTCCCACTCGCTGGTAAACACACAGCGGCCGCCATGTTTCTCAAAAGCCTTGCGCATACCCCCAATTCCGGCAAAAAGATCGATGAATCGAAAAGCTCCTTCGACGTGCGGAATCAATGGCTGCATTGGCAGAAGCCGTTGCCTGATCGCGTCGGCTACATACGCGGGTGGCTCTGTTTCCCTGATATGCCAACGACGGACAGTCCTAGCGTCGACATCTAGCGCCGCACCGACCTCCCTTGGACTGTAGCGCTGCAGAACGTAGTCGATCAGCTTGAGAGAATCCATGGGCAGCTCCGGGAACGATTTTGACATTCTGTCCGAATCCATCCCGTGGGGGAAGTGGGACGTCCGAAGCTTCTCTGGAAGCTGTCGCAAATCATGCGACGTTGCCGGCCCGTTGAACACCGCTGCCAAGGCCATAACCCGTAAGGCGCATAAGCCGAAGGCGTCATGCACCGCCTTCGAGAACTCGGCGATTGCCATGCCTCCATGGCGCATGACGCCTTCGGCTTATTCGCCCTACGACTTAGGCCGGATCGCGAGGACGCTCCATCACCGCCCAACATCCAGCTGCGTCAGATAAAGCCGCAGATCAAACTCCAACTGGTGATACTCCGGCGCCATGTGCGTACACAGCTGGTAGAACGCCTTGTTGTGCTCGGCTTCCTTCATGTGCGCCAGCTCATGTACCGCGATCATCTTCAGGAACTCGGCGGGCGCATCGCGGAACACGGTGGCGATGCGGATCTCGCGGCTCGCCTTGAGCTTTCCGCCATGCACGCGCGAGATCGCGGTGTGGGTGCCCAACGCGTGCTTCACCACCTGCAGCTTGCTGTCGTAGATCACCTTGCCCAGCGGCACCGATTTCCGCAGATGCCGGTCCTTGAGCGCCTGGACGTAGTCGTACAGCTGGCCATCGTTACGCACGGCGTGGGGCTGGCCGTACTTTTCGGTCAGCAGCGCGCCCAGCCGATCCTGCTCGATCAACGCGCGCACCCGCGCCTGCAGGTGTTCCGGGTAGCCGGCGAAATACTTCAACGCTTCCATCGGCAGAGGGGCGGCAGGCGGCGGGGACGATCAGTATGATGGGCCGGAAAGCCTCGGTCGGAAACCGCCACATGGCGGAGGCGAGTCCGCTTCAGCAGAAATAGGGTGAGAAATAGGGTCAGGTTCATTTCTGAGGGGGGGCTGCTTCTTGCACGAAGTCGAGACCATCGCAACGTCTGCCCGCCCCTCATCCGGCCTTCGGCCACCTTCTCCCCGCATGCGGGGAGAAGGAGAAAACGTCATCGGCAAGGTCGCAGGGTGGGGTAAGCGCAGGGCAGGCCCACCAAGAACGAGGCCGCGCACTTCACCTCGGCCTGCAATATCGTCGGCCGTCCATGAGGCGGCCGATTTCGTTTGATTGGTATCGTTGCGGATATGGCGGGATGGTGGGGTGCGCTGCGCTTACCCCACCCTACGCTGACCCGTGGTTCGGATCCGTGGCGCTTCGATTCGACCACGACGATGATGTGCACGCCGTCGATTGAATCAGTCGCGAGTGCGGCGCAGCGCGACGGGCACGAGCGCGCTGTCCAGCGGGACGCGGACCTGTTCGAAGCCGGGCACTTCCACCAGCACATCCGTTTCGGTGACGTTGTCCAGGACCACCTGCCCCGTGCGATCGGCGGTGAGCGTCTTCGTCGGCACGCCGCGCAGCGGCGACAGCAGGTGCACGGGCGCGAACGCGAGCGGCTTCGCGTCGGCGGCGATGCGCAGACTTACGCGACGCCCGCCCCGGCCGGAGATGCGTGCGCGGTAGCGGGCATCGGATGATGCTTCGCCGATCTCCACCGCATCGCTGAAGTGCACCGTCCATGGCGCCAATACTGCCGTCACGCGGACGCTACCGGCCCGGTTCAGCGATACCGCCAGCCCCTCCGCGACCGGGCGAAAATATTCCGCCGACGATTCGCGCCAGATCGCGCCTTGCCGATGCTGCAGCACGAAGACAGGGAAAGGATCGTCCATGCGCGGCCGTCGCGGAATATCGATGCCGGGCGTGTCCACGATCAACCAGCGCAGCGGTTCCAGTTCGACTGTCTTCGCGATGACGCCCGCGACGACGGGATCGTCGGCGAGATCGAGGATCATCGGCAGCCGTTCCGGCCACGACGGCAGAACCTCGACGAGAAAAGACGGCGTTTTCGACGGTGCGATGCGGATGTCGATCGATAGCGGCTGCAGCGGGTCGACGCCTGGAATACGCAACATGCCCGATGCATCCGTGCGCAGGCTCTGTTCGCCACGCGGCGACGACCAGACGACGGTGGCGTCCTTGACCGGCGAGCCGCTGCCTTTTTCGACAAGCCGCAGAGCTGCGGTCACCGACAACGCCGCCCCCAGTGCGGACGCATCGGCATCGAGATCGAACGTGACAATGCGCCCGGCCGACAGTGTGACCCGGCGGCGCTCGGTCTCGATGCCGTCGACAACCGCGACCACGTCCAGCGGCCCGGGCGGCAGCGGCGCAACGAGGACGTCTGCGGCAGTCACCCGCAACGCGCGTTCGTCGTAGGCATCGAGCACCGCAGGCGCTTCGCGCCGCATCAGCGATTGCCACGCGGCATCCTGCGAACCATCGACACGCCTGAACAGCACGCGCGCATTGCCCAGCGTCTGTGCAGGCGCGCGCAACCGCAGACCCGCCGCAACGCGCGGGACGATCTGCGTCGGTACGTCGTCGCGGGTGAACGATGCCTCGTAGAAACGCAGGCCATCGTCCGCACGCGCCTGCAGCAGGTAGCGATCTGCCGCCGGCAGCCGCGTTGGCGTCACCACCACGACACCCTGCGCGTTCAATCTCGCCGGCAGGTTCAACCACCGCGTCACCGACGCCAAGCTTTCGAGATCGCGCGGCCCGGCGCCTTCACCGCCTCCGCGCAGCCAGGCCCGGTACGCAGCCGCTTCATCCGGCGACACATACGCCAGGCCGACCCGGACCGAACCCGGCGACGCCGATATGTCGCCATCGGGCAGGAGGCGCGTAGCGAAGGCCAGCGTGGATGCGTCCGCATCATGCGCAGCGGTGCGCAACGCCGCCGTGTCGCCGGATGGAATCGCATCGATCGCGCTGCGCGGAGACCACCAGAAAACGCCAAAAACAACGGCACCCGCGGTGAGGCAGGCGCCGAGGATCCATGCGGAGCGATGATGCCTGTGGGTCGTCGGCACTGTCATCGATATTGCGATCGTTCGACCGGATCAATCCGTGTCCGCGGTCGAATACAGCGAGAGATAGATCGGCGCGTGATCCGACACGCCGTTGCGGAACGTGCACATGTTGGCGATGTAGTCGCGCCCGGAATCGGAATACTCCGTGACGTAGCTGTTCTGCATCCAGAAATGGTCGTAGCGACTGGCGAACGCACAGCTGGCGTTGATCGACGTCAGTTCATTGACGCGATATCCCACCGCCGGCGCAAGCGAGGTCAGGTTGACCCACCAGGGCGAAGTCGCATCGCGGTTGTGATCGCCGACCAGAATCACGTCCTGATCGCTGCTGCTGCCGTCCTGGATCGATTTGAACACCGCGCCGATCAACTGCACCTCGGCCTGCCGCTCGGCGGTCGTGCCGAAGACGGTATGCCAATTGATGAAGGTGTAGTCGGCACCGGTCTGGGTGTGACGGATCTTCACGATCTGCGGTTCGCGCTCGAACTTGTCGCCGCTGTCGGCCCACACGGTGGCGGACAGCAACTGCACCCGATCGGTGCGGAAGAACACCGCATAGCGTTCTTTGTAGCTGCTGCGGCCGATGGCAGCGGTGACACGGTAATCCCAGGCGAACCCGCTGACCGCGGTCAACGCAGCGGCGAGGCTGGATGCGGATTCGGCATACATCACTTCCTGAGCGAACACGAGGTCCGCCCCGTTCCCGGCTCCGGCTACGCTGCCGTAGTTGTTCCATATCTGCCCGGCATACGCGTTCCAATCCTGCTGCCCGCTCCAGCCGGCATGCAGCATGTTCCAGGAGACCACACGCAGATACGACTGTGCCGACGCCTGGGCGCCGAAGAGGAGAATGCATAAACCCAGGATCGCGACGATGCGGCGTTTCATGATGCCTCCATGGCATTGATGTATCGTGCAGAGTGTCCCGGCATGGTGTGTCAATAGGATGTCGGGACTACGGGTCGTTCGTAGGGCGGATAAGCCGAAGGCGTCATGCATCGGCTTCGAGCGTTCGGCGATTGCGATGCCTCCATGGCGCATGCGGCATCGGCTATCGCCCGTGCATCATCGCACGTGCCTTCGTCGCACTACCGCGACGCAGGCCCCGGTTGTTGCGCGAAGAAACGCATCATTTCGCGGCTGGCGTCGGGGCCTTGCGGGTCGGTGTAGGATCCGGCCGCGCTGCCGCCCGACCAGGCGTGTCCGGCGCCGTGCAGCAGCCAGTGTTCCAGCACCGGGCGACGTTGTGCGTCGGTGTGTACGGTGCGGGTGTAGGCGTGCAGGCCGCGCGGGGATTCGCGAGTGACGTGCGTCGCCAGCGCTGCGCCTGCGCCGGCCTGCGCCAGCACGTGTTCGCCGTTGACCGGGTGCACGGTGCGGTCGCGGTCGCCGTGGAAGACGATGGTGGGCATGATCCGGTCACGGCGGATGGGATGGCCCCCGCTGCCCTGGCGCATCGCCGCGAACGCGGTGCCGACGTCGGTGGCCGCGCCCGGCGCCAGGCCGGAATGCACGCCGACCGCGGCGAACAGGTCGGGATACGCGGCGCCCATGATCGCCGCCGCCGCGCCGCCGGCCGACAGCCCGGCCACGTAGACGCGCGCGGGGTCGACATCGTGCGCCGCCATCACCGCGCGGGTGATGCCGGCGATGATGGCGGGCTCGCCGCCGTCGCGGGTCTGGTCCGCGGCGTTGAACCAGTTCCAGCAGCGCGCGCTGTTGGCCGATTGCGGCTGTGCGGGATAGACGACCAGCCAGCCCTCGGCTTCGGCCAGCGCGTTCATGCCGGTGCCGGCGGCGAAATCCTCCGGCGACTGGGTGCAGCCGTGCAGCATCACCAACAGGGCCGGCGGCCGGGTGAGCGCGCGGCCGGGCACGTACAGACGGTAGTCGCGCTGGCCTGCGGGGCCGGCATGGGCATGGGCGTCGAAGCGCGCGCCCGGGGCGCAGGCCGGCGTTTGGGCAGGGCCGCGACGCTGGCCTTTCAGCGGCATGCTGCGCAGCTTGGCCATCAGGCTGCGGGGCAGCGGGTTCGCACCGCTGCGTGGGGCGGCAGTGGTGTCCGCAGGCCCGGCGTCGGAGACCGACGTCCACGCGCCTCCGCTGCCGGGAGACGGCGGCAGCATGTCGATGGTTGCGCGACCGTGCGGGGTGTTCGATGCGGTCGTGTCCGATGAAGATGAGGATGAAGATGAGGTCGTGCTTGACGATGTCGTGTCCGGCGAGGCGATGGCGCCTTGCAACACCGCCATCGCCTCGCGCAGGCGGCCCTGGCGGGTGAGTCGGGTGGCGTGGGCCATGTCGATGGTCTTGTGCAGCATGGGAATGATGTCCTGCGCGGTAGCGCGGTGGTGACGCGATAAGGAATGACGCCGGCGGCGGGGCCGGCGGGGAATCTCAGACGATGCGGTCGCGCAGGGCGGCCTTGACCTCGGCGCTGGCCTGCAGCGCCCCCAGCACCTGCAGCCGGCCGATGGTTTCGCGCGCAAGCTGCGCGCTGACGTCGGCCGCGATGACCGCAAGCCCCAGCACCTGGATGTCCAGGGTTTCGCCGGCCGCGCGCACGGCTTCGAGGTCCGCCCGGGTGAACTGGCGCAGCCCCAGCTCAAGCCGGCGCCGGGCGACGGACTGGCTGACGGCGTCCTCATGGCGATCCAACTGATTGCGGATGGCGGTGCGGATGAAGTCGGTGCGGTTGGCGTAGAAGCCTTCCTGCACCAGCAGGTCCACCCGGCCCAGGTCCATATGGCCCAGGTTGATGGTGATTTTCTCGCTGTCGTTGCCGCGGCTGGGCAGGGTCTGGGCGCGTCTGGTCATGGATGCACCTTACACCACCATCCATATGGATGGTGAGAGGATGGTGGATAGAGGACTGGAACGTTAAGGTCCATCCGACCTTGGTCCTGATGCTCCGCAAGGGCTGGCGCCCGCGGCCAGCGCTCACGCGGCATTGGCGGCCGCCTGTGCATACTCGCCGGCCCTTCATTCGGCCGGCTTCGCCTATGGATCCGTACAAGGTTGCCGTGACCCTGGTCGGGCTGGCGCTGCTGAGCGCGGCGTGGATGCCGCAACTGCTCAAGCGCTATCCGCTGACCCTGCCGATGTTCTACGTGGCGATCGGGTTCCTGGTGTATTGGCTGCCCATCGACCTGCCGCCGGCCGATCCGCTGCGGTTTCCGTTGGTGGCCGAGCACCTGACAGAACTGGCGGTGCTGGTGGCGCTGGTGGGCGCGGGGCTGCGGATCGATACGCGCTTCAGCTGGCGTCGCTGGCGCCTGACTTGGCGGCTGCTCGGCATCACCATGCCGCTGACCATCCTGGGCGGCGTGCTGCTGGGCCAGCATCTGTTGGGCTACGGCCTGGCCACGGCGATGCTGCTGGGCGCGGTGCTGGCGCCGACCGACCCGGTGCTGGCCTCCGACGTGCAGGTGCACGGGCCGGGCGAAGGCGGCGAGGACGCGGTGCGTTTCGGGCTGACGTCCGAGGCCGGGCTGAACGACGGCTTGGCGTTCCCGTTCGTCTGGCTGGCGGTGGCGCTGGCGCTGGCGGGCGCCGGCGAGCCGATGGATTGGGGCCGCTGGCTGGCGCTGGACGTGGCGTGGCGCGTCGGCGCAGGCGTGCTGATCGGCTGGGGCGTCGGCTATGGGCTGATGCACCTGATTTTCCGGGTGGAACGCGAGACCTCGCTGGCGACCACCAGCGACGGCATGATCGCGCTCGCCATCACCCTGTTCGTCTATGGCGTGGCCGAGCTGTGCCACGGCTATGGATTCCTGGCGGTGTTCGTGGCCGCGGTGGTGGTGCGCCAGCACGAGCGCGACCACGAATACCACACCACGCTGTCGCTGTTCGCCGAACAGTGCGAAAAGCTGCTGATGGCGCTGCTGCTGATATTGCTGGGCGGCGCGGTGGCCAGCGGCATCCTCGGCGCGCTGTCGCAGCAGGAAATTTTCTTCGCGCTGATCTTCGTGCTGCTGGTGAGGCCGTTGGCCGGATGGATCGGTACCATCGGCAGCGGACTGCAGCAGCGCGAGCGATGGACCATCGCGGTGTTCGGCGTGCGCGGCATCGGTTCGCTGTATTACCTGGCGTTCGCGCTCAATCAGGCGGATTTTCCGGGCACGCGGGCGCTGTGGTCGATGGTGTGTCTGGTGGTGCTGCTGTCGATCCTGCTGCACGGCATCAGCGCGCGGCAGGTGATGGAATGGCTGGATCGGCGGCGCACGCGTGGGCGTCGCGGTGCTTGATCCACGCGCACGGCTTTTACGTTCGTAGAGCGGCCTTGTGGCCGCTGGATGCCATCGCGAATAAAGTAGCCGCCTGAAGATCGGCTTGCAGAGAGAGACACGATGGACAGCGCCAGATCCTCTCCGGCGGATGGCCGTGCCGACGAACAGCACCGAGCCCACTGGCAGCATCACCAGGCCGATCAGGATTGGTCGAGTGTTAACATTCGCGTTCTTCGCATTGATAGGGAGTGGTCGATGTCGGCAGCAAAAACCGTTTTCATGTTTTCCGGACAAGGATCGCAGTATTACCAGATGGGGAAACCGCTGTTCGATGGCGACGATATTTTCCGCGGACACATGCTGCGTCTGGACGCTCTGGCGCAAAAGCTGAGCGGAAAACGGGTGCTGGAGGCGATCCACGCCGGCAACAAGGCCGACGCGTTCGATCGGACCCTGCTGACGCATCCGGCGATCTTCATGACCGAATATGCATTGGCGCTGCGCCTCATCGGCGCCGGGATCGAACCCGACGCAACGCTCGGCGCCAGCCTCGGCTCGTTCGCAGCCGCCACCGTCGCCGGCTGCATGAGCGAACAGGACGCGATGGCGGCGGTGATCGAACAGGCGAAATCCTTCGAGGATGCCTGCGAACGCGGCGGCATCATCGCGATCCTCGCGGAACCGGCGTTGTACGGGAACGAACCGTTCCTGCATGCGCACAGCGAAATGGCCGGGATCAATTTCGACAAGCATTTCGCGGTGGCCGCGGGCCAATCGGATCTGGACATGATCGAAGCCGAACTGAAGCGCCGCGGCATCGCCCATCAGCGGCTTGCGGTGTCGTTCGCGTTCCATTCGCGATGGATCGACAATGCGCAGGCGCCGTTCTGCGCCTTCATGCGCAGCGTGCCGCTGAAGCCGGCGACGCGTCCGGTGGTGTGTTGCGACCGCGCGGCGACGCTGGAACCGACGCTGCCCGACGACTTCTTCTGGAGCGTCGTGCGGCGACCGATCCGCTTTCGCGACACGATCGCCCAGCTCGAAGGCCAGGGCACTTATCGTTACATCGATGTCGGCCCCTCCGGCACGATGGCGACGTTCGTGAAATACGCGCTGCCGGAAAGCTCCGCCTCCACCGCGCACGCGGTGATGACGCCCTACGGCCAGGATCGGCGCAATCTCGATGCCCTGTTGGCCACGACCTGAACAACGAAGCGTTACGACGGAACGACCATGACGGATTGGAGCAAGGATTTGGGCGCGGCGCTGGATTCCGGCGATGCCGATCACATGCGCGCGATGCTGTCGCGGGTACCGCGCGAAGCGATGCGACAGATCGTACCGGCGCTGGAACGCATGGCGCAGACCAGCGAGCACGAAGGCCGCATGGAGGAAGCGCTTTTCTATCGCGATCGACTGGTCGATGTCTTGCCCGCCGAGAGCGCTCACGGCAACGCCCAGCGCGCAGCGCGCGCGCAGTTGCGCTTGCGCCTGCAGCGCTACGCGGATGCGCTCGACGATGCGCAACGATTGACGACGGCATTGCCGGAAGACGCGCTTGGCCATCGGCTGGCCGGCGAGGCGCATGAAGGTCTGGACGATGTCGCACAGGCGTTGATTGCGTATCGACGCGCTCTGCGCTGCGCGCCCGACGACGCTCTGGCCGCGCGCGTACGCACGCTGGACGATGAGATGCGCAAAGCTGCTTTGCTGCGTCAGGCGCTGGACCCGGAGGCTGCGCAGGAGCCACTGCGGATCGAATTGCCGCCGCCGCCCGAAGTGCTTTTCGACCCCGCGCTGTTCGATGATCCGTCGATGCCGGCCGACAGCGATGCATTCCGCATCGAAGGCATTGCCCGCCATCTGTGGCGCTACAGCGGGCAGTCGTCGGCGCGCAACGCGATACAACGCCTGACCGATCCGGTCTGGTGCGCCGCCTGGGATACCGCGCTGGCCGGAACCGCCGGCGCGCGCTTGCGCTTCGTCGGCAGCGAACTGGGCGTATTCGCGCTGCGCGCCCTGCATCACGGCGCGGCGCATGCGCTGTGCGCCGAGCGCTATCCGCAGGATGCGCGCATCGCCACCGGCATGGTCCAGAAACATTTCCTGGCGCCCTGGCACGCATTGCACGGCCAAGCGATCCAGCACTGGAGCGAAGAGGAGCGTCGCACATCGTTCGACACCTTCGCTGCTGCGATCGACATCAGCGGCAGCGGCGAAGATGCGACGATTCCGGATTGCGACGTGCTGGTCTTTCCACTGATCGATCACACCTTGCTGGGCACCGGCATCGTGCCAGCGGTACGCGCCTATCGCGGCGATGGGCGCGCTGCACCACGGGTGCTGCCAGCACGGGCCACGCTGTATGCGATGGCGGTGCGGTGGGACTATCCCGACGCGGCCGGATCGGCCGATGCGGCGGAAGGCGCCGCACTCGCGCTGGACGCCATCAGCCGTCTGCGCTGGAGCGCGTATCCGCAGCCTCTGGAATTGGCAGCCGAATTCTGGACCGCACTGACCGCACCGACGGAAATCGGCACGCTGGATTTCGCGGATTTCGCCGAAGTCGCGTGGGATCTTTCCCTGCCTGTCATTGCCGACGGCAGCGCCGATGCGATCCTGGTCTGGTTCGAATTGGAACTGGGCGACGCAAGCATCCGCAGCGCGCCCGACAGCGATCTGCGCTGCATCCGCCCTGCGGTGTACTACACCGATCCCACGCCGTTGCGTCGTGGCGAATCGCTGACGCTGCGCATCGAAGCGCAGGAAACCCGGCTGCATGTGCGCCCCTCGCCGGCGCCGGTGCAGCCGCGCGCGCATGGCCTGCCGGCGTGGTACGTACCGATGCTCGGCGATACCCGACGCAACGCCGGATATCGCAAAGCGCTTCACACCGCGCTCGCGGCTGCCCCCTCGCAACTGGCGCTGGATATCGGCGCCGGCTGCGGCCTGCTGTCGATGTTCGCTGCGCAGGCCGGCGCCGCACGCGTGATCGGTTGCGAACAGCATCCTGTCATCGCCGGGATCGGTCGCGAAGTCATCGCCGCCAATGGCTTTGCCGACAGCATTTCACTGATCGCCAAGGAATGCCGCGCGCTCACTGTGCCCGACGATCTGCCCGAACGCGCCGATCTCGCCATCTTCCAGCTGTTCGATTGCAGCCTGATCGGCGAAGGCGTGCTGCATTTTCTCGCGCATGCGCGCGAGCATCTGCTCGGCGCCGATGCGCGCTATCTGCCGGCCGGCGCGCGATTGCGGGCGATGGCGGTGGAGTACCGGATCGATCGCATCCTCGACGTCGACGCCACGCTGCTCAATCCGTATCGCGCATCGCCCGACTTCATCAGCGTCGATGCGCGCACGCTCGACTATCGCGCGCTGAGCGAGCCGTTCGATCTGTTCGACTTCGATTTCGCCACCGCCGGCCCCGATCCGCAGGAGCTCGCGATCGATGTGTCCGCGCTCGCCGACGGCAGCGTCGGCGCGATCCTGTTCTGGTTCGACCTGCGCCTGGATGCCGACACCGTGCTGTCGAACGCGCCCGGCGGCGACGATGCGCTGCACTGGAAACAGGGGCTGCAGTTCCTGCCGGAAGCGCGCGTCGCCGCCGGCCAGACGCTGCCGCTGGTCGCGCATCACAACGGCAGCGGGCTGCGCCTGCAGTGGCGGCCCGACGGACTGCCGGCGGATGCGTTCTCGCGGATGCCGCGCTTCGATCCCCGCTGGCTCGCGGCCAGCGCGGAACTTGAGCAGCAGACGCGCAATCTGCTGCAGCACTGCGCGCAGAATCCCGACGAGTTCGCCAAGGTCGCACAGATCGCGCAGCGCATGGCCGTGGACCCGGCACGCTACGATCTGGATCCGATGATCGCCCAGCGCTTCATGTCGATGTTCTTCGCGGGCTGAGCGCGGCGCAGCTTTCGGAATGCGGCAGAGCCTGTTCGAAATCTCCCCGCTGTCGCGATGGCAACCATGGAAATACAGGCCATTCCACGTAGAGCGGTCTTCAGGCCGCTGCTCTTACCGGAACGAACCAGCGGCCTGAAGGCCGCTCTACAGGTTTGACCGAGAGATTTTGAACAGGCTCTCAGGGATTGAATTTCCCTGAGACGGGATAATGGAACGGGCGCGACTCCGGTACGATCCGGTCTCGCACTCCTCCGACGTTGGCCGCATGTCTTCCATCATTTCCATCCGCAATCTCAGCAAGACCTATGCCTCCGGCTTCCAAGCGCTCAAGTCGGTGGATCTTGAGATCCGCAAGGGCGAGATCCTGGCGCTGCTGGGCCCCAACGGCGCCGGCAAGACCACGCTGATCGGCATCGTCTGCGGCATCGTCAACGCGAGCAGCGGTACGGTGACCGCGGACGGCCACGACATCGCGCGCGATTACCGGGCCGTGCGCGGCAAGATCGGACTGGTGCCGCAGGAGCTGTCGACCGACGCGTTCGAGACCGTGTGGGCCACGGTGAAATTCAGCCGCGGCCTGTTCGGCAAACCGCCGGATCCGCAGTATCTGGAAAAGATCCTGCGCGATCTGTCGCTGTGGGACAAGAAGGACAGCAAGATCATGACCCTCTCCGGCGGCATGAAGCGCAGGGTGCTGATCGCCAAGGCGCTGTCGCACGAGCCGACGATCCTGTTCCTGGACGAACCCACCGCCGGCGTCGATGTGGAACTGCGCCGCGACATGTGGCAGATGGTGCGCAAGCTGCGCGAGAGCGGCACGACCATCATCCTGACCACGCATTACATCGAGGAAGCCGAGGAAATGGCCGATCGCATCGGCGTGATCAGCAAGGGCGAACTGATCCTGGTGGAAGACAAGCACGTGCTGATGCGCAAGCTCGGCAAGAAGCAGCTCACCCTGCAGCTGCAGAACCCGCTGCAGCGCATTCCGGAAGCACTCTCGGCGCTGCCGCTGGAACTGACCGACGAAGGCCGCGGGCTGGTCTATACCTTCGATACGCAGACCGAGGAAACCGGAATCGCCGCGCTGCTCAAGCGGTTGGGCGAACTGGACATCCACTTCAAGGATCTGCATTCCAGCGAAAGTTCGCTGGAGGACATCTTCGTCGATCTGGTGCACGGCGGCGCGCGCGGCGACGATGCAGGCAAGGAGGCGCGCGCATGAGTCCGCTCCTGAACTGGCACGCGGTCCGCGCGATCTACCGCTTCGAGATGGCGCGCACCTTCCGCACCATCACCCAGTCCATCGCGTCGCCGGTGCTGTCCACCTCGCTGTATTTCGTGGTGTTCGGCGCGGCCATCGGTTCGCGCATGGGCGACATCGAAGGCATCAGCTACGGCGCCTTCATCATTCCCGGGCTGATCATGCTGTCGCTGTTGAACGAGAGCATTTCCAACGCCTCGTTCGGCATCTATATGCCGAAATGGGCGGGCACCATCTACGAACTGCTGTCGGCGCCGGTGTCCTACGTCGAAGTGGTGATGGGCTATGTCGGCGCGGCGGCCAGCAAATCGCTGATCCTGGGCGTGCTGATCCTGATCACCGCGCGCATCTTCGTGCCCTACGAGATCGCCCATCCGTTCTGGATGCTGTGCTTCCTGCTGCTGACTGCGGTGACCTTCAGCCTGTTCGGTTTCATCATCGGTCTGTGGGCCGACGATTTCCAGAAGCTGCAGGTGATCCCGCTGATGGTGGTGACGCCGCTGACCTTCCTGGGCGGCGCGTTCTATTCGATCAACATGCTGCCGCCGGTGTGGCAGAAGATCGCGCTGTTCAATCCTGTGGTCTATCTGATCAGCGGATTCCGCTGGAGTTTCTACGGTGTGTCGGACGTGAACGTCGGCGTGAGCCTGGCCGCGATCCTCGGCTTCCTGGCGCTGTGCCTGGTGGCGGTGTGGTGGATCTTCAGGACCGGGTGGAAACTGAAATCCTGAGCGGCTTCGATTCTCCACAACGGCAGGTATGATGGGCCGGAATTCCCCGGCAGGACACCGCGACATGGCGAAGGCGAATCCGCTTCAGGAACAACTGCTCAAGGCGGGCCTGGTCAAGAAGTCCAAGGTGGCCGAGGTGGCGCGCGAGCAGAACAAGGCACGGCACGGCAAAGGTCAGCCCCAACCCAGCGAGATCCAGTTGGAAGCGGAACGGGCGCGGGCGGAAAAGACCGAACGGGATCGCGCCCTCGCCGCCGAGCGCAAAACGCAGGCGCATGCGGCTGAACTTCGCGCGCAGGCACGACAGATCATCCAGGACAGGAAAGTGCCGCGCACGGGCGAGAGCGAATACCGCTTCACCGCCGACGGCGCCATCCGCACGCTGTTGATCGATGCGGACCTGCGCAGGAAGCTGGCTTCCGGCGTGCTGGTGATCGCCCGCCTGGACGACCGCTACGAGCTGTTGCCGCGAGCGGCCGCCGACAAGGTGCGGGAACGCGATGCAGGCATGATCGTGGTGGATCATGGCCAGGACGGCGGCGCCGGGCCTTCCGCCGCAAGCCCGGAAGAGGATGCCTACTACGCGCGGTTCCAGGTGCCCGACGATCTGATCTGGTGATCGGGCGGCACTGGCGCGATATGCGGATGTTTTCCCGGTGCATCGATGCGCTGGCGGCAAGCTGGCGCCGGCATGAATCGTTGTTGTGACCCCGGGACGCTGCGCCGCATCGAAACAATCCCGAAGCCGATGGATCGTCGCTGCGATCTTGAATGAATGCGCATGCCGGATGCCAATTCCACGCGATGCTTCGCGCGTACCGGAGACATGGTCGCGGCGGTTTTGATGCAGATTAAGACTGCGGTGAAGAACATGCGCTTTGCAAGGGTCGAATTGCAGCCTTGCACTGTTTGCACCGTCTCCATGGCTCTGTATCCGCTCCGCATCCAGCGCATGCGGCATCGTCGATCCATCTGCATTTCCAGCTGAAAATGCAGGCGAATGCGCGGATAGCAACGGGTTTTCGCGCATTGATCGAAACGTTCAAATCTCTTTTTTCGGCATTGGCACGGCGCTTGCGAACTATTCAGGACCGGCACCCCGCCGGTATCCCCCGAAGAGAACATCGCCATGACGCAGAATCAGACAACGCCGAACGACAACGGCCAGAATCAGAACCAGAATCAGAATCAGAAAGACGACCAGCGCCAGACGGACGACCAGCAGAACACCCGTCAGCAGGATGGCCAGAAGCCGCAGGACGACAACCAGCAGGGTCGTCAGAACCAGAGCGGCCGGCAGAATCAGGGCCGTTGATGCCCGATGCCGCGCGCGCCCGTCATACGGGGCGTGCGGCTCACTGCCCGGCGTTCGATCTTCATTGACTCGGACACGTACGACATACACCCTCTATAGGAAGGCAGCCACCATGGCACGCGCGAAACCCGACAACGATCAAGTCA
Organism: Lysobacteraceae bacterium; assembly: GCA_046590925.1. Classification (GTDB taxonomy): domain Bacteria; phylum Pseudomonadota; class Gammaproteobacteria; order Xanthomonadales; family Xanthomonadaceae; genus Lysobacter_I. Next base: position 39,019 of record JBKJTC010000315.1, on the reverse strand, counting down.
CCGAACTCCTCCTGCAGGCGCTGGAAACCGAGCGCGGCGGCATCCAGATCTATACCGCTGCCATCCAGGCCGCAGTCAACGACGACCTGCGCAAGGAGTGGAAGGAATATCTGCAAGAAACCCATCGGCACGAAGAAGTATTGACGAATGTGTTCGCCGAGATGGGTCTGGACATCGAAGCCGCAAGCCCGGGTCGCGAGGTCGTGGCTCACCACGGCGCTTCGCTGGTCGCCGCCATCGAAATGGCGATGGCGAACGCCGATCCGGCCGCAGCGGAACTTGTGGCCGCCGAGTGCGTGGTACTGGCCGAGACCAAGGATCATCAGAACTGGGAATTGATCGGCCGCGTCGCCGATGCGGGCGGCCCGCACGCCAAGGTGCTCAAGGCGGCGCATGAGGCGGTCGAGCAGGACGAGGATCATCACTACTATCACACCAAGGGCTGGTGCCGCGAACTGTGGATCCAGAGCCTGGGCCTGCCCGCCGTTCTGCCGCCCCCGGAAGAGATCAAGAAGGTCGAAACCGCGATCGGCGCGTCCCGGGCGGAGCAGGCACGCGACAAGATGATGTGATGCTGCCCCACCAATGCACACAGGTCGGCAGCATGGCGCGCCTGAAAATGTCTGTCGTGCTGTTCGATGCGAACGGAACCGACCACACCGATGTCGCCGTGTCCGACATCGATGTGGAGCGATTGTAGGCGACGCAGATCCTGTGGATCGATTGCGCAGACGTCGAAGCGTTCGATGCCGTCCAGGCGCGTCTGGGAATTCCGGACGTTGTGGCGAATGCTGCCCGCGAACCGCATGAACGTCCTGCCGTGCTCAATACGACGGAGCATTTCTGGATCAGCGTGGCCAGCGTGTCCATCGATGCGTCAGTGCAGATCAGCGATTCTGCGTTGGATATCGTCGCCGGACGGAACCTCATGATCACGATCCGGCGTTCGAACGCCATCGACTCGAAAGCACTCATGCCGATGCCCGATTGCGACACCGCGCTCGGCCGGCTTGATGCGGCCAGTTTCGTCGCGGCGATCCTGCACCGCCTGCTCACGACGTACTTCGATGCGGTCGCGGAAATCGAAGACCATGTCGAACGACTCGACCAGACCATCCTCGATCCCGAGCCGATGGATTGTACGGACGAACTCCGGCGGCTATTGCGCGCCACCGCCCGGCTCCGCAAGCGTCTCGCGCGGCATCGCGTCGTGTTCTCCACGCTGGCCAGGCCCGACTCCAGCCCCGCCGACGAGGGCGATCGGCGCAAGCACTTCGCGGCGCTGGACGGGAAATACGAACGCGCGATGGATGTCGTGGAAGACAGCCGCGATCTGGTCATGGACTGTTTCGAATTGTTCAGCAGCCGCACCGCGCTCGATACCAACCGCACGATGCGCACGCTCACCTTCCTGACGGTCCTCATCGGCACGCTGGCGGTTACGACCGGCGTGCTGGGCATGAACTTCGAGATGGCATTCTTCGGGTCTGAAATTGGGTTCTGGATCACCCTCGCGGCCATGATCGTGCTGTCCGCAGCCACCTGGTGGCTGGCGTCGCGCAAGCGATGGGCATGAAACCGCGCGCTCACGCATGGACAGGCAACGGTGGGATCGCAGACGTCGGATCGACGCCCTCACCTGAACACTTCGCGAAAGTTCCCGAACTCACCAGTTCAATATTAAGGTTTTGTTTTGCGGCAATCCTGAGAATGCCCTTCACCGAAGCGGGATCCGTACTCTCTCCCGGCCCGCCTTCGGTCCAATAACAATCAAAATCAAGAGGTCAACCCATGAAGCGCTCTCTCCTTGCCCTGACCCTGTTGGCCGCCCTTCCGTTCGCCGCCTCCGCGGCCGAAGGCGTTTCCTACAATTATGTCCAGGGCGGTTATGTCGCCACCAACGGCGATGGCGACGCCGACGGCTTCGGTATCGACGGCTCGGTGGCGGTGCATCCGAACTTCCACCTGTTCGGCGGCTACAACCAGCAGGAAATCGACGACACCAGTATCGACATCGACGAGTGGAAGCTTGGCGTTGGCTACAACTACGGCATCAACGACAAGGCCGACCTTGTCACGCGCGTCGCGTATGAGAAGCTCGACGCCGGCAGCGGTTTCGAGTTCGACGGCTACAGCGCCGAAGTCGGCGTGCGCGGCGCCTTCGGCAGCAATTTCGAAGGCTATGCCATGGCCGGCTACGAGGACTACGAGCAGTTCGACGGCGACTTCTACGGCCGCGTCGGCGCCCAGGTGAAGTTCAACCAGAACTGGGGCCTGAGCGGCGACGTCAAGTTCGCCGACGGCGACACCCAGTGGTTCGTCGGTCCGCGCCTCAGCTGGTAAGCGCGGCACGCACCTCTATTCGCATTGCTTCACCCGTGCAGGGCCGGCGTAAGCCCCTGAATACGCCCATTCGCGAGCGGCCTCCCCTCCGTGTCGCGACCTGGAAGCCCGGCAATCGCCGGGCTTTCTTGTGGGGCGGCGCAAAACCGGCCCGGGCTTGGGTAAACTGGTAGGCCGCGTCCGACGCGGACAGGACATCAACAGCGTTCACCGGTCAATGGGGAGATTCATGAAGAAGCAACTTGCGGCCGCACTTGTGCTGGCCTGCCTGCCGTTCGCGGCCTCGGCCCGGGACAGTCTGGGCAGTTTCACCTATGTCGAAGCCGGCGTTCAGCGCGTCAGCGTGGATCTGGACTCGCTCGGCAACGACAGCCTCGATTTCGACGGCGTGGGCATCCGCACCTCGGTCGAGCTGGGCGACAACATCTACCTCTACGGCGGTTACGCCTGGTCGCGCAACGACGATTTCGCCGTCGATATCGATGCACAGCAGATCCATGCGGGCATCGGCTACCGCCATACCGTGTTCGACAACGCCGATCTGATCGCCGAGCTCGGTTTCCAGCACACCGAACTGGATGCCGACGGCCTCGAGGAAAACATCGATGGCGTCCGTCTGTCGGTGGGCCTGCGCGGCGCGCTCGGCAACAGCTTCGAAGGTTGGGTGAAGGCCAACTACGTGGACGGCAGCGACTACGACGGCGAGTTCAGCGGCACGCTGGGCGCCCAGTTCGTGATCAACGAAACCTGGGGCATCGTGGGCGAAGTCGAAGCCGGCGACGTGACCTCGCAGTACATGCTGGGCGTTCGCGCCAGTTTCTGATCGATCCGTGTCGAATGTAAAAAAGCCCGGCATCGCCTAATGCCAGTCAGTTAACGCTGACTGGCTTTTTTGTATTCGCGGGATTCTGTTTTTGTAGAGCGGCCTTCAGGCCGCTGATCGCTAGCGGCAAAAGCTTCAGCGGCCTGAAGGCCGCTCTACGGACGGCAGATATGGCTTGACTGACCGGCATTGCGGCATCGCCGGGCTTTTGCTTTATCGCGATCATGAAAGCCTTCAATCCCCGAACAGACCTTCGGGATATTCCGGCTTCTGCTCCCGAGACATCAGCCGCTTCAAGCCTTCGGACGGCGTGATGTCGCCTTTCAGCACATCGCGAACGTTGCTGGAAATCGGCAGCTCGATGCCGTGGCGGCCGGCCTGGCGCATCACTTCTTCCGCGGTCTGGATCGATTCGACCACCTGACCGATCTCGCGGACCGCGTCCTCGATCGACTGCCCGCGTCCCAGCGCAAGGCCGAGGCGACGGTTGCGCGACAGGTCGCCGGTGCAGGTCAACACCAGATCGCCGAGGCCGGCCAAGCCCATCAGGGTCTCGGCCTTGCCGCCGATGGCGAGATTGAGGCGCAGCATTTCGTTGAGGCCGCGGGTGATCAGGCCCGCGCGGGCGTTGAGGCCCAGATTCATGCCATCGGCGACGCCGGTGGCGACCGCCAGCACGTTCTTCATCGCGCCGCCAAGTTCGGCACCGAGCATGTCCTCGCCGGTGTAGGCGCGGAATGCGGGCCCGTGCAGGGCGTCGGCGACCTGCTGGGCGAAGTTCGGGGTATCCGAATGCACCGTGAGCGCGGTCGGCAGGCCGGCGGCGACTTCCTTGGCGAACGACGGGCCGGTGACCACCGCCAGCGGGACGCCCGGCGGCAGCAGTTCATCGGCGACTTCATGCAGGAAACGGCCGGAACCGGGCTCGAAGCCTTTGGTCGCCCAGGCCACGCCGGCATGCGCCGGGCGCAGCGGCGCCAGTAGACGCAAGGTTTCGGCAAACGCGTGCGAGGGCACGACCACCAGGACCAGATCGCAGCAGGCCATGGCGATGGCGAGGTCGGTGGTGGCGCGCAGCGTGTCGGGAAGCGGAATCCCCGGCAGATACCGGGGATTTTCGTGGCGGCCGTCGATCGCCGCGATCGTCGCGGCGTCGCGGCCCCACAGGACCGTGGAGTGGCCGTGGCGGGCAATCAGCGCCGCCAGAGCCGTACCCCAGGAGCCGGCGCCGAGGACGGCTACGGCGGGTTTCGCGGCAACGGTGTCCGGATGATCGGACGACATGCTCGAATCCAGCGTCACGAAACGGGCGACGGGTCAGGCGTTGCCGGCGGTCTCGGCACCGGCCAGGGTGCCCTGCTCGGCGCGCTGGCGCAGGCCTTCAGCGTACAGACCTTCGAAATTGATCGGCTGCAGCAGGAACGGCGGGAAGCCGCCGGCCGTGATCAGGTCGCTGACGGTCTGGCGGGCATACGGATACAGGATGTTCGGGCAATGCACGCCCAGCATCGCGTCGAGGGTCTGGTCGTCGAAACCGCCGAGACCGAACAGGCCGGCCTGACGCACTTCCACCAGATACACGGTCTTGTCGACGAGCTTGCAGGTCAGGGTCACGCCCAGTTCCACTTCGAACAGGTTGTCGGCGACGCGCTGGACGCGCTGATTCAGGTTCATCTCCAGCGCCGGCTGGCCCTGCTCGTTGAACACCTGCGGCACACCGGGAGCCTCGAACGAGACATCCTTGACATAGATCTTCTCGACCGAGAAGGTCGGGCCGTTGGCTTCGGCTGCGGCGCCGTTGGCGACGGGTTCGGACATGGCAGAGCTCCTGAAGGGAAAGCGGAAAAGAGGGCGATTATCGCATGGCGACGCGCGGGGCAAGCGCCGTCGGGAAGACGGTGCCCACCCATGTCGCCACGGGCCATCTGATCTGGGAGCCGGCGTTCGCTTTTACAAGGCGCAGCTTCCGCAAGGCACGCGGGGCGGCTCCAATCGGGGGCGGCCCGATCGCACCGCCCGATCATGTCGACGAAGGCTCAGTGCTTGCCCTTGATCAGCGGCAGTTCCGCCTGTTGCCAGGCGGCGATGCCGCCGTCGAGGATGTGGACGCGCTCGAAACCCGCCTGCTTCAGGCGTTTTGCGGCGGCGGCGACCGTGTTGCCGCTTTGGCAGACCAGCACGATCGGCAGGGCCTTGGCCGGGGCCAACTGCTTGCTCTCGGGGTCGAACTGGGCCATCAGCACGTTCTTGGAGCCGGCGATGTGGCCTTTCTGGAAATCGGCGGTGGGGCGCAGATCCACCACCAGGGCGTTGTCCTGGTTGATGAGGGCGGTCACTTCCGCCGGGCGCAGCGATTTGTATCCGCGGAAAAAGCGCGACAGCTCGTTGCCGATGATGGCGGCGGTCAGGCCGACCAGCGCGAGGCTGTAGACCGGGTTGCGGCCGGCGAAGGCCGACAGTTCTTCGAAATTCACGGGGGAACGGGTCCGAATGGCGCGGGAAGCGCGCGCAGCGGCGGAATTGTCGCCTGCCGCGGGCCTGCTGGCAAAATCCCGCCCGGGCGGGAAGCCGGGGCGCTCATCGACCCTGGACGTTCACTGGCCTTGCCAGAAGTCCGGCAAGCTGTCGATCCACCAGTTCTTGGCTTCGGGGTCGTAGCGCCAGACCTCGGTGTAGCGGAGCCTGCGCTGCTGCATGGTGTTGCGGTTGATCACGTCGATCTGGACCTCGCGCATCTCGCTGCCGTCCTCGCCGGGCATGCTGGCCAGATCGCGATAACCGGAGATCTGGATCTGCTCGTAGCGCGAGAACTCGGCCGCGCTCATCGGTTTGTCCTTGCGGAGCTTGGGAGCGACCATGGTCCAGGCGCCCTCGAAATCGCCCCAGCGGATCGCCGCGGAATAGGCGTACTTGTTCTTTTCGAGAAGGGCTTCCTTCTTGCCCGCCATCGCCGCGCCGGCCATGGACGCCAGCAGCAGGACGATCAGCAGTGTCGCGATCGTACGGATTCGGGTGTGGGTCGGGGCACGCGTCGGAACGGGGGTTTGCATCGTGGCTCCGGGGCATTCTGCGGCAACAGCCGGCATCCTACCCCCTCAGCTTGACCGCGTAACGCGACCTGCACTCGGTCGCTACGCCGCCTTCAGGTAACGCAACCTCCGCCAGCACCCCCAGCCGGGCCCGTCCGCGGCTGCGCAAGGTGTCGAGGAAGACCTGCCAGGATTCGCCGTCGACCAGCGCGGCGGTGGCTTCCAGGTCCGCGTACAGCGGTGCGCGGTAGCGGATTTCGCTGTCGGCGACGAAGACATCGGCTTCGATCCCGGCTTCGGCCAGCCGCAGGGTGATCAGGCTCCAGCCGGCGAGCGTCATCAGCGAGGTGAGACTGCCGCCGAAGGCGCAGCCCTTGTCGTTGATGTTGGGCGCCAGCGGCGCATGCAGGCGCAGGCGTTCGCCGGTGGCTTCGACGATGCGCAGCCCCATCGCCACCACCGGCGGCATCGCCATCAATTCGGCTTCCAGCGCCCGCCGGGGCGACAGTCGGATCGCACCGGCGGCGGGCGGACGAGTGCAGGGGAACATTTCGGTCATCGGCAACGCTCGGGGGGAAGTCGGGGCCTATCTGCTGCGGACATCTCTGACGTGAAACCGGCTTGCGGGTCAAGATACGAATAGCCAAGCTGGGCAGATGCGTAAAACCGGCCCGACGACACCCCGCAGCGAGCGGCGCGAAGACGACACGGCGCCCATTGTGGTTTCGTTGCGGCCCGCGAACGATCACACCGCGATGCGTCGCGCCGCGGCCGCATACGGCCTGCGCGTCGTCGCGCTGTCGCCGTGGCGGATCGCGGCACGCGACGACCCCGTGACCCGCGTCGCGCTGCACGCAGCGCTGACGGCAGGCATCGTGATCGTCACCAGCCCCGCGGCGGCCCGCGCCGCAGCCATGCTGGCGCCGCTGCGGGCACGGCGCGGGCAGGTGTTTTACGCGATCGGCGGCGGCACCGCCACTACACTTCGGCGTATGGACATCGATGAAGTGTGCGTACCCATGCGCATGGACAGCGAAGGTCTGCTGGCGCTGCCGGCACTGCGCGATGTGCGCGGCCTCGACATCGGCCTGATCACTGCGCCCGGCGGCCGCAACCGGATCGGCCCGGAGCTGCAGGCGCGCGGCGCACGGGTGCGTCGCGCCGATGTCTATGTTCGCGAACGCATCGCGCTGTCGCCGGCATCGATCGCCCGACTGCGCGCGTTCGCCGGCCCGCTGTTGCTGCCGGTGAGCAGCGGCGAGGCATTGAGCGCAATGCTGACCACCGCCCCCGTCGATATCGCCACGCGTCTGCGCGGCGCGACCGTACTCGCGGCCAGCGAACGCCTGGCCGCGCTCGCCCACGAAGCCGGCTGCACCGATGTGCGCGTCGCCGCCGGGCCGCGACCGGCGCAATTGCTCGCGGCCGTGTTCACGAACAGCTGACGCGACGCTGCATTCATCATCGCGCGCCATCGCAGCAGCTACATCCGGCCGACATCCCGGCTACCATGACGCGCATGCCGCACCCGATGCCGCCGGCCACCCCCACCATGACCGAAAGCGCCACGCCCGCCATCACCGGCGAATCCGCACCCACGCCCACGCAGCGCCCCGTCCGGCGCAGCGGCGGGGCGTGGCTGGCCGTATTGCTGGCGTTCGCCGCGACCGGCGGCTGGCTCTGGTACAGCGATCACCAGCGCACGGAACGCGAGCGCGCCGCCGGGATCGAAGCCGAACTGCGGGTGCAGGCACTGGAAGCGCGCCTCGACCGCCTGCGCGGCGACGTGCGCGGCCACAGCCAGCGCCTGCAACAGGCCGACGCCACCAACCGCGTGCTGCGCGACGAACTGTTGGGCATGGGCCAGCGCGCGACCCTGCTGGAAGGCAACGTCGCCAAACTGGCCGACGCCAACCGTCACGGCGCGCAGGCGCTGCGCCTGGACGAAGCCGAACTGCTGCTCACTCTCGGTCAGCAGCGTCTGCAACTGGCGGCCGATCTGGAGGGCGCGCGCCACGCCTACGCGCTCGCCGCCGGCGTGCTGGACGGCATCGACAGCCCGGGCGCGCTGAATCTGCGCCAGGCGCTGGCGCAGGAGCGCGCCGCGCTGGAAGCGCTGGACGCCGATCCGCGCCGCGTCGCGCTGCAGCGCCTGGATGCGCTGGCCGCGAAACTGCCCGACCCCGCAGCTCTGAAACGCGCGCTGGCGCCGGCCGCGAACGCGCCGTGGTGGGATCGGGTGCTGGCGCGGCTGGTCAGCGTGCGCCGCAACGACGCGCCGGTCGCGATCGCCAGCGAAGACCGCGAAGCCGGCGACATCGCGCTGCAACTGGAACTCGCGCTGGCGCGCACCGCGATCGAACGCCGCGACACCGTCGCGATGCGCGCCGCGCTGACCCGCGCCGATGCCTGGGTGCTGCGGCTGTGGCCGGCATCGCCGCAACGCAAGGCCGCCCTCGACGAACTGCGCGCGCTGCGCGCCGCGACGCTGGCGCTGGACATTCCGACGCTGGGCAGCACGCTCGAACAGCTACGGGCGCAGCGGGGATCGTGATGCGGCATTCCGGAAACCCATCGCATGCGTCGCATCGCGACGCGGCCTTACCGGCATGAACCTCTTCCGCAACCTGCTGTTCTGGCTGCTGCTCGCGCTGGCCGGCGCGCTGCTCGCGCAGGTGCTGGTGCAGGATCCCGGCTTCGTGCTGGTGCGCTATCTCGGCACCACCGTCGAATCCACGCTGGTCGGCGGCCTGCTGATGCTCGGCACCGCGCTGTTCGCGCTGTGGCTGCTGTGGAAACTGGTCGCGCTGCCGCTCAAACTGTGGCGGCAGCGGCGCGAACGCAATGCGCGCGCGCGGCTGGGCGACGGCTTCGAGGCCCTGCATCAGGGCCGGTATGCGCAGGCAGAAAAACTGCTGTCGAAATCGGCGCAGAACCCGCGCTTCGAAGCGCCGGCGCGGGTGGCGGCGGCGCAGGCCGCACTGGCCCGCGGCGATGCCGTCGCCGCGACCGCGCATCTGGACGCCCTGCCGACGCAGCATGCGCCGCTGCGCGCGCTGGTGCTCGCCGATGCGGCCCTGGCCGAAGGCCGCGCCGCGGACGCTACCGCCGCGTTGGATGCCGTCGCCGATCGGGCGCTGCCGCCGCGCGCGCTCGCCCTGCGCGCCGATGCGCTGGCCGCGCACGGCCGCAGCGCGGAGGCCTACGGCATGCTCGGCGCGTTGCGCCAGCAGCAGGCGCTGACGGCATCGCAATGCGCCGAACGCGAACGTCTGTGGGCGGCGCGCATGCTGAACGAAGCCGACGACGGCAACGCCCTCGCCAGTCATTGGGACGCGCTACCGGCGGCCCTACGCACCGTGCCCGCCGTAGCCCGCGCGTATGCCGACCGCGCCGCGACGCTGCGCTGGGACGATGCCGCCGCCAGCAGCCTCGAAGCCGCAATCGACGCGCAGTGGGACGACGCGCTGGCCGCCCACTACGGCGCGCTGCCGGTCGAACGGCTCGACGCCGCCGCACTCGCCCGCCGTCGCGCCCACGCCGAACGCTGGCGGCTGTCGCACCCGGACAGCCCGGGCGCGCTGCTCGGGCTGGCGCGCATCGCACGCGCGCAGGGCGAATGGCCGCTGGCCGAACAGGCCCTGCACCGCGCCATCGCCGCTGGCGGCGGCGCCGCAGCCTGGGAAGCCGATATCTCGCAAGCCCATCTCTGGGAGGAGCTTGGCCACGGCTTCGCGCAGGCCGGCGACGACGCGCTGGCGCGGCTGAGTTACCGCAACGCACTGCGCGCGCTGCGCGGCGAAGCCACCGATGCGCTGGCGGCGCAACAGCTCGAACAGCTGCATCCCGTCAAGGACGCGACGGGCGCGCTGCACGATGCGCCGGGCCTTCCGCCCACGTGACTGAACACCCGCACGTCAAGTCGCGGCGCTCGGCTATGCTTCGCCCAATGCGCCCATTCGCCCGCCGATGACACCGCCCAGCCACGCCATTCCGAGCATCGACATCGATCCGGACGACGCGACGGGCGTCCGTCTGTCCGGCGAATGGACGATCGGCCACGCCGACGCCATCAGCGCGGCCCTGCGCACGGTGCCCGACACGGCCCGCCGCCTCGATGCCACCGCGGTCTCGCGGCTCGACTCGCTGGGCGTGCTGCAACTGCTGCGCTACGTCGCGCGTCGCGAACTGGATGCCGATGCCCTGCAGTTCCACGACGACCACCGCGCGCTGGTGCAGGTGATCGAGGATGTGAAGGACGGGCGGCCCAAGACGAAGAAGGCCTACGGCTTCGCCGCCGCCCTGGAACGGCTCGGCCACGCGGTCCACGACAACGGCCGGGAAGTGGTCGCGCTGGTGAGCTTCCTCGGCGAGACCCTGGTGAAGCTGGGGCGCACCGTGACCCAACCGCGCCGGCTGCGCCTGATCGCCACCGTCTTCCACATGGAACAGGTCGGCCTGGACGCGGTGCCGCTGGTGATGCTGCTGTCGTTCCTGGTCGGCGCGGTCATCGCCTTCCTCGGCGCGAATATCCTGGCCGACTTCGGTGCCTCCATCTATGTCGTGGAGCTGGTCAGCATCGCGTTCCTGCGCGAATTCGCGGTGCTGCTCACCGCGATCATCCTCGCCGGCCGCACCGCCAGCGCATTCACCGCGCAGATCGGTTCGATGGTCAGCCGCGAGGAAGTCGACGCCATCCGCACCCTGGGCCTGGACCCGGTCGATCTGCTGGTGATCCCGCGCCTGCTCGCGCTGATCGTGATGCTGCCGCTGCTCACTTTCATCGCGATGCTGGCCGGCCTGCTCGGCGGCATGTTCGTGGGCGCGAGCAGTCTCGACATTCCGATCCAGGCCTATTACGGGCGACTCGAAGAAACGATGGAGCTGCGTCATTTCCTGGTGGGCATGGCGAAAGCGCCGATCTTCGCGATGGTGATCGGCCTGATCGGCTGCCTCGAAGGCCTTCAGGTCACCGGCACGGCGCAGTCGGTGGGCGAACGCACCACCTCCAGCGTAGTGCAGACCATTTCGCTGGTGATCATATTCGACGCCTTCGCCGCGATCTGGTTCATGCAGGTGGGGTGGTGAGTGAATATCCGATGCCGTCGACAGCCGAACAGTCGCCGAACAGTCGCTGGAAAAACACCGTCGTCCCGGCGCATGCCGGGATGTTCAGCGCCTTCCATGTGTTCGTGATTTTTGACGATGCAAACACCTAGCACCTCCGAACCCATCATCAAAGTCCGCGGGCTGCGCAACCAGTTCGGCGAGCAGGTGGTGCATGAACATCTCGATCTCGACGTGAAGCGCGGCGAGATCATCGGCGTGGTCGGCGGCTCGGGCAGCGGCAAGTCGGTGTTGATGCGTTCGATCATCGGCCTGCGCGAACCCGACGATGGCGAGATCGAAATCCTCGGCATCGACGGCCGCTCGCGCGATGCCGAGGATCGCCTGCGCATCGAGCGCAGCACCGGCGTGCTGTTCCAGGACGGCGCGCTGTTCTCGTCGCTGACCGTCGGCGAGAACGTGCAGGTGCCGCTGAAGGAACATCATCCGGAGCTGCCGGAATCGCTGCTGTACGAGCTGGCGCTGCTGAAGGTGAAGCTTGCCGGGCTGCCGCCGGACGCGCTGGACAAATTGCCGTCGCAGCTGTCGGGCGGCATGCGCAAGCGCGCCGGTCTGGCGCGCGCGCTCGCGCTGGATCCGCCGCTGCTGTTCCTCGACGAACCCACCGCCGGCCTCGACCCCATCGGCGCCGCGGCGTTCGATCACCTCATCCGCACCCTGCAGCAGGCGCTCGGCCTCACCGTATTCCTGATCACCCACGACCTCGACACCCTGTACGCGATCTGCGACCGTGTCGCCGTGCTATCCCGGAAACGGATCATCGCGGTGGCGCCGATCGCGGAGATCGAACGCGTCGACGACCCTTGGGTGCAGGAGTATTTCAACGGTCCGCGCGGACGCGCCGCACGCGACAGCCAACGCAGCTTCGTCAAGAGCGATTGATATGGAAACCCGTGCCAACTACGTACTGATCGGCGCCTTCACCCTGATTATCGCGGCATTCCTGCTGCTGTTCGGGCTGTGGGCGGCGAAATACACCTCCGAGAAGGACTGGCGGTATTTCAACGTCATCTTCGACGAAGCCGTGACCGGCCTCACCGAGGGCGGCAGCGTGCAGTACAACGGCATCAGCGTCGGCACCGTCGACACGCTGAGCCTGGCGCCTGACGATCCACGCAAAGTCATCGCCAAGGTGAAACTGCGCGCGAGCACGCCGGTGAAGGTCGATACCCACGCCAAGCTGTCGTTCACCGGCCTGACCGGAACCGCGTTCATCCAACTCACCGGCGGCAGCCCGGACGCGGCGTTGCTGGTCGGCACCGAAGACGACATACCGACGATCATCACCGAGTCCTCGGCGCTGCAGAACATCGCCGAAACCGCGAACAAGATCGTGGCGCGACTGGACAAGGTGCTGAGCGACAAGAACATCGACAACATCGCGAAGACGCTCGAGAATCTGGAAAACGCCACCGGCGCGATTTCCGACCAGCGCGCCGACCTGAGCACGCTGATCGTCAACGCGCGCATCTCCAGCGAAAAACTCGCCGACACGCTCGACACCACCAACAACGCGGTCAATTCCATCGACCGCGAACTGGTGCAGAAACTGCCGCAGCTCATCGCCAAGCTCGACAGCACCCTCAGCCGCATGGATTCCGCCGCCAACAATGCCGACAAACTGATCGGCGAGAACCGCGGCGCGATCAACAGTTTCACCCAGGACGGCCTGAGCCAGCTCGGCCCGACGATGGAAGAACTGCGGGCGCTGGTGCGCGACCTGCGCAAGATCAGCGCGCGCTTCGAAGACAACCCGGCCGGCTATGTGCTGGGCCGCCAGAAACCCAAGGAGTTCGAGCCGAAATGAGTCGCCTTTCCGCACGAATGCTTTCGAGACAGACGATGGCCTCACGCACGCGCTCCGCCCTGCACGTCGCCGCGCTCGCCCTCGCGACGGTCGCGCTGGCCGGCTGCGGGATCCTGCCGAAGCAGGAAACGCTGGCGCTGTACGATCCCACGCCGCAGCGCAGCGCGACGCAGGACACTGCGAATGCATCGGCGCAGCGCGTGAACTGGCAGTTGCAGATCGCGCGCCCGTACGCGGACACCATGCACGACTCCGCGCGCATCCTCGTGCGCCCGGAGCCCGGCGAACTACAGGTCTACAAGGGTGCGGCCTGGGTGCAACCCGCGCCGGACATCGTGCAGGACACGTTGCTGCGCGCATTCACCGACAGCGGCCGCTTGGCCGGTGTCGCCCGTCGCGGCGATGGCGTGAGCGCGCGCTATCAACTGCTGCTCGACCTGCGTCGCTTCGAGTCGGATTACGCGGCCGGCGCCACGCCGAGCGTGCGGATCGAACTCGGCGCCCGGCTTGTTCACAACGCCGACAACCGCGTGGTCGCCAGCCGCGTATTCGACATCGCCACGCCCGCCGACGGCACCGATGTCGTGCAGATCAACCGCGCGTTCCAGCGCGGGCTCGGCGAGGCGACGACGCAGCTGATCGACTGGACGCTGAGCGAAGGACAGCGGGATTCTGCGCAGCAGAAGCGCTGAATCTCGCTGGAAGATCATTGCGTACCGCGGCTGTCTTCGCCCCGATTCCGGCCGCTTCGCGGTGCTCCGGGCGACGACGCACATCGACCGACTGCGCCCAGTACGCGGCACCGCGATACTCTCCGGCAGAGTCATTCACTCACATCGTGCGCGCACTCTGTTTCTGCTCCATATCCTGACCCTGCGCCTGCGCGACGACAGCAGGCGCCTGCGTCTGCTGCAATGCGACCGAGGCTGTCCGCCAGACTTCATCGAAAGGCTTGTTGGCGACATCCATGCTGACCGAGGCCCGGTTGGCCGCCGGATCGAACTTGTCGCGATCGAGCGCAAATGCGGTCTGCGGCGTCAACGCGACATCCTGTACCTTCGACAGGTTGGCCGCCGCACCTGCCAAGCCGGCGACCAGACTTGGATTCTGATTGTCAAGGGCAATGCCGTTGCGCTCAAGTGCAGCGGAAACCTGCTGCACGGTCGGATTGTTTTTGAACTCAGGCGATTGCGCGCCATTGATTTGTGCGGAGGCGACTACGTTAGCGTTACTGTCAGGCGTGAGCGCGGGTGTCTTGCCGGGCAATTCACCGTCATTGGAGGAGCGCCGGTCCGGGAAGAGCAGCCTGTTTTCCACCTGCTGTGCATTTTCGCGAAGCTGATCCACCATTTTCTTATCGTAGGCGATCGTCGTGTCGCCAACCTTGATGGCAGCGCCATTTGGATTGTCGTTGCACCACTGGACAACCTTTGCCGCGAATTTGATATCGAAATTGAGCTGGATGTTATCCATCAAATCTGTATTTGCTCTCGGCGTAATCGTGGCGCCAGTGTTCAGAAAAAGCACACTGCCTTCGCTTGAAATGGAGTTGACGAAGCCAGGGCGGTCTCGCAACACCGCATTACCGACGTCACCGGCTATTTCGGCGCCGTGATCTTTCAGAATGGTGCGGAGCAATGCATTTTTTGGGTTGCCTCCTACTTCGATGGCAGGCGCGCTGACCGTTAGATGCCCGACATCGGAGGGCGTGATGATGGCGTTGAAGTCGACCATCCCTGTGCCCCCTCGCACTGCGCCAGAATATTTTTTGGCAAAAGCAGCATCGTCCGCCACACTTTGGTTCACGCCGTCCCTGACTGCATTTCCGTAATTGCTGCCCATATCGTTCAGCAGTTTGCCCAGTCCATCCCATTGCTTTTCTTTGTCGGACATCATTTATTCCTCAGGATCAAGAGTCGTGGACTGGTCTCGTACTTGAGCAGATGGAGGGCCACCGCCGAGATCGGTCGCTATAGCCTCTTCTGATTCGCGAGCCATTGCGCGGCTTGCCATACGGAACACCCGAACATGGCAGCAACTGGTCCATCTTCTCTCCCGAGTAGCGGAGTGGCGTCCTCTCGACCGGTTCTCGGAAATCTCTCGATTTTTTTTCCCAATTTGAATCAAAGGTTTGCAAATGACCGGCATCGCCGCTGATGCCTGCGGCAGTGTCATGGACTGACCCCATGTCCGCCCACATCGAACAACCGCTGGCGCCCGCGCATGGCAATCAACTGCCCGCGGGTATCGAGAAAATGCGTTGCGATATGTCCGGCAGACGACGCTGGCCTAGCCGGCGGCAGCCTCACGGGCCAGCCGCTGCTCGAACAGTTCTTCCTGCGCCCACGCAGGCAGCACTGGGCCGCAGTCATTGCGTCCCGCGATAGCGCACAGTCGCCAGCGCAGCAGGTGCACGCCGGTGCGCAGGGTCGGGCCGGCACCGTCGCGCACGGCGATCTGATCGACGACGCCCAGCGCACGCTGCAGACGCTGGCGGTCGGCACCGGCCATTGCCGTGGCATGGCGTGCCAGCAGGGCCAGCGACTCGGCTTCCTGCCGGGTCAACGCAGGCGTCGCCAGCAAAGCATCGATCCGCGGACGGAGTACGGGCCAGGCGCGTCCGGGCTCGCTGCCGAGCTGATACAGCCTGGCCTGGCCCAGCAGACCGAAATCTCCGCGGGTCGCCTGGGAAGCGCGGTCATAGGGTTTTGCCTCGCACAGCTTGAGCATGAGCAGACTGCGATCGGAGCGGCCCGCTTCGGCGAACAGCCACGCCAACAGGCATGGATGGCCCTCGGCCAGATCGAAGTTCTCGCGTTCCATCGCATCCGCGGCGGCTACCGCGAGCGGCAGTTCGTCCCGCGCGAAATGCGCTTCGACGCGCAGGGTCAGATTCCACAGCTGCGCCTGCGCCTGGGTCGCACCGGCGCGTTCCAACGCCGCCACGCCGTCGAGCGTTTCCTTGTACCGCAGGCCGAAGCGGATTTCGTTGAGCACGACTTGCCTGTCCTGGACGCTCATCGCCGGGGTATAAGCCGTCTCGATCAATGCACGGATCCGCTGCAGATGCGAACGCCACGCCTCTGGACGATCGCGATCGAGCGCCGCCAGCATATGCAGCGTTGCGATCTCGCCGCGCAGCGTGCCGACGCTGCGCGCCTTGTCCGCAAGCGCCTGCAGCATCCTGCGGCGCGCCGCCGTTTCCTCGCCCGGCGCGACCTGCATGAGCCGCATCACATAGGTACGATGATCGATCGCCAGACGGGCGCTGCCCAGCGCTTCCACGGCATCGGCGGTGGCCATGCCCATTTTCACGCCGGCCTCGACCCGGCCCTCGCGCATCGCCATCGTCGTGCGCTGGGCCTCGAAATTCAATCGCGACATCTCCCAGCCGGCGTCCGCGACGACCCGCTGCGCATGGGCGATCCGGTCTTCCGCCTCGGCCAGCTCGCCGAGGCGGATATGCGCACGGATGGCGATGATTTCATCGAAACTCCACTGCCGCGCGCCCTTGGATCGATCCTGCCCGGCCGCGATCTCGCGCAGCAGTTCGCGCATGTCCAGGCGCTTGAACTGCGCCAACCGACTGGCCCGCGCGCACAGCGGGGACGCAAGTCTGTCGGGCGCAAGCTGCACCAGCAGGAACTGCATTTCGCAGCGCTGCGCGACGTTCAGCGCTGCATCCGGGCGGACGCGCTCGATCAGGGCCAGCGCCTCGCGTCCTCTGCCCTGGTCGTACAGCGCCACCGCCATCGCGACCATCACCGCCGCGCTGGATGGATCGCGCGCCAGCGCACGACGGTATTCGACCAGTGCGCGCTGATGATCGAACAACGCGTCGGCAGTCAGCGCGGAAATCAATGCGTCTTCGGCACGCGTCGGTTTTTTCGCGGCCGGCGCCAGCGCGGCGTCCAGCATCGCCCGCACCTCGCCGGCCAGCGCGCTGCCAGAGCCCTGGAAATGCCTGCGCGCGACACCCGCGCCGTGACGCAGGCTCAATTCGGCGACGACCTCTCCCGCTGCGCCAGGTGCGACCTCGACCTGGAGATGCGGTCCGGCGAACGGATTGCGGCGCTGCGGCCGATCGAAGGCGATCGCCGTACCGTCGCGCAGATAAGCGCTCTCGACCGCAGTACGCAGCACAGGTTCGCGAACCCATTTCAATGCATTCGGCGCGATCATGGCGACCGTCATCTCCACCTCCGGCTGCAATACGATGCGCGCCGGCGCAGCGCGTTTCGACTGCCACGCCAGGAAACCGATCAGCGCGATCACAGCCAGCGCAGCGCCGATGCCTGCGATACGCCGGAAACGAAGGCGGGGCCGCAAAAGCGGCGGATCGTCGCGGGCCCTCGATGCGTCCTGATCGGGAGCCGCTTGCGAACCGGATACCTCGGGCGATGGCGCGTCTTCGTCCATCGGCTGTTCCGTCGGCTGTGCGACCGCATCCTCTTCGATCAGCCACGCGTCGTCCGGCACGGCCAGCAGATAACCCCGCTTCGCCAGGGTCTGCAGCACGTCCTTGTCGTGATCGCCGAGGGCTTTGCGGATCTGCCAGATGCAGTGACTGATCGCAGCATCCTCGACCACCCGCCCGGCCCAGACGTTGTCGAGAATCTGCTCGCGGCCCACGACCTCGTTCGCATACTTGCAAAGCAGCAACAGCAACGATTCTGCCCGCGGGAGCAGCTTCGCTTGTTCGTCATCGGCAATGACCTTGCCGCGCTGCAGATCGATGCGCCAGGGGCCGATACTCAACCGATGCGACCGCTTGTTGCCCGAAGCGCCAATCATTGATCGTCGTTTGTGATGAGGTCGAGCCAAGTCTAGCGCAGCGATGCAGCCCGCAAGCGAGACACCCATGTTTCCCAGCCCTGCCCTCCCACCCCCGCCGGCGTGCCGCGCGACTGCCATGCGGAAACGACAAACCCGCCTTGCGGCGGGTTTGTCGTGCATCCGACCGTGGGGGATCGGCTTTATACGCTCATCGGTTTGCGTTCCTGCTGCTCATTGGGCTGCGCCAATGCGGTCTGCTGGTTCTGCTGCGGTTGCGCCGCCATCTGCGTGGCGACCCGTTCGAAATCGCCCTGCTGCGCCTGCGGCACGGCGACATTCAATGCGGCATCGCCCAGCCCTTGCGTCGCGATGAAGTTGCCGTTCTTGCCCTGCACCACGGCGATGTCCTGATCGGCCTTGTAGCCGGGCGTCCTGCTGATGGTGTCCACCGCCACGGCCGCCGCATCCCGATTGCCATTGGTGCCTTCGAGCGCCTGCGCGAACTGCTTGCCCAAAGAGTGGTTACCATCTTCCAACGGATTTGTTTTTGCCGACGCCAACGACGCATGGCCGTCATTGGTCCTGTTGAGATCGGGGACATCCTTCGTCACCGCCACCAGCGATGCATCGCCGGCTTCCGCGGCGCCCATGCGAACGCCTTTGCCTTTGTAGTAATTGACTTCCCAGTCGGCGTGCCCGCCCGTGGTGTACAGATCATCCACCTTGGGCCTGACCGTACTGTGGTTCTGAAGACCGTACATGCCCATCTGCAGCGGCGATTCGTTCGACGTGTGCAAAGCCTTCATCGGACCGGCATCGAAGTAACGCCCCAGGCTCCAGTCAGTGTCGTGCGCCATCGAAATGGTCGACGCCCCGCCCGGATATTTGCCCGTCGGCAGCACGTCCGGGCCGTTGCCCGCGGTGCCTCCGAACGGATCCATTTTCCTCCACGTGGCCGCATCGGGGGAGCCGCCGCTGCGCTCCTTCGCGGCCAGCGACCATGCGACGTGCGCAGGCGAGTCGAGATACCCCTGCTCTCTCGCCATGTCCGCCAACTGCGCGGTGGTTTTGCCGTACGCCTTGATGTCGTCCTGATTCTTGCGTTCCAGTGCGTTTTCGATATGGTCCTGTCTTTGCGATGCGTTGTACTTTTCGGGATTCAGCAGACCTCTTTCGCCATTGGTCAGTTCGCGCACCTTGATCTCGATTTCAGCATCCGGATACGTTTTTCCCTTGATCGGGCCGATATCTCCATCTTTGACGGGCGCGGTGACTTCTACGGTTCTGATGGGCATGACGATTCACTCCTGATTTTTCTATTCGTCGTTATGGACGGCACATCGCGAGGACTGGGTTCGAACGCCGGTCGGGCATGTCCTGTTGCGATACCCGGGGTTCCGGATATTCGCCGCGAGCCGGTCCTTCGTATCGGCCACGGCCAGTGGAAAACGGGAACAGCGTTCGCTGATGCGTCCTACGCCATCGACGGTCCGCTCTGCTTGCGCTGTTGTTCCTGGTCCTGCGTCGCGACCTGCGGCGTCTGCGCGTTGTCGATCGCCGCCGCATATTTCTGCACCACTTCCTCGGCAGGTTTGTTGGCCAGCGCCATATCCACCGGCGCCACGCGTGCGGCGGGGTCGGTCTTCTCGCGATCGGTCACGAATGCGGTCTGTCCGTTCTGGCTGAAGGCCACGTCCTGGATCGTATTGAAGCGGTTCTCCGCGGCCACGCCGGCCACACCGGCGACCATGCTGGGGTTGAGGTTTTCCTGCGGTATATCCGGCGCGGCGCGATGCAGCGCCGCGGACGCCTGCTGGACCATCGGGTTGTTGTTGAACTCCTGCCAGTTGACGTTCGCGCCGGGCGTGACCGGGGCGATGCCCGCGACCTGGACATCGGTTTCGGCGCTGCTGCGCTGCTGCGCGGGCGCCAGACCGTTGAACCGCTGACGCATGACCTCGGAGACGCTGTCCATCATTTCGGGCACATTCTGCACTGCGCCGTGGTTGGCGATCCCGTTGAGGCCGGAAGGCGCGTTCTGGAAACCATAATTCCGGGTGACTTCGGTGTCGTACTCCGCGCGCCCTATCGCCAGGCGGATGACGCCGTCCCCCGGGGTGGTGAAATGCGTATGCGCGAACTGCACGCCGTCGGCCTGGACCGCGTTGCGTGCCGTGTCGGGATTTTCCGGCCCCCGGGTATAAGCGGGCGTTGACAGCGTAGCGACGTGGATCGCCGACTCGATTCCGCGCTGTTTGAGGCCCTCGGAAATGTTGTCCGCCGCGAGCAGCGCCACATTGCCGCCATGGCTGAAACCCACCAGATTGATCGTCAGCGGCTTGTCGCGATCGAGAGTGCCGGCTTCGATCGCCTTGTCGACCTGCTGCAACACGTGCGCGGACAGTCGCTCCGAGGCGATTTCGCGGTCGCTGGTCTGGTTCATCTGATGAGAAGTACCCGGCACCGGCGTGGTGACCGTGACGGGAATCGTGCCGTAGACGGGGTCGTAGCTATCCACCGTCTGGGTGGTGGTGCGCGCACGCCAGTCGAAACCGTTGTCCCAGAGGTTGGCGCCGTCGGTCGTGCGGCCGACCGCCGCGCTGATCCGGCTGGTCACTTCGCGGACATTGTCCGGCGTGTTGTTGGTGCCATGCACGCCGAAGGTGAAGATCTGTGCGTCTTTGCTGTAGGGGTCCGACATCGTGATGCGTCCTTCTGATTATTCGATCGTTCCGGCAGTTGCCGATGGAAGGCGGGCGCTTCAAGCCATCGAGCGGCCGGACTGCTTCTGGCTGAGATCCTGGTCCTGGCTCTGCGCGACGGTCGGGTTGTTCTGGGTCGTGTCCAGCGCGACCGCCGCTTTCTGCCAGGCCTGATCGAACGGCTTGTCGGCCACAGCCATGTCGACGGGAACGATCTTTGCCGCAGGGTCGGATTTGTCGCGGTCGACGAGGAATGCGGTCTGCTGGTCGTTGCTGAACGCCACGTCGCGTACCGTGGACATCTTGTTGGTCGCCGCCGCTTCGGTGAGCCCGGCGATGAGGCTGGGGTTCTGGTTTTCCTGCGCCACGTCCGGCACCGCGCGCGCGAGCGCCGCCGATACCTGCTGCGCGGTGGGATTGTTGTTGATGCCGTCCCACTGGCTGGCGCCGTTGGTCGCGGCCGGCGTTGCCGGTGTCGCACCCGCGACCTGCATGTCGCCGCCGGCATCCGAACGCGTCTGTGCGGGCGCCAGGCCGTTGAAGCGCTGACGCATGACCCCGGAGATCGCGTCCATGTGCGCCGCGCTGTCCTGCGGCGCGCCATGATTGGCGACGCCGTTGAAGGTGCTGACGCCCTCCATGTTGAAGTTGCGGGTGGGCGCGTTGTCGTAATTCGAATTGCCGATCGCGGCGCGGATCACGCCGTCGCCGGCCACCGAGAAATGGGTGTGATTGAAGCTCACGCCGTTGGCCTGTACGCCGGCCGCGGCGGTGTCGGGACTCTCGGCACCGCGGGTGTAGGCGGGCGTCGACAGCGTGGTGATATGGATCGACGAATCCAAGCCACGTTCGCGCAAGCCTGCGGCGATGTTGTCGGACGCCTGCAGGGCCACATTGCCGCCATGGCTGAAGCCCACCAGATTGATCGTCAAGCCCTTTTCGCGGTCGAGGGTTCCGGACTCCAACGCCCGGTCCACCGCTCCCAGCACATATCTCGTCAAATCCTGCGACGACGCCTCGCGTTCGCGGGTGCCATTGGTGGTGCCGGAGCGGTTCTGCCAGGAAAAACCGTTGTCGAAGAGGTTGGCGCCATCGGTGGTTTCGCCGACGGCCACGCTGACGCGACGGGCGACCTCGCGCACATTGTCCGGGCCATTATTGGTGCCGTGTACACCGAAGGTGAAGATCTGCGCGTCTTTGCTGTAGGGGTCTGACATCGTGAGGATCCTTTCTGTCTGCGATGCGCTGTGCGCGTTGAGCGCGGACCGCGATTCGTATCCGCACGGGGCCTGTGTGGCATGCGCGGCCGGACAAATCCTCTCGACTGACTGTCGAAAATCTCTCGAATTTATTTCCCAGCAGAATCAATCAGTTGACGTAAATAGTCGCGATACCTCCGACATCCGCCATGTAGGCGCGCCGCCGGACAGAGACAGCGTTCCCGAAAATCGACGGACGGAACGTCAGGGCAGCGCGGGCCGGGATTCGACCAGCCGTACCGCAAACCTGTCTTCGGCCGCCCATTCGGGCAGCGCATGCGCCGGACAACCGGCGTCGACATCCGGTTCGCACAGCGTGCCGCGCAGCAGCTCGGCGCCCAGACGCAGGCCGGGACCGGCGCCATCGAGCGCCGCCACACGGTCGACGACCCGGCGCGCCGCCTGCAGCCGGCGCAGATCGGCGCCCGGAAGGCCCACCGCGTGGCGCGTCATCAACGCCAGCGCCTCGGCTTCCTGGCGACTGGGTTCGCGAATGGCCAGCAGCGCATCGATCCGCGGCCGCAGCAGCCGCCAGGCGCCCGCGGGTTCGCCGTCGAGCACCCGCTGGCGGGCGGCGGCGATCAGGCCGAAGTCGGTCTGTTCCGGACTGCGCATGCCGTCGTTGCAGCGTTCCAGATAGGCGTTGGCGCGATCGCGGCGGCGCGCTTCGGTCAGCACCCAGGCGTAGAAGCACGGATTGGGCGAGGCGGTGATGTCCAGCCCGGCGCGCTCCATCGCATCGATGCCCGCGACCGCAGCAGCGATCTCGTCGAGCCAGAAATGCGATTCGACCTGCAGGTACAGCGTCCAGGCCGATGCGCGCGGGTGCGGATGCGGCGCCTGCTGCAGCGTGCGGATTTCCGCAAGGCCTTCCGTATAGCGCCGCGCGCCGACGACCTCGGCCACAACGAAATACGGATGCAGGCTGTTGCCGCCGTCCAGGCGCGCGTCGCGGATGCGCTGACGCGCACGGTCGAGGTGGTTGCGCCAGGCCGCGGGACGATCGCGATCGATCCGCGCCAGCAGCAGCAGCGCCTCGATTTCCGCGCGCAGATGACTGGATGCGCGCGCCTGTTCGACGCTCGCACCGAGCTGCGCGCGGCGCGCGGCCAGCACCGGCCCGGGGACGATCGGCTGGGCGCGCTGCACCCACACCCGGCTTTCCGCCGCCAACGCAGAATCGCCCAGCTGCGCGAAGCCTTCGGCGATCCGGGTCTGGGCCTCGGCCGCGGCCTTGCGCTCGCCGCGATGCATGTGCAGCGGGCCGAGATTGGCGCCCAGGCGCAGCGCGGCATGCGGCCACCCCGCGCGCTCGGCGATGGTCCGCGCGCGCTCGATCTCGTATTTCGCGCGCTCCAGTTCCTGCAGCCGCAGCAGCGCGAGGATCAGCGCGTCTTCCTGTTCCAGCCACTCGCCCGCGCCCGCGGGCTGCGCGTACAGCCGCTCGATCTCGCGCAAGGCATCCCGCAGTTGCAGCCGTTCGACGCGCGCGACCATGGCCGCGCGCGGACAGGGGGTGCGGCCCAGCCGGTCGGGCGCGATCCGCGCCAGCAGACGATCGATGCGGCAGCGACGGACGGCATCGGTTTCGACAGCTTTGGTTTGGACGGATCCGGTTTCAACGGCCGGTTCGAGCGGCCGCGCCGCCGCGCGCGCTTCATCCGCGCGCCCCTGGTCGAACAGCAGGCCGGCCAATGCGATCCGCGCATCGGTCATCCGCGCGTCGAGGATCAGCGCGCGCTGGAATTCCTGCATCGCGGTGGCGCGATCGAAACGGGCCTCGGCCAGCCGACCGGCGACATAGGCATCGGTGGCAGGGCCAGGCGACCGGGTCGGCGCGGGCAGATGTCGACTCAGCAGGGTCTGCAGCGCATCGGGCAGGCCGACGGCCGGGCCGCGGTAGCGTTCGCGGATGCGCACGCGCCCCTGCACCAGCGTCAGCTCCGCGTCCAGCGTCTGCCGGTCGGCGCGGTCGATGCGCACCTGCAGGTGCGGGCCGCGGAACGGGTTCTGGATCTGCGCACGCTGGAATACCACCACATCCACATCGCGCAGATGCGCCTGTTCGATGCTCTTGCGCAGCAGCGTTTCGCGGAGCCACGCGAGGGACGGCGGCGCCACCACCGCGGCGCTCATCTCGATCTGTGGATCCATCGCGATGCCGCCCTGCGCCTGCATCCACCGCCACGCCGGGATCGCCGCGACCGCCATCGATATCACCAGCGCAACGGCGAGCGCTGGACGCCACCCGCGACGGCGCGATGCAGGCACGGCGTGCGACGCGACGGCGGGCGAATCGGTTCCGGAAGACTCGCGCGCATCCGTGATGGGCTCGGGCTCGGGCACGGATACCGCAGCGGGCACCACAGCGGGTGCCGTGCGGATCCAGGCCTCGTCCGGCACCACCAGCAGATAACCGCGCTTGCTTCGGGTCTGCAGGATGTCCTTGCCCGTCGGGCCGAGGGCGCGGCGGATCTGCCAGACGCCGTTGGTGATGGCGGCATCCTCCACCACCCGCCCGGCCCACACCGTTTCGAGGATTTCCTCGCGCGACACCAGGGTGTTGGCGCGCCGCGACAGCAACAGCAGCAACGCTTCCGCGCGCGGCGTGAGACCGCTCGATCCCTGCTGCTCGCCGGACACCGCACCGTGATCCAGATCGATCACCAACGAGCCCAGCCTGAACCCGGTGAACACGGACGCAGTGCCCAATCCCATCAGTTCATCCCATGGTGGCATTGGCTTGAGTCTAGAGTGTCCCGGACCCGTTTACATGTGCGTTACATGCGCCGCGCCCGCGATCGGCGGGAACCGCTGGCAGCGCGGCGATCGGGCTGCGCCGAGGCGCGCCCCTCATTCGATGCGGCATCACCGCGATGCCAATCGATTTCATTCTGCCGCGGGCGGCAGCGGTGGACGCTTGCCGCGGCGCGCGTTGTTCCAGCGGCGCAGGCCGTAGACGCCCAGGCCAACCGCCAGCCACAGCGGCCACACCTGCAGCAGCGCCAGCAGCAGTTCGAGCAGACCGTACCAGCCGACGCGCAGCGCGCCGAACAGGCGCCAGAAGAACCCCGGGCTGTGCTTCTCGAACACCGCTTCGACATCGACCATCTCGGTCTGGCGGATCTTCGACAGCTGGTACAGGGTGAGATGGATGGTGCTGAAGGCGACCCGGTCCTCGAATTCCTTCTGCTGGATCAGGGCTTCGTCGCGCTGCAGTTTCGAACCGGTGCGCGCGGCGATGACGTCGGCCTTGCGGTCGAGGCGGTCGCCCGTCTGCACCGCCTGCCCAAGCTCCAGCTGCGCCTGCTGTTCGCGCTGGTAGGCGAGCTGCTGGCGCAGCATCTGGAACTGCGCGTCGGCGGCATCGAAACCGCGCTGGTCGAGGAACTCCATCTGCGACGCGATGGCGCGCAGGAAGGCCTGGGTCTTGTCGCTGGGCACGCGCACCGTGAGCGTGCCGCGCACCGTGTATTCGGTGAGTTCCAGCAGCTTGCCGTCGCCCGCGGGGCGGCGCTGCATGCTGAGCGTCTGCGCGGCGATGTCGTTGTCGACCACGAAACCGCCCTGCTGCGCGGCGACATCCTCGATCGCCAGCGCCGAGGTGTAGACATCCTTCACCCGGAACTGCGCCTGCGCGGTGCGGATGAATTTGCGCTGGCCGTCGTCGAAGGTGGCGGCACTGGAACTGACCTGCGCGGCGTCGACGGTGGTGGCGGTTTCGACCTGCGCTTCGCGTTGCAGGCTTTCGCTGCCGGGGGCCATCTCCTCAGCGGCATCGGCGGCCGCTTCCTGCGGCATCGGCGCGGATGCGGGCATCGCGCCGCCCATGGCCTTGTCGGCGCTGCGCTCCATCGCCACCGAATCGGATGCAGCGCTTTCGGCGGCGTCGTTCTGTTTGCTGCAGGCGGCGATGGTCAACGAAAGCACGGCCGTCAGGCCGCAGACGAACAGGTTCGAGCGGATGGAACGCATGGTGATTCCCCGGTGATCGATCAGTCATTGGGCCCGGTCGCGGCAGGATGGCGGCGCGCGATGGGCAGTGCGCGTGATCAGAACGTACCGGATCGCATCGCGGGGTTAGCCGAAAGCGGCCACGGGCTGGTGTAACCGGCGTCACCAACGGCTGGCGTCAGCCCGACGTCCAAGCGAACGTGCGTAGGCTGGCGCTGAGCGCAGCGAAGCCCAGCACCCGCAAACCTCAATGCGCCGTCATCCTGCCGCCAATGAAGCTGGGCTTCGCTGCGCCCGGCGCCGGCCTGCACTGGATTTTCAGCGCATTTTTCAGCGTTCGAGAATCGCGACCACGCCCATGCCGCCGGCGGTGCAGATCGAGATCAGGCAGCGGCCGCCGCCGCGTTCCTTCAGCTGCTTGGCGGCGGTGGCGACCACGCGCGCGCCGGTGGCGGCGAACGGGTGGCCCGCGGCCAGCGACGAACCCACCGGGTTGATCTTCGCCGGGTCGATGCTGCCCAGCGGCGCATCCAGACCAAGGCGGTTCTTGCAGTAATCGGCGCTTTCCCAGGCGCGCAGCGTGCACAGCACCTGCGCGGCGAAGGCTTCATGGATTTCGTAGATGTCGAAATCCTGCAGCGTGAGGTTGTTGCGCTTGAGCATTTCGGCCACCGCGACCGCGGGCGCGATCAGCAGCCCTTCGCCGTGGACGAAATCGACCGCCGCCACGTGCGCGTCGCGGATGTGGCACAGCACTTCGTGCCCGTGCTGCGCGGCCCATTCGTCGGACGCGATGAGACAGGCCGAGGCGCCATCGGTCAGCGGCGTGGAGTTGCCGGCGGTCAGCGTGCCGCGGCCGGACGTCCTGTCGAACGCCGGCTTCAGCGATGCGAGTTTTTCCAGCGAAGAATCGGCACGCAGGATGTTGTCGCGCGAGACGCCGCGGAAGCCCACCACCAGATCGTCGAAGAACCCGCGCTCGTAGGCGGCGGCCAGCTTGTGGTGCGACGACACCGCCCACGCGTCCTGCGACTCGCGGTCGATCTTCCATTCCTTGGCCATGTCCTCGCAGTGCTCGCCCATCGACTTGCCGGTGCGCGGCTCGCCCACGCCGGGCAGCTCCGGCTTCAGCTCCTTGAACGAGAAGCCGTTGGTGAAGCGCGCCAGCTTGTCCATCGTGGTCTTGGCCGCGGCCACCGACAGCAGCCGGCGGCGGGATGCCTGGCCGTAGACGATCGGCACATCCGAGGTGGTGTCGGAGCCGCCGCCGATGCCGACCTCGATCTGCCCGGTGGAAATCTTGTTGGCGACGGCGATGATGGTGTCCAGCGAGGTGCCGCAGGCGCGCTGCAGGGTGATGCCCGGCGTGAGCGGGGACAGGCCGGACGACAGCGTGGCTTCGCGGCCGATGTTCCAGTCGCTGCTGTGCTTGAGCACCGCGCCCATCGCCACTTCGCCCAGTTGCTGGCCGTGCAGACCGAATTTCTCGACCACCGCGCCGAGGGTCCGGACCGACATTCCAAGGTTGCCGACATCGGTATAGGCCGTGTTCTGGCGGCAGAAGGGAATGCGGGCGCCGCCAAGAACGGCGACGGGACGACCATGCAGCATCAGACACCTCGTGGGGAATTGGTCCGCAGGCGCGGGCGCGCGGCGGCGGGAGAGATAATGTGCGAGTGTAACGCCGCAACATGGCCCGGCCAACGAGACGATGAGCGCAAATCCGCACGATACGCAGAGAAATCCCCCACGCATGGTGGTGCGCGGCGCGCTGGCGCTGGAACTGGTGCCGGGCACCCAACCCGATCGCGCCGCGCTGGGCCAGACCGATGCCGGCGCGCTGGCGGGCCTGGTGGGGCGCGATCTGGCCACGTTCGCGGCCGACGCGGCCGGCCTGGATCTGGTCTTCGCCGGTGCGCACTACGACCCCGCGGAAATCCTGCGTCCGGGCTGGCCGATGCACCGGCGTCTGGAAGAACTGCATGCGCGGGCGCCGCGATCGGAAGGCACGCAGGCGGAAGCTGCGCGAATCATCGCCTTCGGCGCCGACGACCGCGGCGCAGTGCCCCAGCCGCTGCGCGCCGAGCCGGAACTGCATGGCGGGGCGCTGCGGGTGCTGCCGTTCCTGCTGGTAGGCAGCGCCGAACGCGCCACCGCGGTGGCCGCCGAGTTCGAGCACGCGCTGCTGGAGCGCGGCATGGCCAAGGCCGACACCGCACTGCTGGCGCAGGATGCGTTCGAGGCGAAGATCGAGCACGCACGCTATCTCACCGTCCACGACCTTGCCGCGATGATGGCGCTGCAGTATCGCCACGTCGGCCTGGACGCGCTGTGGCCGCTGCTGGAAACCGCATTGCTCGCGCCGGCACAGGACGTCTGGCTGGACGCGCCGCCGGAACCGCTGCTGCGCTACGTCGACGGCGCCGTGCGCGTCGCCGATTTCGACCGCAGCGGCTGGCAGCGCCGCTATGCCGCGGACGAACTGGACCCGGCGCGCATCGACCGCGGCTTCGCGCATTTCCAGGCGCGCCAGCGCCAGCTCATTGCGATCCTCAAAGTCCACGGGCTCGACGTGCATTCCGTGCCCTGCCTCGCGGATCAGGATCCGCGCGCGCTACTCTAGCCACGACCCGGCCACGCCGGCCGCACGACACAAGGAGGTGTCCCACATCCCCTCGCACAAACCCGGCACACCGCCGGATTCCACGCGCGCGCCTGCGTGCCGCCAGACCGGCATTCCGCGCACCGCCGCACCGTTCAAACGACTCTCAAGGAACGAAAGCATGAACAGAATCGCGACACTCATGGCGCTTGCGATCGGCGCCCTGCTCCCGGTGGCCGCCAGCCACGCCGTGCCGAACCGCGTCACCAACGGACTGGTCGGCGAATGGAACATGTCCCCGACCTCATCCTTCCCCCTCGGTTACAAGCGCGTGCTAGATACCAGCGGCTACGGCCGCCACGGCCGCATTTACGGCGGCGAAGCCAGCAGCTACGGCTGGATGGGCACCAGCTCGAACCTGATCGGCAACAAATACGTACAAGTGCCCAATTCGGCGCACCTGAATCCCGGCACCGGCAGCTTCACGCTGGCCGCATGGATCCGCTTCACCAGCACCGCAAACAACGGGTACCCGATAAAGACCATCATCACCAACGAGAGCAGCAACGGAAGCGGCTACAGCTTCATGCTGGGCTGGGGCGACCGCCTGATGCTCAACCTCACCGACACCTCCGGCACCACCAGCTGGAGCCACGGCACGGCCGCGCTGCCGCAACTGTCCCTCAACCGCTGGCACCACATCGCGGTGACAGTCAACCGTACCTCGTGGCCAGTAAACGTGGCGTTCTATGTCGACGGCTACAACGTCGGCAGCGAAGCGCCGGGGACCATGGGCCACATCGCCAACACCGACCTGCCGTTTTTCATCGGCTCCTGGAGGAGCCCCACCGTGCCCTTGGACGTCAATTTCAACGATCGCATCGACGAGGTCTTCGTCTATAACCGGGCGCTGGCGAACTGGGAAGTGTGGAACGTGCTCAATCCGGGCCAGCCGGCGTTCACGCCCTCGTACTGGAACGTCGGCGGCGACCGGCAATACAACAACAACTGTTACAACTACGCGAACAACAAGGCGACCAACACCTTCGCGCAGCCCGGGCGGGCGTCCATCGGCACCGCCGGTTCGATGACCTGCGCCGCGGTGCGCGCCGCGGCGATCGGCGACGGGCTGGAACCGATCTCCGACTATCCCAGCTGGCCGCTTGACTTCAAGAAGGGCGTGGCGCTGGTGACCGGCTACGTCGGCCCCTATCCGGACTATCACTGGTACCGACTGGACTCGAACGGCACCTGGAGCCACAAGCCCGGCAGCGGCACTGCGCGCAATACCGACGAGAGCGGCAACACCATCACCGATCCGCGCACCGCGAACCGGGGCGGCTACGCCAATTTCTGCGGATTCTTCCTCGCCTGGACCGATATCGCCGAAGGCTACGGCCACGAAAACATCAACTGACCCCATCGGGCACAAGGACATTCCATGATGAACATCCAATCGTTCGGCAAAGCGCTCGCCGGCGCGTTACTGATGGCGGCAGCGGTGTACACCGGGCCAGCGGCGGCGGCGCAACCGCGCGGCGACACACTCGATCCGCCCGGCGAAAAAATCCGCATCACCTACCTGCTGTTCTCCGGCCGCCCCAACCCGACCGTCACGGTCGCACCGGGACGCGTGTACGAAGTAGTGACGAAAGAGCTGGCCGGCGCACGCGCCACCGGCACCGCGCTGAAGAGCGGCGACGAACCGTCGGTGCTGGGCTACAACGGCATCCTGCTGGAACAGATCTCGGCCGACGGCCGGATCTCCCGTCACGTCGTCAAAGGCAGCCGCCTGCGGATCGAATCCGAAAGCGATTCGCGCGCGGTGACCACCACCTCCAGCGCCGCGAAGGGCCTGGAAGCGGCCCTGCTGTCCATCGGCCAGTCGCACGGTGCGCTGAACCCGGGCCTGCTGGCTTTCATCGCGACATCCGCAGCACAACCCTGATCGAAAACCCGTAAGCATCACCGGCCCATGTGTACATCGCATGGGCCGGCACATTGCTCACAACAACCGCTTCACAGTGCCATCTTTCACATCGCGATCTGGATCACCCCACAGCCCACGCGCGCGCCGGAGTTGCCGGCCGGCTGGCTGCTGTAATCGTCGGGGCCGGCGTGCACCACCAGCGCGCGGCCGAAGATGTCGTTCGACCCGCCGCTGCCCAGGGTGACGCCCATCAATCGCAGGTCGACGCGGGCCACGCCGCTGGCGTTGGACGTGAGGTTGTCCATGTCGCCGAGGTGATGCACCGGCGTGCCGGCGCGGCCGTGCGCGGACGAGGACGGATTGAAATGACCGCCGGCGCTGCTGCCGTCGGCGGCGCTGCAGTCGCCGCGTTCGTGGACATGAATGGCGTGGGTGCCGCTGCGGCCCAGGCCGCCGAGTTCGCCTTCGATGCGCACGCCGCCGTCGATAGCGGTGATCGCCAGCCTGCCGCTGACCAGGCTGGCCGAAGCCGGCGCGATGTTCGCCTGCGCGCGCTGCACGCGATGCTGCGGCTGCGCGGGTGCGACGGTTTTCGGCGGCGGAGCGCTGCCACAGGCGGCGAGCGAGGCGGCGAGGATCGAGACCATGAGAATGCGGGTCGGCGGCATACGGGCAATTCCTGCGGTGCGGGGGAATCGATCATAAACGCCGCTGGATGAGCGTATCGCCACCCGCGGGAAACGCTTCGTCCGGGTCATGCATTCGGAACGATCGTCAAGCGTCTTTCTGCCGATTAGATCGAATCCGTAGAGCGGCCTTCAGGCCGGCCCGGGCAGAACCCTATCGGCGACGACATCAGGGCCGTGCCCACGGCTGACGAAAACGAAACGGTTGCGTATCGGAAGCGGCGGCCTGAAGGCCGCTCTACGGGGGATGAACTGTGTTTTCGCGGTTGGCATCGCAAGCGTGCCGAGCACACGAACACCCATTCACACCGGCTTGCGCGATTTGCGTCCCGATCCCAGCTTGCGGGTCAGCGTGTTGCGGCCAAGTCCAAGCTTCGCCGCGGCTTCGGAGCGGTGGCCGCCGGTGTGCGCCAGCGCGGCATCGAACAGCGCCTTGTCGAACATCGCGCGGGCTTCGGCATTGAGATCGACGCTGCCCGCGTCCAGGCGCGCGCGCGCCCATGCGCCCAGCGCGGCTTCCCAGTCAGACGACAGCGATGACGACGACGCATTCATCGCGGACGCCGCATCGGCGAACACGTCTTCAAGATCCGCCGCCGCGATCACATCGCCCGGCGCCAGCGCGGCCAGCCGCCAGCACAGGTTTTCGAGTTCGCGCACATTGCCCGGCCAGTCGTGCGCGAGCATGCGCTGCAGCGCCGCCGGCGCGAAACGTTTGACCGGCGCATCGAACTTCAACGCCGCCGCGCGCAGGAAGCGTTCGGCCAGCCGCGGGATGTCGTCGCGCCGCGCGCGCAGCGGCGGCAGTTGCAGCCGCACCACGTCGAGGCGATGCAGCAGATCGGCGCGGAAGCGGCCTTCGGCGGCCAGCGCGTTGAGGTTCTGGTGGGTTGCGGCGATCACCCGCACGTCGACGCGGATCAGCTCGCGGCCGCCGACGCGGAAGAATTCGTTCTCGGCCAGCACCCGCAGCAGCCGGGTCTGCAGCGGCAGCGGCATGTCGCCGATTTCGTCGAGAAACAATGTGCCGCCATCGGCCTGCTCGAAGCGGCCGACGTGGCGCCGCGCGGCGCCGGTGAACGCGCCGGCCTCGTGGCCGAACAGTTCGCTCTCCAGCAGTTCCGAGGGAATCGCCGCGGTGTTCAGCGCGACGAACGGTTTGCGCGCGCGCGGCGATTCGCGGTGCAGCGCGCGCGCCACCAGCTCCTTGCCGGTGCCGGTTTCGCCGGTCACCAGCACGCCCAGCGGCGCCTGCGCCAGCCGACCGATGGCGCGGAACAGCGCCTGCATCGCCGGCGTGTCGCCGACCAGCGCATCGCCGACGGTCGTATCGATCGCAGGCGTCTGTTCGGCCGACAGCGCATCGGCGCGGCGCGCGCGACCGGGCGCCAGCGCCTGCGCGGCGAGTGCGACCGCGGCATCGAGATCGAATGGCTTGGACAGGAATTCATGCGCGCCGCCGCGGAACGCACCGGCGGTGCTGGCGATGTCGGTGTACGCGCTCATCACGATCACCGGCAGCTGCGGGTGTTTCGCCTTGATCGCATCCAGCAGCACCAGCCCATCGTCGCCGGGCATGCGCACATCGGTGAACAGCAGCTCCGGCGGCGCGCGCCCAGCGATCACGTCGAGCACGCTGCGCGCGGAATCGAAGGCGGTGACCTCGTAGCCCGCTTCGCGCAGTGCAGTGGCGAGGACGAAACGCACCGAGCGGTCGTCGTCGACCACCCAGACCGATGCGGCGTCATGAGTTGCGACGTCATGCGTCATTGATGTGTTCCTTCATGGATTCCGCATCCTCATGCGGATGCAGCGGCGCGAACGGCAGCACCACGGTGAACACGGTATGGCCGGGCCGCGAGCGGTAGCTCAGCGAGCCGCGATGTTCGCGCGCGACCTGCTGCGCCAGCGCCAGACCCAGGCCGGTGCCCTCGGCGCGACCGCTGACCAGCGGCAAAAACACCCGCTCCGCCAGCGCCGCGGGCACGCCGCGGCCGTCGTCGGCGATCTCCAGCCGCAGCGCGCGCGCATGCGCCACGTCGCCGATGCGAACGCCGTGCTCCACGCGCGTGCGCAAACTCACATTGGCCGCGCCGGCCTCGATCGCATTGCGCACCAGATTCCACAGCGCCTGCGTCAGACGGTCGGCGTCGCCGGGCAATTCCGGCAGCGACGGGTCGTAGTCGCGGATCAGTTTCACCGCCCAGCCGGCGTCGCTTTCCGCCAGCCGCAGCACGCGTTCCAGCACAACATGGATGTTCAGCGGCTCGTGCGCGCGCGCCGGCTGCGGCGACAGCAGCCGATCAATGAGTTCGGTCAACCGCGCGACTTCGGATTCGATCAGTTCGGTAAGTTCGCGCGCCTCGTCGCTCTCGACCCGGCGGGCCAACAATTGCGCGGCGCCCTTCAGCCCCGCCAACGGATTGCGCAGCTCGTGCGCCAGCCCCTTCAGCGCCGCCGACAGCGCCGACGGCAGCACCGATGCCGGATCCTCGCCCGGAAACTCGTCCACCGGGTGCGCCTCGATCCACCAGCCGCCATCTTCGCGCTTCGACATCAGGGCGTCGGCATACGGCCGGTTCTCGCTGCCGGGGAAGCCGAAATGCAGCCGCCGCAGCCGGATCTGTTCGCCGACCGGCGGCTCGGCCAGCATCCGCGCCAGCCGCTGGCCTTCCACCTCGAACGCCGCCAGCGGCACGCCCGCCAGCCGCCGCTGGCTCACGCCCAGCCAGCGCGCGAACGCCAGATTGCCACCCGCCACCCGCCCCTCGGCGTCGCACCAGGCGATGGGCGTGGTCAGGGCATCGAAGGACGCGGCGTCGAGCGTGATGGTAGGGCTGGGATCGGTGAGCATTGCACCAATCTAGTGCAAGCTGGGCGGGAGCGCGAGCGGGAACGAAGCAATGCGGTTTCCCCGGAAGCGTTACTTCTGGTCGGTCACCTTGCCTGCGAACGCCGCGAACCCGCTCACGAACTCCGCCAACAACTTGCGCGTGGCTTCATCCGCCAATTCACCATCCGCGTCCAGCAGCGTGTGCATGCGCGACACCTGCAGGCGACCGCCCGACCAGAACCGCGCGCCCAGCGTGCGCAGCACCGGCAGCCACGCGTTCTGCGCCATGATCGTGCCGAAGCCGCCCGGCGATGCACCGATCACCGCGAACGGCCGCCCACCGAACACCCGGCCGATGTCGTCGCCGGGACGCGACAGCCAGTCGATCGCGTTCTTGAACACCCCGGGGATGCCGTTGTTGTATTCCGGCGTACACAGCAGCACGCCATCGCTGGCGACGATCTTGTCCTTCAACGCGAGGACCGCAGCGGGCAAGCCTTCTCGCGCTTCGAGATCGCCATCGTAGAGCGGGATGCCGTGCAGCGTGGCGGCTTCGAACTTTACGTCGGGGCTGGCGAGTGATTGCGCCGCGCGCAGCAATGCCGTGTTGAAGGAACCGCTGCGGAGACTGCCGGAGATGCCGAGGAGGTGGGTCATGGGGGTTCCGGGGTTACGGCGAAGGAAATTACGGTAACACCGTAGTACGGGACTGCGAGTCGATGGCGGAATCCGCTTTGCGGGTTCTGCTCTACGATTGCGCGTTGCGGCCTTCAGCCTGGCTATATCACTGCAGGAACTCCCCAGAGGTCTCTGACGCTTCGCGCCAGAGACAGTGAAGACGACTCAGAGCTTTACTTTTCCCGCCTGACGCCCTTGAAGGGATCGCCGCCCTTTTTTTGGTCCATGAAACGGCCGTTATCTGTATTGCGCTTGGTGTAATTGCCGTTTGGTGCTTTGAACTGCGAGCGGTCGCGGACCGCGCCATTCCGGTGTCCGTCGCCGCGGGGAGGATTAGTGGCCATCAAGTTAACCCCCCACGTCCGCGTTCGGCGCGTAGGCCTTGACGGCCGCTACACCGTGTACAGCTGATTGGCGCGTTGTATAGCCCTCGGAGTGGCACAACGTTTCCCCATTAGACGCCTTGAGTCGGAAATACCATTGGCGATCCGTGCCTTGGAAGATGGTGAATTTGCCTTTCGTTTGGATGCCATAAAGGATGCTGAGACTGTTCAACTTTGGATCCTCAGCCGGAGATTCGCCCGGCACGCCGTCTGGACAACCCAGACGGTATCGTTAGATTGAGGCATACAATTGAGATTTGCAAGGATTGATCTAACGATTTGTGCGGACCATAATAACCGGCTCCCTGGAGAGACCCTTATGCTCGAGACACCCGCCACATTTGCAGCGCGTCTGAAACAGTTACGCATTCGAAAGGGGGAGTCTCTTCAGAAGGCTGCTGACGCTGTGGCCATCAGCAAGCCTCATTTCTGGGAGTTAGAAAAAGGTGAGAGCCGCAACCCCAGCAAAGAACTCATGGAGCGAATGGCTAAGCACTATCAGGTGACTGTCGCCTACTTGCTGGGCGAACAAAGCGAAGACGAGGCGAAGATGGGCGCCCTATTCCGAGATCTGCGCGATTTGAAGCCTGATCAGCAGGCTAATATTCGCGCGCTTATTGACTCGATGAAGCAGAAGCCGAAGGAGTAGCCTCGATGCTCCTTGAGCGGATGGAATTAGCAGACATCGGCAATCCTCGCAAGATGGCTGCAGGGGTACTGAATCTGCTTCCCAACGTTGTGTTTCCGCTTCCTGTTGAAGAGATCGCACTTGCACTTGAAATTCGTCAGGTTCTTCCGTTTGATACCGATAGTTTCGAAGGTGCGCTATTAGCTGATGAAGCAAAATCAAATTGCATGATCCTTGTTCGTTCCGATGCACGACCTGAGCGGCGACGTTTTACCGTCGGCCATGAACTTGGGCATTACCTGATGCCGTTGCATATACCGACACAAGATGGCTTCCGCTGCACTCAGACAGATATGCAGCAAGAAGAAATTACGGGCGCACGCGGCAATGCTGCTTGGGAAGCCGAAGCGAATACGTTCGCGGCAGAACTGCTTATGCCGCCCACCGAATTCAAGCGCAAACTGCGAGCCGAACGTGATGTATCAATCGAAGCACTCACGTCAGTCGCTCATGAGTTCGGCGTTAGCAAAATGGCATGTGGTCGCAGAATTATGCAGTTGTCCGACGACCCCTGTGCCATGTTGATCTCAAAAGATGGGATCTTAAAGCAAGTTTATCGGCATGCTGAATTTCCTTACATAGGTTTACAGTCCGGCATGGCAATACCACGGGATGCCTTAGCCCGCACATTCAATGAATCACCAGGCTTGGCTTCTGGCATCGAATCCACAGAACCCAGCGGATGGCGAATTCGCGAAAAACGCGAACTCGAAGTCTACGAACAGGTGCTGTCACAAACCGGGGGTTGGAGGCTCACTCTCCTCACTGCTGAATTTACGGATGATGATGACGAAGGCTAACAAGTAGCCCGGGTAAGGCCGCAGGCCGCACCCGGGGCTCTTGATCTTGCACCGCTTGGATTCTTCACGGCTTGCGTTCTCCCGGGTGCGCGCTGTGCGCTTACCCGGGCTACGAAAAGCTCGTAGGCTGGGTCATCGACCCAGCAAAAATTTCGACATGCTTCTGCTGGGTCGATGACCCAGCCTACAAGAAAATGAAACTTGGCATCGATAACGTCGACCTTTGTTCCAGACATCGCAGGCGACTTCCTGTTGTCTTGTATGTCGACGACGAACGGATCTGCGTTGCAACGCAACGTCGCTGCACGTTCCACCGCAAACAAATCCAACTCCTGTCACACGCCTGAAACACCGACAGGAATGCTGCACCGCGACAATGTCGCCGTGTTGACCCTGTCTATGGGACACGTTAGGGTTAGCCCCGCCTGGGGCGGACCGTACGGGTTCGGATGGCGGTCAAACGGGGCAGGGACGATCAGAAGCGCCTCGGCTTCTCGCAAGACACAACCTCTTTACAAGGATGCAAATCATGATCAACCGATTCGGCAAGAATTCGCGTGCGTTGCTCTCGACCCTGATTCTGGCAGCCGTCGCGGGGCCGTCGATGGCCAGCACGCTGAACCAGAACGTGTCGTGGACCATCGACCGCGCGGGCACCACCGCGAAGTATCGCGTCGTCGCTTACGGCGATTCGATTTATGCGGGCTACAACGGCTCCATCTCCAACGCCGCCAAGTATTCGGCGCCCACGGTCGATGCCGAATACCTGGCGGCGCTGTGGGGCGCGGACATCGAAAGCATCCGTCGCGCCAAGTCGGGCGCGGTGGCTTCCGACGTCTACAACAACAAGATCGTCGCCGAGCGTTCCTACATGCAGGCCGCTTCGACCCGCGTGGTGACCTTCGAGATGTGCGGCAACGATGGCCTGCAGGCGCGCACCGCCTTCAAGGGACAGACCGGCACCTGCAACTACAACGTGCTGAGCACAGCGGTGGCCAACTGCAAGACGTATCTCGCCGCGGGCATGGATTACATCAACGCCAACGCCTATTCCGGCGTGAAGCTGAAAGTGGTCGCCAATCTGTACTACCCCGGCTACAACGCCGACAACGTGCAGAGCGGGTGCAACGATCCGACCACCGGCGCCAGGGTGAACCTGCGCGACAAGTTCCTGCCGGCGATCGCGCAGATAAACTACTGGACCTGCGAATACGCGCGTCAGAAGGGCTTCAAGTGCGTGGACAACTTCGCCGAGTACATGGGCGCGGACTACGACACCAACGGCGACGGCCAGATCGATTCGGAGGCACTGAAGTATGTGGCCGGCGAAAGCGAAGCCAGCTACCTGGCCCGCATCACCGGCGCGCTGCGTCCGACGCTGCGCGATGCCAACACCCACTTCGTGTCCTCGGCGAGCAGCTACGACTACATCCAGTCCGACGACGTCCACCCGACCTACACCGGGGGTACGGTGTCAGCGGGTGTGTGGGGCGGCACCACCGGTACCGGCGCGGCGCGCTACACGTCCTTCGCAGGCGGCAAGAGCCCGATCTGGAACCAGTTCGGTCATGAGCGCATGGGCTGGTCGTTGTCGACCTTCAGCCCGATCGCTCCGTAACGCACGTCAGCGTCGATGGATGATCGCGACAAACCGCATCCCGCGCCGTCCGCTACGGACGGCGACGGGGTGCGCGTGGTCGAGCGCACGGGTGCCGGAAGGCGCCCGGCGCTTTTATACAAGGCGTTGGCGCTGGTCATGGTCGGCGCGACGCTGTCCGGCAGCTTCTATCTCTACACCCGTAACGAAGCATCGAATGCCGGACAGGCCGATGCCGCAAACGACACTGCCGACACGCGCATCGCCGACGCGAACGCGATGGGCGCCGAGAATCCCGCGTCATCCGCAGCGGCCGCCGTGGCGCTTCACCAGGTGAGCGCGCAATCCAATGGTTCCGGCGGTGGTCCTACGCCGGATCTGGCCGACGCGCTGTCGGGCATC
The DNA here is from genome assembly GCA_046590925.1 of Lysobacteraceae bacterium. GTDB lineage: Bacteria > Pseudomonadota > Gammaproteobacteria > Xanthomonadales > Xanthomonadaceae > Lysobacter_I. The sequence continues at coordinate 600 of JBKJTC010000315.1, read as the reverse complement.
GTGCGTCCCGGCGAAGAGCCGTCAGGCGCAGAAGTCATCGCCGAGTTGAACAAGGCCGGCATCCATACGGGCATCGGCGCGTTTCCGCCGCCGGGCACCAGCCCGCCGCTGGTGGGGCTGGCGGTTCCCGACGATTACGCATTGCCCGAAGGCTATGTCCGCCATTTCCAGGCGACCGACGACGGCCAGCGGATCGAACCGATCCTGATGTTCTCGCCCGACTATCAATTCTTCGACGCGTCCGGCAAACCGATCAAGATCCCGGAGAACCGCGTGGTTCCGCCGGGCATGGCGCCGGACGGGCTGACGGCGCGGCCGATCAAGATTCCGCCGCCGCTGCAACCGGGGAAACCCTAGATCTGAACGCGATCCTGCGCTCCCACCCCGTCTGGCGCGGACTCGCGGCGGTCGCTGCCAGTGCGGCCCTGCTGGGCCTGTACGCCTCCGGCACGGCGTTCGCCGGCATTCCATTTGTTTATCTGTTGGGCTTCGTCGCGCTGGTGCCTTGGCTGCTCGCGCTGGACACCACCCGCAGCGTCCGCGGCGCCGCGTGCAGCGGTCTGGCGATGAGCCTCGGCTTCGTCGTCGCGGTGCTGGCGT
>JBKJTC010000147.1:0-6070 GCA_046590925.1 Lysobacteraceae bacterium | reverse complement strand
ATGTCGGCCCAGTCGGGAGAGTTTGGTTTCGACGTACTCGCGCAGGGCGGGGGTGACTTCGATCTGGTGACCGTGGGTTTCGATACGCATCGACGGTGTCCTCTGTTTGCCGGGCATTGGTCGCGCAGCGCGGCACCGGGCCCAGCCCGCCGATACCGCGATGCCGGTGCCTCCCTACGTGCCGGAGGCTCCGTATCGATGAACATCGGGTCGACGTGCGCCGGGTGCAAGGGCGGGTCGTCCTGATCTTCGCTCTATCGACAGGTTACCCCAGCGGGGCGCGGAAGCAAGTGCGCGAATCGTCGGTTTCGGACCAATGTTGAATCCGCGTTTTTTCGAATCCGCGATTTCTAGAATCCGCGATTCAGGCCATCCGCACGCGTTCGTGCGAAGCCGGGATATTCATCGCTTCGCGATACTTGGCTACGGTGCGGCGCGCGACCGGCACGCCGGTGGCTTTCAGGGTGTCGGCCAGCTTCGCGTCGGACAGCGGCTTGCGCGGATTCTCGGCTTCGATCAGTCGTTTGATCATCGACTGGATCGCGGTGCTGGACGCTTCGCCCCCGCCTTCGGTGCCGATGCCGGAGGCGAAGAAACTGCGCAGCGGCAGTGTGCCGCGCGGCGTGACCGCGTATTTGCGGGAGATCGCGCGCGAGACCGTGGATTCGTGCAGGCCGACTTCGGCCGCGACCTCGCGCAGGGTGAGCGGGCGCAGGGCCTGTTCGCCGAATTCGAGGAAGCCCGACTGCTGGCGGATCAGGCAGCGCACCACTTTCAGCAGGGTGTCGCCACGCGCTTCCAGATGCTTCAGCAGCCAGCGCGCTTCCTGCAGGCGGCCGCGCAGATAACTGGCATCGCTGCTGCTGGCGTGCTGGATCATGCCCTCGTAGCCGCGATGGATGGTCAGCCGGGTGTGGCTGCCGGCCAGCGCCGCCCGCCACAGCCCCTGATGGCGCCAGATCACGCAATCCGGGGTGATGTAGGTGTCCGCGCTCATGCCGCCGTACTGTGCGCCGGGATGCGGATCCAGCGAACGGACCAGATGCAGGCCGGTCGCGACCTCGTCCGCCGGCGCGCCGAGTTCCGCAGCCAGACCGTCCGCGCCGATCTTGGGCAGCCGCTCCAGCGGCCCGTTCACGATCCGCAGCGCCATCGCCTTGCCCGGCGTGTCGTCGGAAAGCGGTTCGAGCTGCAGCGTGAGGCATTCGCGCAGATCGCGAGCGCCGATGCCCAGCGGATCGAAGCGCTGGATCTGATGGAGGACGGCGCCGACTTCGGCAGCGCTCACGTTCAGTTCCGGCCGGAGCATCGCGGCGATGTCGTCGAGCGATTCGCGCAGGTAGCCGTCGTCGTCGATGGCGTCGATCAGCGCGGCGCCGATCCGCTGGTCCTGCGGCGACAGGCGGGTGAGGTGCAACTGCCAGGACAGGTGGTCGTGCAGGGACTCGGTGCGGACCAGACGGTCCATCGGGTCCATGCCGTCTTCGTCGCTGCCGCTGTGGCTGCCGCCACTGCTGCTGTTCCAGCTGTCCGGTGGCTCCCAACTGTCGTCCTCGCCGCCGCGGTCGTGTTCCGCGGCTTCGTCCGCACTCACGGTTTCCGCGACGACGGGGGTTTCGGGCATGCCGTCCGGGGCGCCATCGCCGCCGGGGGCGTCGTTCTCGCTCTCGTCCCAGTCGAGCAGCGGGTTGCTCTCGACTGCGAGGGTGATTTCGGTCTCGAGTTCCAGCGACGACAACTGCAGCAGGTGCAGCGCCTGGCGCAGTTGCGGCGTCAGGATCAGCTGTTGACCCAGCGATGTCTGCAGGCGTGGCTTCATGTCCATATGGTAGGGCTTGTCGCGGCCGCTTGGCCGCCCTTGGCGCGATCCTTGCGTGGATTTTTTTCGGCATTTCCGAGACGGCCGACACATCCTGCGTCGGGATTCGCCGCGGCGGCCGGGCGACGCACGCCGCGATAGCGGTTGCCGCGGGCGACTAGAGCCGGAAAGACTCGCCCAGATACACGCGGCGCACGTCCGGATTCGCCAGCAGGGCGTCGGGCGCGCCCTGGGCCAGTACCGCGCCCTCGCTCATGATGTAGGCGCGATCGCAGATGCCCAGGGTTTCGCGGACCTGGTGGTCGGTGATCAGCACGCCGATGCCGCGGTTTTTCAGATGACGGACGATGCGCTGGATTTCGCCGACCGAGATCGGGTCGACGCCGGCGAACGGTTCGTCCAGCAGGATCAGTCGCGGCTTCGCGGCCAGCGCCCGGGCGATCTCGACCCGCCGGCGCTCGCCGCCGGAGAGGCTGGCGCCGCTCTGCTCGGCGACGTGCGCCACCTGCAGTTCTTCCAGCAGCGAGGCGAGTTCGCGCTCGCGGCCGGCGCGGTCCAGGTCGGAGCGGAGTTCCAGCACCAGCCGCAGGTTGTCGGCGACGCTGAGTTTGCGGAATACCGAGGGTTCCTGCGGCAGATAGCCGACGCCGCGCTTGGCGCGGGCGTACATCGGATCGCCGGTGATGTCGTGGCCGTCCAGTACGATGCGGCCGGCATCGGCCGGCACCAGACCGACGATCATGTAGAAGCAGGTGGTCTTGCCGGCGCCGTTGGGGCCGAGCAGGCCGACCACTTCGCCGGCGTCGAGGGTCAGGCCGAAGTCGCGGACGACTTCGCGCGACTTGTAGCGCTTGCGCAGCCCTTCCGCGACCAGCATCAGGGTTTGCCCGGCGCCGGTGTCGGTGCGGGTGCCGGTGCCGGTGTCGCTGCCTTGCGCGTGGCCGAGGGCTGGATGGTCATCTTGATCCGACCGCTGTCGCCGCCGCTCTCGACGCGGCCGCTCTTGAGGTCGTAGGTCAGTCGCTGGCCGCTGGTGGAGCCGCGCGGCGTGGTGACGGTGTAATTGCCGGTGAGCACGATGACGTCGGTATTCATGTCGTAATCGATGCGGTCGGCCTTGGCGGTCATCGGCGAGCCGTCTTCCATCTGCTGCTTGAGCGACGCCTGACTGCCGGTCAGCACCGCGCGGACGACTTCGCCGCCGCGCTGGTGGATATCGGCCTTCGAGGCGCGGATGTCCAGCGTGCCCTGTTTGATGACGACGTCGCCGGACAGGGTGTTGACGCTGTTGCCGTTGAGCGTGCCTTCCTGATGGCTGGCTTCGATGTTCATCGGTTGATTGCGGTCCGAGTCGCGCGCGAACGCCGCGCACGGGAACAACGCGACGGCGAGCGCCATGGCCGCGAACGCGCCCGTCAGGCAGGCGAGAGGGCGGCGGGGCAGCCTGGATTCAACGGCGGACAGTGACATATTGGGATCGGACCTCGGAGCGGAACACGTAGCGTTTGGTGGCCGTGGACACCGCAAAACCGCGCCCCCGGAGTATAGAGCCGGGCTGAACGATGGTCACCACGGCGTCGGTGGCGGCGCGGTTCTGGCGCGGGAACACGTTCAGGCGTTCGGTATTCATGGTGATCGGACGCAGATCGTCGGCCGGGCTGTTGGCCTTGACCTCGCCGATCATGCGGATCTCCTTCTGATCGGCGCTGACCCAGCCCTGCTTCGCGCGGATGTCCCAGTATTTGCCGCTGCCGTCCGGCACCTGGAACACCGGCGTCGTCAGCGACATGGTGGCGTCGTCCGGACGGCGTTCCAGGCGCGGCGCGCGCAGGGTGAAGGATTCCTTGCCTTCGCTGTCGAGCGAGATCAATTCGAAGTCGTGCAGCACATAGTCGGGGCGGTCGCTGGCGGTCGCGATCGCTTGCGCCGGGCGCCGGTGCTTCCACACCGCCCAGCCGCTCACCAGCGCGCCCAGCAACAACAGCAGGATGACCGTTCCGCGCCAGCTCACGACAGTTCCCCGGTGGGCGGCATCGCGATGGGTTCGTCGAAGCTGCCCTGCGCGGCGAGCAGCAGATCGCACAGCTCGCGCGCGGCGCCGTCGCCGGCGTTCGTCTGTGTGCGCACCTGCGCATGCATGCCGGTGAATGTGTGTGCGTTCGCGGGCGCGACCGACAGACCGACCGCGCGCATCGCCGCGAGGTCGGGCAGGTCGTCGCCCATGAAACTCACCGCATCCAGACCGATGCCGAGTTCCGCACAGAGTTCGCGCACGCAGGCGAGTTTGTCTTTCACGCCGATATGCACGCGCACCTTGAGTTCGTTCGCGCGATGCACGGCGACCGGGCTGAGGCGGGCGGTGATCAGCGCCACTTCGATCCCGACCTGGCGCAGCAGCACCAGCCCCTGGCCGTCGTGGACGTGGAACGCCTTCATTTCGCGGCCTTCGCTGTCGAGGAACAGGCGGCCGTCGGTGAGCGTGCCGTCGACGTCGAAACAGGCCAGGCGGATGTTCGCCGCCTTCGCCATCAGCGCGCTGTCGGTGGCCGCGCGCCGGTTGAGCGGCAGGTGTTCGATGGCCGCGGTGAGATCGATCGATGACGTCATGTTCACACGACCCGCGCGCGCAGCAGATCGTGGATGTTCAGCGCGCCGACCACGCGACGTTCGCCGTCGATCACCAGCAGCGCGTTGATCTTGTGCGCTTCCATCAACTGTGCGGCTTCGACCGCCAGCGCATCCGCGTCGATGGTGACCGGGGTGCGGGTCATGAGTTTCTCGATGCGGGTTTCGCGCACGTCGGTGGACGGATCCGCGAGCGAGCGGCGCAGGTCGCCGTCGGTGTACAGCCCCATCAGCCGGCCGTCGGTGTCGACCACCGCGGTCATGCCGAGGCGCTTGCGGCTCATTTCCAGCAGCGCGTCGCTCAGCGTCGCATCGGTGCCGACGCGCGGAATGTCGTCGCCGGAATGCATCACATCCTCGATGTGCAGCAGCAGCCGGCGGCCGAGCGCGCCGGCGGGATGCGAACGCGCGAAATCCTCGGAAGTAAAGCCGCGGGCTTCGAGCAGCGCGACCGCGAGTGCATCGCCCATCGCCAGCGAAGCGGTGGTGCTTGAGGTCGGCGCCAGCGCCAGCGGGCAGGCTTCGGCCGGCACGCTGACGTCGAGATGCAGATCGGCTTCGCGCGCCATGGTCGACTGCGGTCTGCCGGTCATCGCGAGCATCAGGTTGCCCTGACGCTTGAGCACCGGCAGCAGGGTCAGGATTTCGTCGGATTCGCCGGAATACGACAGCGCCAGCACCACGTCGCGGTCTGTGATCATGCCCAGATCGCCGTGACCGGCTTCGCCCGGATGCACATAGAAGGCCGGAGTGCCGGTGGAGGCGAAGGTCGCCGCGATCTTGCGCGCGATGTGGCCGGATTTGCCCATGCCGATGCAGACCACGCGGCCCTGACAGGCCAGCAGGATGCGGCAGGCGGCGCTGAATTGGCCGTCGAGCCGTGCCGCAACCGCGGCGAGGCCGTCGCGCTCGATCTCGAACACCCGGCGGCCGCTGTCGGCCAGGGCTGCATCCGAGGACGCGCCCCGGGTCGGGATGGGCTGGGTCGATGAGGCATTCGCCATTGGGGAGCAGACGGCTTTCCGTTACGCTAAGCGGGCGATTCTACGCACCCGACCCCGGGATTGCCCGCACCTCCCATGAACGCAGCGTCGCGCTGCGCAGGACTCCGACCCTCCGATGACCCCCGACACCATCCGCGAACTGATCGAACAGGGCCTGCCCGGCGCCCAGGCCCACGTGCAGGGCGACGACGGCGTGCACTTCGAAGCGCTGGTGGTGGCCGAAGCGTTCCGCGGCAAACTGCCGCTGGCCCGCCACCGCATGGTCTACGCGACGCTCGGCGAGCTGATGGGCGGCGCGATCCATGCGCTGGCGCTGAAGACGCTGACGCCCGAAGAAGCCGGGTAACCATTTCGTAGGAGCGACGGAAGTCGCGACCGCTTTGCAGGAAGCGTCTGCGTTGCCGGTCGCGGCTTCCGCCGCTCCTACGATTCAAGCATCGCGGCTTGACCAGCTTCCAGTTGTCGAAAACCGCCGCTCCCACAGCCGCTCCTACACAATAAAGAAGATCATGCAGAAAATCGTAGTCACCGGCGGCGTGCCGCTCCAGGGCGAAGTCCGCATTTCCGGCGCGAAGAACGCGGTGTTGCCGATCCTGTGCGCGACCCTGCTCGCCGACGGGCC
>JBKJTC010000118.1:0-6065 GCA_046590925.1 Lysobacteraceae bacterium | reverse complement strand
ACGATATTGATGCCGAGCGCACCCAGCTGCGAACCGACCGCGCCAACCATGCCGGGCCGGTCCTCGTTGCGCAGCAGCAGCACCGGGGCTTGCGGGTCGAATTCAATCTCCACGCCGTCCAGCCGCACTACGCGCGGGCCGCGGTGCAGGGTGGCTTCGATCTCCCGGCTGCGGCTGCCATCGCTGACCCGCAGCTTGAGCAGGCGGTCGAAGCCGTCGCCATCACCACCCACGGTTTCAGCGACCACCAGGCCACGCGCCGCAGCTTCAGCCAGTGCATTGACCGGCGTGACCCGGCCGGAACGCGCGCCCAGCAGCGATGCCACCAGCAGCCGCGTCAGTGGGCGCGTATCGAGCGCATCGGTGCGGCCTGCATAGGTGATGTCGAGGCGGGTTGGCGCGTGCACCAGGCGCGCGGCCAGCTTGCCAAGCGAAGTCATCAGCGGCATCCACGGTCCGACTTCGCGCGCGGCTTCGGCAGTGAGCGGCGGCAGGTTGACGCAGCCGGCCACCGCGCCGGTGGCCACGAAATCGATCACCTGCTTTGCCAGGATGGTGCTGACCGCCTGCTGCGCTTCGCTGGTGGACGCGCCGAGGTGCGGGGTGAGGATGAGCTTGGCGTGCGCGCGCAATGGCGAATCGGCCTGCAGCGGCTCGGTGGCGAAGGTGTCGAGCGCGGCGCCGGCGAGATGGCCTTCGTCGAGCAGGCGCAGCAGTGCGTCCTCGTCGACCAGACCGCCGCGCGCGGCGTTGACCAGATATGCGCCCTTCTTCATCGCGCGCATCTGCGCTTCGCCGATGAGGTTGGTGGTGTCCTTGGTGCGCGGGATGTGCAGGGTGATGATGTCGGCCCAGGCCAGCAGTTCGTCCAGCGATTTCAGCGCGACGCTGCCCTTGCCCGCGGCCGAGGCCGGCAGGAACGGGTCGAACGCAGCCACGTCCATGCCGATGCCCTGCGCCTTGCGCGCGACGGTGCTGCCGATGCGGCCCAGACCGATCACGCCCAGGCGCTTGCCTTCGAGTTCGAAACCGGTCAGGCCGGCCTTCGGCCACAGCCCGGCCTTCATGCCGGCGTCGGCTTTCGGCACATGGCGGGCCAGCGAGAACAGCAGCGAAATCGCGTGCTCGGCGGCGGCGAGCGTATTGCCGTCGGGCGCGTTCATCACCGCGATGCCCCTGGCGGTGGCGGCATCGACATCGATGGTATCGACGCCAGCGCCGGCGCGGCCGATCACCTTCAGCTGCTTCGCGCCTTCGATGGCCTCGGCGGTGATCAGCGTGGACGACCGCACGAGCACGGCATCGACGCCTGTCAGCGCGGCGGCGAGTTTGGCGGGGTCTTTGATCGGATCGGAAATTTCGACGGACCAACCGGCGTCGCGAAACATCGCCAGGCCGTCTTCGTGGATTCCATCGCATGCCAGCACTTTCATCGTCAGCTCCTTGAGTGGGGAAGGTATCCCGCGGAGCCCTGCTAGCCGGCACAACGCATTGCGATGAAGCTGGACGTGGAAGCCGCTCGAAAAACGAGGGCGACTCACTGCGTGTCGGAAGACGGGGCCGGCTGGCATGGGAATCCGCGACAGGCAGGCAGCCTAGCAGACGATTCCAGCGTTGCAAAGGCCGGCGAGCCCGCGGCGACCATGGCATGCTCCTGCAATCGAAATCATCGCGAGGTCCGGTCGCATGCCCAAGGTCAAAGGCGAATTCGAGGTCACACGCGGCGTGGAGCCGTCCTGCGACCTCGGCGGCGGGCTGGAAGCCACGCATGCGCGCTTCGACAAGGTGTTCCACGGCGCACTGGAGGCCGTGAGCGTGGTGCACATGCTGGCGGTGATGACGCCGACGCCGGGTTCCGGCGCGTATGTCGCGGTGGAACGGATCGAGGGCAGTCTGGCGGGCCTGGAAGGCAGCTTCTGCATGCAGCACAACGGCACCCTGGACCGCGGCGCGCCGTCGCTCAGCGTCACCGTGATTCCGGATTCCGGCACCGAAGCGCTGACCGGGCTGCGCGGCACGCTCGCGATCGACATCGTCGACGACAGGCATTACTATATGTTCGATTATTCGCTGCCCGAATGAGCGCCTGCGCGGCAAAGGCAGCATCCGCGTTCGCGAACATGAACCCCGTGACGCGCAGGATGTGTCGATTCACGCGACCTGTGTTCGCACCAACTGGCTTTTTTGTATTCGCGGGATTCTGTTTTTGTAGAGCGGCCTTCAGGCCGCTGATCGCTCGCGGCAAAAGCTTCAGCGGCCTGAAGGCCGCTCTACGGACGGCAGATATGGCTCAACTGACCGGCATTGGGCCAAGGCCGCCGTTTCCGCGTTGCCGGTCAGCGATCACTTCGCCGCAGGCACGCCCATTTCCTTCAGCAACTGCGGCGCCGGGAACACTTCCTGCATGATCCAGCGCATGTAGCGCTGATCGACCGAAATCATGCGGGTGACTGCGGGATCGAACACCCAGCTGGAGCTGACCGATTCCCAGTTGCCGTCGAACGCCAGGCCGACCAGCTTGCCCTGCGCATCCAACACCGGCGAACCGGAGTTGCCGCCGGTGATGTCCAGATCGGAGAGGAAGTTCACCGGCACCGTGCCGAGTTTCTTGTCGGCCAGACCGCCGTAACGCTTGGCGCGGATCGCATCGAGCTGCGCCTGCGGTGCGTCGAAGGGTTCCTGCCCGGTCGCCTTCACCGCGACCTCTCGCAGCAGGGTGAACGGCGCCTGCCGGCTGCCGTCGCGCTTGGCGTAGCCGGTGACATTGCCGAAGGTGATGCGCAGCGAGCCGTTGGCATCCGGGTACACGCCCTCGCCCTTGCTCTTCTTGTAATCGGCGACGGCCTGCAGGAACACCGGGCGCGCGGCCATGCTGTCGCCGGCGCGCGCCTTGCGCGCTTCTTCCAGCCGCAGCAGGGTCGGCATCATCGCCACCGCGTAGCGGATCGCCGGATCCCTGCTGGTCTCGAACGCCTTGCGGTCGGCCTTCATCCAGCGCAGGCGCTCGTCGGTGTTGCCGAGCTTGGTCGCGGCCAGCGATTTCAGCGCGGCGGCGATCGCCTTGTCGTCGCTGCCCTTCAGCCAGGTGTCCAGCGCCGGAAGGCGCTGATCCTTCGGCATGCGCACGTATTGGCTCAGCCAGTAACGCGTCAGCTCGCGGTCCATGGTCGGGTGGTAGCGACGCTCCATCTGGCGCAGCCCGCCTTCGATCCCGGCGAGGTCGCGCTGCTGGTAACCGGATTCGCGCTCGGCATCGGCCTTCTCGCGTTCGATCGACAGGCGATACAACTGCACCGCGGTATTGAGCACGCCGCTGCCGCCGAGACGGCCCAGCACCAGGTCGCGCTCGCGCGTCACCTGGGTCTGGGCATTGAGCGACACCAGGGTCGCATGCGCTTCCAGCGCCGCGGTGCCGGCCTTGCCGCGTTTGCGCAACCACGCCAGGACCGCCTGTTCCTGTTTCTGCTTGATGCCCGAAGCGCCCATGCGCTCGAAGCCTTCGAGCTGACCGTCGTAGTTCTTCAGCACGTTTTCCCAATTGCGAACGATGCTGGCGTACTTCACCGCGATATCCGGGGTTTTCTTGCCTTCGGCATCGACCAGCGCGACCGTCGCCTTGTTGTGGCGACTGATGGTGGGATAGGTCCAATCGGCGGTGTTGGCGAATTCTTCGGCCAGCGCATAGCGATTGGTGCTGCCGGGATAGCCGGCGACCATCACGAAATCGCCCGCGGCCAGCGGCTTGTCGGCGATCTTCAGCCAATGCTTCGGTTTGAACGGCACGTTGTCGGCCGAATACGCGGCCGGGCGACCATCGCGGCCGACGTAGGCGCGGTAGAACGCGAAATCGCCGGTGTGGCGGGGCCACATCCAATTGTCGACCTCGCCGCCGTAGTTGCCGACGCTGCCCGGCGGCGCGTAGACCAGGCGCACGTCCTTGATTTCCAGATTGCGGAACAGGCGATAGGTGCCGCCGCCGAAGAAGCTGTAGAGCTGGCAGCGATAGCCGGCGGTAGCTTCGCAGTCGGCGACGAGGCGCTTCTCGACCGTATCGCGGGCCTTGCTGCGGGCCAGCGCGTCGGGCGCGGCGGCGATCGCGGCGCGGACCTGGCTGGTGACGTCGTCGATGCGATCCAGCACGAACACGCGGGCGTTCGGGCCGGCGCTGAGTTCCTCGGCCTGGGTGGCGGCATTGAAGCCGTCCTTGATCAGATTCTTCTGCGGCGTCGAATTCAGCTGGATCGCGCCGTAGGCGCAATGATGGTTGGTGGTGACCAGACCCTGCGGCGACACGAAGCTGGCGGTGCAGCCGCCCAGCGAAACCACCGCGCCCAGCGGGTCGCCGGTCAGGTCGCTCAGCTGTTTGGGCGTGAGCTTGAGGCCGGCGGTTTTCAGCGGGCCGGAAATCTCCGGCAGTTGCTGCGGCACCCACATGCCTTCGACGGCCCGGGCGGAGGGAGACATCGCACCGGCGGCGACGGCGAGGGCCGCGGTGGCGGCGAACACGACTGGGGAGGTTCCGTGGCGGGACATGGGTCTCTCGGGCAACGAACAAAGAGGGTGAGTGTATCGGCTGGCTCCCGCCCGTCGCCATGTCCAATGGTCATGTTCGATGGTCATGTTCGATAGCGCTGCGCCTGCGGCTGTCGTCGCGACGCGGAAGAGGCCGCATCCGTACGCGTCGGCATGGTCCGCGGCGGCATCGCCATGCGCCGGGCATTCCGTGGGCCCGGCGTATAATCCGCGCCTCAACCACGAACGATGGGCGAGCGATGGCCGCGACGATGATGAAAGCGCTGGTAAAGCGCGAAGCCGCCAAAGGCATCTGGATGGAAGAGGTGCCCATGCCCTCCCCTGGCGCCAACGAAGTGCTGATCAAGCTGGAGAAGACCGCGATCTGCGGCACCGATCTGCATATCTATCTGTGGGACGAGTGGAGCCAGCGCACGATCAAGCCCGGCCTGGTGATCGGCCACGAATTCGTCGGCCGGGTCGCCGAACTCGGCCCGGGCGTCACCGGCTACCGGATCGGCCAGCGGGTGTCGGCGGAAGGTCATATCGTCTGCGGACACTGCCGCAACTGCCGCGCCGGCAAACAGCATCTCTGCCCGAACACCGTCGGCATCGGCGTGAACCGCAACGGCGCGTTTGCCGAATACATGACGATGCCGGCCAGCAATCTTTGGCCGATCCCCGACCAGATCCCCAGCGAACTGGCCGCATTCTTCGACCCCTACGGCAACGCCGCGCACTGCGCGCTGGAATTCGACGTGGTCGGCGAGGACGTGCTGATCACCGGCGCCGGCCCGATCGGGGTGATGGCCGCCGGCATCTGCAAATACATCGGCGCGCGCAATGTGGTGGTCACCGACGTCAACGACTACCGACTGAAGCTGGCCGCCGACATGGGCGCCACCCGCGTGGTCAACGTCAGCAAGACCTCTCTGAAGGATGTGATGAACGATCTGCACATGGAAGGCTTCGACGTGGGCCTGGAGATGAGCGGCAACCAGACGGCGTTCAACGACATGCTCGACTGCATGTACCACGGCGGCAAGGTCGCCTTGCTCGGCATCCTTCCGCGCGGCGCGGGCATCGATTGGGACAAGGTGATCTTCAAGGGCCTGACCCTGCAAGGCATCTACGGCCGGCGGATGTACGAGACCTGGTACAAGATGACGCAGATGGTTCTGACCGGATTCCCCCTGCAGAAGGTGCTCACCCACCAGGTGCACATTGATGATTTCCAGAAGGGCTTCGACCTGATGGACGCGGGCAATTGCGGCAAGGTGGTCTGCAGTTGGAGCTGAGGCCCTGGCCGCGGCAGCAAAGAAAAAGGGCGCCAAGGCGCCCTTTTTTTGTCCCGCCCTGAAATGCGATCAGCCGCCGAGCGCGAGGGTCAGCACGATCTGGTCAGAGGCCTTCTCGTCCCCGTACAGGTCCTCGACGAAGCCACCGGTGGTATCAAAGTAACCAATCGCGGCATTTACCGGCCCGAACTGGCGGCTGATGCCGATCGTCCAGTCGGTGTACCTGCCGACGTCGTCGGAAAAGTTCGAGCGGCC
>JBKJTC010000294.1:0-2827 GCA_046590925.1 Lysobacteraceae bacterium | reverse complement strand
GGTGCGGCCCGCGATCGGGCTGCCGATCGCAATATCGGTGCCGGCGCCAAGCCGGCTCAACAGTCCGGCCAGACCGGCCTGCAGCACCATGAACAGGCTGGCGCCGCAGCCCCGCGCCAGCGCCGCAAGCCCGCGGTGCAGCCCGGCATCGATCGTCAAACCCACCCGCCCGCCGCGATGGCTCGCCACCGCCGGCCGCGGCCGGTCGGCCGGCAGTTCGATCTGCTCCGGCAGATCCTTCAGCGCCCCGGTCCAGAACGAAAGCTGCCGCGCGATCGCGCTCGAGGCGTCGCCCTCCTCGCCCAGCACCGCCTGCTGCCACAGCGTGTAGTCGGCATACTGCACCGGCAGCGGCGAGAGCGCCCAAGCCCCGCCTGCCCCAGTCCCGCCTGCCCCAGTCCCGCCTGCCGCCGCCGAACCCCCGCAGCGCGACCGGTAGAACGCCGCAAGGTCCCGCGTCAGCGGGCCCAGCGACCAGCCGTCGCCGGCGATGTGATGCAGCAGCAGCACCAGAACGTGCTGGTCCGCCGCAAGCTCAAACAGGTGTGCCCGCAGCGGCAGCTCATGCACAAGGTCAAAGCCGCGCCCCACCACCGCCGACAGCGCCGCGGACAGCCCCGCTTCGTCGATCGAGATAACCTCGAGCCGCACCCGCGCCGCATCCGACCCCGCCGGCAGGATCGCCTGCCGCGGCACCCCCAGCGTGTCCGGGAACAGCGTGCGCAGGCTCTCGTGCCGCTCCACCAGGTCGCACAGCGCCCCGGCAAGCGCCGACCGATCGAGCCCGCCCGCAAGCCGCACCGCAAGCGGGATCACATAGGTGCCGCCACCGGGTGCGCTCCCCGCGCCCGCTTCAGCACCCGCTTCGGCATGACCCTCCAGCCGGTCGAGGAACCACAGCCGCCGCTGCGCATACGACAGCGGAATCTCCGAAGGACGCGGCTGTTGCGTCAACGGCGCCCGCAACGCCTGATCCTCGCCTTGCAGCCGCAGCCCCAGCGCCGCAACGCTCGGCGCCTCGAACAGGCTCCTGATCGACACCTCGACCGACAGCGACGCACGGATCCGGCTGATCAGCCGCGTCGCCAAGAGCGAGTGGCCGCCCAGTTCGAAGAAGTTGTCGTCCAGCCCGACCCGCTCCCGGCCCAGAACCTCGGCAAACAGCGAACACAGGATCGCCTCCTGCGGCGTGCGCGGCGCACGCAGCGCCTGCGCCGGGGCAAGCTCCGGCGCAGGCAGCGCACGGCGGTCCAGCTTGCCGTTCGGAGTGAGCGGCAACCGCTCCAGCACCATGATCGCCGACGGCACCATGTGCTCGGGCAACTGACGACCCAGCGCCGACCGCAACACAGCCGGATCGACCACAGCCCCCGAAGCCGCCACCACATAGCCGACCAGACGCTTGTCGCCCGGCCCTCCCGAACCCGGCCCCGCCGAACCCGAGCCATCCTGCCGCGCGATCACCACCGCCTGCGACACGCTCGCGTCCGCGACCAGCGCCGCCTCGATCTCGCCAGGCTCGATCCGGAAGCCGCGCAGCTTCACCTGCGCGTCCGCGCGCCCCAGGAACTCCAGCACCCCGTCCGAACGCCACCGCGCCAAGTCCCCGGTCCGGTACATCCGCGAACCGGCCGCCCCATGCACCCCGCCATGCGGGTCCGCCACAAACCGCTCCGCCGTCAGACCCAGACGATTGAGATACCCCCGCGCAAGCCCAACACCCGCGATGTAAAGCTCGCCCGCAACTCCCGAAGGGACAGGCTCCAGCGAACCGTCCAGCACATACGCCCGCGTGTTCCAGATCGGACGGCCGATCGGCACATCGCGCCCGCGGTCGTCCGCACAGGACCAGCGCGTCACGTCGATCGAGGCTTCCGTCGGACCGTACAGGTTCTCAAGCCGCACCTGCGGCAGGTGCCTTGCCACCTGGTCCCGAAGCTCCGCGGGGAGCGCTTCGCCGCTGCAGATCAGCCAGCGCAGCCCCGCACAGGCCCGCACGGCTGCCGATGCCGGCCGGGCCTGCCCAGGAGACACATGGTCAGGAGACACATGGTCCTGGGCCGCATGATCCTGGGCCAGGTGCTCGATAAAGGCCTGCAGCATCGACGGCACGAAGTGCAGCGTCGTCACGCCGTACTCGCGGATCGTCTCGATCAGCCGCGCCGGATCGCGATGCACGCCGGGCCGCGCCACCACAAGCCGCGCGCCCACCAGCAACGGCCAGAAGAACTCCCACACCGAGACGTCGAAGCTGAACGGCGTCTTCTGCAGCACCACGTCATCATGGGTCAGCCCATAGGCGTCCTGCATCCAGGCCAGGCGGTTGTGCAGACCTTCATGGGTGTTGGCCGCCCCCTTCGGCTTCCCCGTCGAGCCCGAGGTGTAGATCATGGTGGCCAGATGACCGGGCTGCAGGTCGTCCAGCGCCGGCGCGGGCATCGAGGGGATGCAGGAGAGCTCGCCGCTGAAGTCCGCGCCATCGAGCGGCACGCAGCGCACGTGCTGCGGCAGCGACAGCACTGAATCCCACGCGCCATCCCGCGCGCCTTGCATCAGCACCACGCGCAGCCCGGCATCCGAGACCATGCCGGCCAACCGCTCGGCCGGATACTCCGGATCGAGCGGCAGGTAGGCGCCGCCGGCCTTGAGCACCGCCAACAGCCCCACCACCAGTTCGAGCGAGCGTTCGGCACACACCCCGACCAGCACGTCCGGTCCGACGCCGAGGCTTTGCAGATGGTGCGCCAGGCGGTTGGCGTGGGCGTCGAGCGCGGCATACGTGAGCGTGCGCTCCTCGAACACCACGGCGATCGCGTCCGGCGTACGC
>JBKJTC010000245.1:0-8179 GCA_046590925.1 Lysobacteraceae bacterium | reverse complement strand
GCGACAGTGTGGTTTCAAATGTGCTGCCCAACTGGGCCGCGCCGGCTTCGAGACGGCCGCGCACGTGGCCTGCGGTTTCGATCAGCTTCGACTGCGCCTGCCCGACGGCGGCCACGTGCGCGGCCGTCTCGAAGCCGGCGCGGCCCAGTTGGGCAGCACATTTGAAACCACACTGTCGCCGCTGGTCGCGCGGTTCAGGCCGGCGAACGCCAAGCGCGTCGTGCGTCGCGGCCGCAAGCCGGGGTCGAAGAACGTGCGCCGCACCGTCAAGAAGGTCACGGCCAAGCGCGCGCGCAAGGCCTGATCGATCCGCGTTGGGCATGACCAAGAAAGGGCGCCGATGGGCGCCCTTTCTTCGTTCCACTTCCTGGTAAGACCGATGCCGTGAATCACGGCCGACGACGCATCGCCATTGATCGATTGGAAACAGTCGACGGCACAGGCAGTCAGCGGCGATCGCCCGACATCTGCAGCGGTTGTCGAATAAATCAGGGAATCTGACAGCCGTTGCGGATCAGACAATCTTCATAAGCCGCATAACAGGTCGCGAACGGGATGCCGGAGGCGCGGCACTGGTTGTATTGCTGGTAGCAGGTGTTCCTGCGGCATGCGGCATCGGCGAGCGCCGAGGCGGTCAGCAGGACGAACGCGGTGGCGGCGAGGGTGGTTTTGAGCAGCTTGCGCTTCATTGCGTAATTCCTTCCGATGGATGCCCCTGCGCGCTCACCATAGCGCGGGTGGCGAACCGCATTTCTTGTCGGGCAGCACGTTTTCGCGTGGCCGGACAGCGGCGGAAGTGGTCTGACCGCTACGGACTCAGTCCTGATAGGCGCGGATCAGCGTGTTCAGATGCATGCGCTCGGCGTCGCGCAGGAACGGCGCCAGCAGCATCATCACTTGGATGATGCCCTGGCGGATGGCGACCTGTTCGTCGCGGTCGCCGCGGGCGGCGGAGTAGTTGAGCCAGAACGTGGACAGCACCAGCACGTTGGTGGCGGCGGCGTTCAGTTCGTCGGCCGAGGCGCGCATGATGCCGGCCTGCGACAGGCCGCGCATGACCAGATGCGCACGTTCGTCGGCGCGCTTGAGGATCCGCGCGAAGCGCATGCGCATGCGTCGGTTGCGGCTGAGGATCTCCACCAGATCGCGATACAGGAAACGGTAGTCCCAGATGCACTCGAAGATGAGGTGCAACTGCAGCCAGATGTCCTCCAGCTCCGGCAGTCGGCCGCTGGGCGCGGCCAGCGCGTTGTCCATGCGCTCCTCATAGCGCGCGAACAGCTGCTCGATGATGTCGTCCTTGTTGCGGAAGTGGTAATAGAGATTGCCGGGGCTGATCTCCAGTTCGTCCGCGATGTGGTTGGTCGTGACGTTGGGCTCGCCCTGCGTGTTGAACATCGCAAGCGAGGTGTCGAGGATCCGCTGTCGCGTCTGGCGCGCCATCGAGGAGGTGTCGTCGCAGCCCGGTCGGGCCGACGTCAGCCGGCCAGTTTCTTCACAAGGTCGACGTATTTCTTCTTGGCATCGTCCTGATCGGTGCCCTTGAGCTTGGCCCAGGCTTCGTACTTGGCGGTGCCCACGAAATCGAAGAAGCCGGGCTTCGCGCCGCTGACATCGCCCTCGGATCCCTGCTTGAACAACGCATACAGCCGCAACAGCGTGTCGTTGTCGGGGCGTTCCGCCAGGCTCTGGATATCCTTCGCGGCTTGTTCGAAACGGTTCTGCAGATCGGACATGTTCAATCCCTCCCGTGAGGCGGGCATGACAGCATGGCCGGTGTGGCCGGTCAATACGAAGCCGCATGGGCCATTGTCGCCGAGGGTCGTTTCCGGTCGCGCGGCCGATGCGGTTTCGACCCGGCACCCTACGGCTGCGGATTGTTCTTGGCCGCCGGCTCTGGCAACTTAGCCGCTACGGACCGCGCCGCGGTCCCGGAGCCATGCAAGGGACACCGAGCAGGTTCCACTCTCATGAGGGCGAGGACATGAGTTATTTCGTTACCGGCGCGACCGGGTTTCTGGGCCGTTTTCTGGTCGGCAACCTGTTGAAGCGCAAAGGCACGGTGTATGTGCTGGTGCGCAAGGATTCGCAGAAGAAATACGATGCGTTGGCCAAGAAAATGGCCTGGGACCCGAAGCGGGTGGTGCCGGTGCACGGCGATATGACTGCGGCGAACTGCGGTTTGACGGCTGCCCAACTGAAGACGCTGACAGGCAAGATCAGGCATTTCTTCCATCTGGCTGCGGTCTACGACCTCACCGCGAGCGCCGAAAGCCAGCGCAAGGCCAACGTCGACGGCACTCAGAATGCGTTGGATCTGGCCGCTGCGATCGGCGCGGGTTGCTTCCATCACACCAGTTCGATCGCCGCCGCGGGCATGTACCCCGGCGTCTTTCGCGAAGACATGTTCGACGAAGCGGAGGGTCTGGACGACCCGTATCTGCGCACCAAGCACGATTCCGAGGGACTCGTGCGCGAGGAAAAGCGCATCAAATGGCGGATCTACCGTCCGGGCATGGTCGTCGGTCACTCGCAGACCGGCGAAATGGACAAGATCGACGGCCCGTACTATTTCTTCACCTTCCTCAAGAAACTGCGCGAAATGCTGCCGCCGTGGATGCCCACGCTCGGTATCGAGGGCGGGCGGATCAACGTGGTGCCGGTGGATTTCGTGGTCGACGCCATGGACCACATCGCGCACAAGCCCAAGCTCGACGGTCATTGCTTCCATCTGGTCGATCCCGAGCCGATGCGCGTCGGCGAGGTGCTGAACACCTTCGCCCGCGCCGGTCATGCGCCGGAAATGACCATGCGCTTGGACGCGCGGATGTTCGCGTTCGTGCCCAACGGCGTTCGCGGCGCGGTGGGCAACCTGCCGCCGATCAAGCGTTTCATCGGCATGCTGCTGCGCGACTTCAAGATTCCGAAGGAAGTGCTGAAGTTCATCACTTATCCCACGCGCTTCGACAACCGCGAGACCGAACGCGCGCTCAAGGGCAGCGGCATTTCCGTGCCGAAACTCGAAGGCTATGCCTGGCGGCTGTGGGACTACTGGGAGCGCCACCTCGATCCGGATCTGTTCATCGACCGCACCTTGAAGGGCAAGGTCAAGGGCAAGGTGGTGGTGATCACCGGCGGATCGTCGGGGATCGGTTTGTCGACCGCGGAGCGCGTGGCCGAAGCCGGCGCGACCACGGTCATCGTCGCCCGCGGGGAGGAAGAGCTGTTCAAGGCCCGCGATGCGATGAAGAAAACGGGCGGCAAAGTCTTCGCCTACACCGCCGACCTCGCCGACATGGCCGACTGCGATCGCCTGGTCGCGGCCATCCTCAAGGATCACGGCCACGTCGATATCCTGGTGAACAACGCCGGCCGCTCGATCCGCCGTTCGATCGAACTGAGCTACGACCGTTTCCACGATTTCGAGCGCACGATGCAGCTGAATTATTTCGGCTCTCTGCGCCTGATCATGGGCGTGATGCCGACGATGATCCAGCGCCGCAAGGGCCACATCATCAATATCAGTTCGATCGGCGTGCTCGCCAGTTCGCCGCGGTTCTCGGCCTATGTCGCTTCGAAGGCGGCACTGGACGCGTTCAGCCGCTGCGCCCAGGGCGAGCTGTCTGGCAAGGGCATCAGTTTCACGACCATCAACATGCCGCTGGTCCGCACGCCGATGATCGCGCCGACCAAGATGTACGAAAGCGTGCCGACGCTGAGCACCGACGAGGCCGCGGACATGGTGGTGAAGGGCATCATCGAGAAACCCAGCCGCATCGCGACGCGTCTGGGCATCTTCTCGGCGCTGCTCAATGCGGTGGCGCCCAAGGCTTATGAGGTGATCATGAGCACCGCGTTCGAGCTGTTCCCGGATTCGGCCGCGGCCAAGGGCGACCGCAAGGCGCTGAAGGAAGCCCAGCCCAGTCAGGAGCAGATCGCGTTCGCATCGCTGATGCGCGGCGTGCACTGGTAAGGCGGGTCGAAACGCGGAGCGGATCGCCGAGCGAATCGCGAAAACACGAAAGGCAGCCGCGAGGCTGCCTTTCGTTTGGGGTCTTCGCTGCAACCGGCAACGACGAACGCTTTCCGCCGGACAAAAGAAACCCGCCAACCTGAAGCCGTGAGGGGAGGGGAGCTACGGCATTCGTTGCGGGCTGGCGGGTCAAGAAGCGGCCGATGGCCGCCTAACGGAGCATCGCTTTCGCGACACGAGAGAGCGCGTTGGAGCTGTAGCGGTCGATCTGATCCGAATGAGCGGGGCGGGGCAACGGCGGTTGCCCGGCTTCGTTCATTCGCGCGTCAGGGGATTATTCCTTCGGCGCAGCGTTCTTGCGGGCGCGCTTGGCCGGGGCCTTCTCGGCGGCTTTGGGCGCTTTCGCGGCCTTGGGGGCCTTGGGAGCTTTCGCGGCTTTGGCAGCCTTGCGCGGCGCGGCGGCCGGTTTGCCGCCCTGGCGACGCAGTTCGGCGGTCAGGGCTTCGACGCGGCTGCTGAGATCGTTGAGATCATCGCGACTTGGGACACCCAGCTTGACGAGGGCGCGCTGCACGCGGTCTTCAAAGACTTTTTCCAGCTTGTCCCAGGTATCGGTGGCGCGCTCGCGGGCCTGACCGACGCGGTTTTCGACCACATCGCGGACCACTTCGGCGCGGCCGCCGGCGAACTTGCGCATGGTCTGCTCCAGACCCATGCCTTCCTTCACCAGACCTTCGAACAACTTGGTGCCTTCGGCCTGCGCGCGCGCGAAGGCGCCCACGCCGGCGAGCCAGATCTGCTGCGCGGATTCGCTCAGCGACTTGGACATGCGCTCGGCATGGGCCTGCGCATCGTCGGATTTCGCGGTGGTCTTCTTTGCGGTGGTTTTCTTGAACTTGGCCATATGCCCTCCAAAGCGGGCGCGTAATCGATTGCGCAGCAGAATGGAGGAGTTGTCTAGAGTATTCACACAAGGAATCGGAAGCGGATCGCGATAGCGCATCGCGTTGCCGCCGATGGAGCAGACGGCGGTCGATCCGTTGCCGCGGTCGATCAATGACGGCCCTTGATCAGCTGCGTTCGCGACGTTTGATCAGATGCTCGGTCTCGTCCAGCGCACGGCGCAGGCGGGCGGTGGTCTCGGTGCTGCGCGGCGGCGCCTTGCCGAGGTTGCTGAGCACCGTGCGGTGCTTGTCGTTCAGCACTTCGTCGCGCAGGCGGATGCCGTGCGCTTCCAGCACCGGGCGCAGGGATTCGGCGCGGTTGCGCAGATCCTGCAGGGTGTTGCGGTAGCCGAGCTGGCAAACCCTGCGCCTGTTGAAGAAGCTGAAGGCATTGGTGAAGAACATCTCGCCGTCGTTCGAATTCGGCTCGAAGATCAACTGGTCGACGCCCGGGTACTGCTGCGCGTATTTCGCCAGGCCCACCTGCATGCGCGATTGCAGCAGGGTACGAAAGGTTTGCGACATCACCGCCGGCAGGCCGCCCTGCCAGATCCGGTGGGGATCGAATTCGCCGCGACGCCCGGCATCGCTGTCGACCTGGGTCGAATCGAACGGCACCAGCGGATTGATGCCGATCAGCAGATCGATGCCGCGTTCCAGCAACACCGAGGCATGCATGGTCCGGCGCAGTGCGCCATCGACGTAGTGGCGGCCGCGCACTTCCACCGGCGGATACAGGCCCGGCAGCGCGGCGCTGGCCTGCACGGCCTTGGAGATCGGGATGTCCGTCCACTCGTCGGCGCCGAAGCGCACGGCTTCGCCGCTGTCGAGATCCACCGCGACGACGTACAGCTCGCGATCGAGCTGGCGGAAATCGTTGCTGCGGCCGCGACGCGAGAAGATTTCGCGCAGGAAGCGCTCGATCTCGGAGTTGTCGAACAGGCCGGCCGGCACCAGGCCGCCGAAACGCTGCATGAGGTCCGACAGTCGCGAATCGCGTGGGTTGAGCAGCAGGCTGCTCCACCATTCCACCGTGAGCCGGGGCAGCGCCGATGCGCGGCGTGCGTATTCCGTGAGGGCCGGCCGCAGGAAGGTTTCCGGCCGGAAACGCACATCGTCGCTGTCGCCGGTAATGAAGATCCGGCACATTTCGGCGGTCGACATGCGATTGACCAGACCGGCGGCGAGGAATGCGCCGCTGCTGACGCCGACGTAGCAGTCCATGCGGGTGAGGTCGATGCCTTCCAGCGCATCGTCGAGCGCGCGCAGGGCGCCCAGTTCGTACATCGCGCCGATCGGGCCGCCGCCGGCAATGGCGAGGCCCACCCGTGCGGTGGTCGGGGCGGGTGTCTTGGCAGGGGATTTGCGCTTGCCGGATTTGGCCTGGACCGGACGTCGGGCGGCGTGGAGTGAGAGCATGCATGACAATACGGTGGGGAATGGTCCGAGTGTAGCGGAAAGCCGAAGACGCGGCGCCTGCACCTTGGTCGGATTGCCCGATGGCTTTGATGGATCGATTCAAGCGATTGATCCGCAAGAGAAAAGTTGATCATGGGCTGTATGCGGCATGCAAGGTGCTTGCCGTGCGGCGATGCGCGAACGATGATCGTCGCCGATGAAGATCGTCACTCCAGACCTAGCGCACGGCCGACGACGGCTCGACAAACGAACATTGAGCGTGCTGCTGGCGCGCAGGTTGGCGTGGCACGACGCGGTCCACGACCCCGTGCGCGAGCCGCGCAACAATCTGCGCTGGCTGCCCGAACTGCGGCGCTGGCAGGCCGAGCGCCTCGCCAACAGCTTCGAGGGTTTCATGCACGACCCGAAGCGCAAACCCGCCGCGGAATTCTTCCTGACCGATCTGTACGGGGACCGCGATTTCAGTCGCCGCGACGCCGATATCGCCCGGGTGGTGCCGAGAATGCAGCGGCTGCTGCCGCAGACGTTGCTGGAAACGCTGGCCGATGCGATCGAACTGGGCGTGCTCAGCCATGCTTTCGATCTGCGGATGGCTGAAGCGTTGCAGCGGCTGGCGCCGCGTCGGACCACACTGGACGACGCGCTCTACGGCCGCGCCTATCGTGAAGTGGGTCTGAAACGGCTGCGGTCGCATCAGATCGATCTGATCGTGGTCGCCGGCTATGGGCTGGGGCATGCGCTGCGCGGGCGCGGCGTCGCGACCCTGCTCAGCGTGCTGCGCGGGCCGGCGCGCGCGGCCGGCTTCGGCGAGTTGCAGTCGTTCCTGGAGCGGGGCTTCGGGGCTTACGCCAAACTGGACGATGTGGCGGCCTTCATCGCCGACATCGAACGCAGCGAACGCGAAATCGCGCGCCGGCTGTTCGCCGCTCATCCGCAGCCGTTCGCGCCGCTGGATGAAGTGCGCGAACCGGGCGCGAAGCCGGCGCGCATGCGCAACAGGTGATGCCGCGTCGGACCGCGTGGGAAATGGATAATCCTTACAACGCTCCCGAAGCGCGTATCGCTGCCGCTCCGTCGCAAGGCTTCAGCCTTCGCAATGCGGTTGCGGCGTTCCTCGCCGGAGGCATCCTGGTGCCGGCATCGATCTTCGCTGGAGTCCGTGTGCTGCTGGGTGTTCGCGCCGATGGCGCTGCCAGCAGTCCAGGTTTCTGGACATTCATTTTCGTTGCATCTCTGATCGGCGCCACAACGGCCGGGCGTTTCCAGCGCTTTCCGGCGTTCACGGCCGTCGTTGTCGGCGTAGCGATCGTGGTCGCGATGTCCATCCTCGCGGTCATCGCTATCGTGGCTTGGGCATTCGCCACGGGTATCGTCTAGATGATCGGCTCGCGTCGCACCGACTGGTGGCGTCACCTGCGGGCTTGACGCCATGCCGGCACGCGGCAGATGTCCGGTTCCGGGTCGGCTTGGCGGAGATGACTGTCGGTTCCAGCAGACACCGCATCAAGTCGGAATCGTCGTTCCCGCGGCTTGCGATGGATAGATCCGGTCCGGGGGAGAGCCTCGCACGAATGCGACGCGCCGCCCCCGGCTTGCATGCATGCGCGTCCGCGCCCGCGCCCGGATCAGGCGAACCGTTCGTCCAGCACCCGGCGAATTTCCTTTTCGATCGGCCCCTGGAATGCGGATACCAGAAAGCCGAGTTTCGCGGTGACCTGCAGTTCCTTGGGCAACAGCGAGATCTTGCCGTCGACGCCGGAGCGGCTGAAACGCATGTCGTCGCCGTCCCACGCGTAGTCGAACTCGAAGCGTTCGGCGAGTTTCTTGGCCACTTCTTCCACAG
>JBKJTC010000238.1:0-6811 GCA_046590925.1 Lysobacteraceae bacterium | reverse complement strand
CAGCCGCAAATCGAGACGGTCTGGCCGATCAGCGCCTCGTCGATGAGGCCGCAGAAGTGGGTACGCATGGGGGAGACTCCGGGTGTAGGATCGTCCGGCGCCTGCCGGTCATCCGCGCATTTTAGCGGTTGCGGCGGCCCGACGTGGCGCTGCCCACCATCGTGCCGGCGCCACCGCACGTCGTCCGCCCCCATCCAACGCAAGGAGACCGAAATGAAACGCCTGACGATGCTGCTGTCCCCACTGATGCTCGCCGCCGCCCTGTCCGGGCTGGCGACGACCGCGCCGTCCGCGCATGCGCAGGAGGCGGGTGCCCGCGCCTACGCGCCCGAACGCCTGTGGGAAATGCCGGTGGCCGACCAGCGCCGCGTGGTCGCGCTCGAATACACCGAACAGTCCAACGGCGGCATCATCCCCGACGACCAGATGCGCTTCTATCTGGACCAGATCAAGTTCTCGCGCTGGACCTTCAGCCAGATCAAGAACGACATCGCCCAGTCGCTGGCCGGCGGCGGCAGCAACCCCAACCCGGGCGGCAGGAGCATCCGCTGCGAAAGCCGCGACAGCCGCCAGGTCACCTGCGATACGCCATGGCAGCGCCGTTCCGTGCTGACCCGCCAGCTGTCCGACACCCGCTGCATCGAAGGCCAGAACTGGTCGAGCACGCCGGGCACGGTCTGGGTCAGCGGCGGCTGCCGCGCCGAGTTCGCGTCCGCGCAGGGCGACGCGGGCGGCCCGGCCACCGAGCTGCAGTGCGAGAGCAGCGATGGCCGCTACAAACAGTGCGGAACGGGTCTGTACGGTACGCCGCGTCTGGTTCGTCAATTGTCCGATACCGCCTGCCGCTACAACTTCACCTTCGGCCTGCGCAACGGCGCGGTCTGGGTGGACAAGGGCTGCCGCGGCATCTTCCGCGTCGAGGACAACCGCGACAACGCTGCCTACAGCGTCACCTGCAACAGCAACGACGGCAAATACAAGACCTGCGCCTGGGATCACACCCGTGGCGCGCCGATGCTGTTGCAGACCCTGTCCGACCGTCGCTGCACCCAGGGTTATTCCTGGGGCTACAACCGCCGCGCCTCGCTGTGGGTGAACCACGGCTGCCGCGCACGTTTCGGCGTGCGCTAGAACATCCGCTTCGGCGTGCGCTGAGTCGTCGGCACCCCATCCACCGCTTCCATCCAACGAGTCCCCCCAATGCCCACCATCCGCACCCTCAGCCTGATTCTGATCGCGCTTGCCGCCTGGTCGGCCGCGCCCAGCGCCCAAGCCCAGTTCGGCGACAAGGACAGCGTCCGCTGCGAAAGCAAGGACACCCGACGCGAAACCTGCGACACCCCATGGCCGGGTCAGACCCGGCTGACCCGGCAACTGTCCGATACCGCCTGCGTCCAGGGAAAGAACTGGGGCGCGACCCCGGGCAAGGTGTGGGTGGAACGCGGCTGCCGCGCCGAGTTCGGTCCGCAGTACAGCGGCCAGGAAGTGCGCTGCGAGAGCAGCGACGGCCGTTACAAGGCCTGCGGCAAGGATCTGTACGGCAACGCCGATCTGATCCGCCAGCTCTCCGACACCCCGTGTCGCGAAGGCGTCAGCTGGGGCACGCGCGGCGGCTCGGTCTGGGTGGACAAGGGTTGCCGCGGCTTGTTCCGCATCGGCGAAAGCGCCGGCCGCTACAGCACCACCTGCGCCAGCGAAAATGGCCGTCGCCAGACCTGCGCCTGGGACAGCAAGCGCGGCAAACCGTTGCTGCTTGAAGCGCTGTCGAAGTCGCCCTGCGTCCAAGGCCGTTCGTGGGGCTACGACAAGAAACAGGGACTGTGGGTGGACGAAGGCTGCCGGGGCCGGTTCGGGCTGCGCTGAGCGGGTTTCCGAAAGTCGAACGACAACCCCGTTCGTAGAGCGGCCTTCAGGCCGCTGCTTCCGATACGAAACCGTTTCGTTTTCGTCGGCCGTGGGCACGGCCCTGATGTCGTCGCCGTCCGGGTTCTGCCTGGGCCGGCCTGAAGGCCGCTCTACGGACGGCGTTGTCGTATTGGGTAGCCGGATATTCCGGCGGCGATCAGTGACCCCAAGGCGCCGGCGGCGCAGGCACCGGCCGGCTCAGATCGAATTCGACCTGGAACAGACGCCCATTCGGGCGCGACAGCTCATAAAGGAAGCGGCGGCCGGGCTCGATCTCCATCGCCCAGGTGTTGCTGACCGAGGCGGTGAGGCCGTTGCCGTTGAAGCTGGCGATGGATTCGGCATCCACCGGAAAGGCCTGGCGCTGCGCCGTGCCGGCGGTGACAGTGTCGCCGCCGTACATCGTCACCTTGTCGGACGTGCCGTCTTCGTGGCGATGATCGTGCTTCAGCCGCAGCCCATCCGCGGTGCGGGTGAGCACCCACGTGCGCGAATGGTCGTCGCCGACGTGGAACGGCACCCGCGTGGTGTCCGTTCCGCATTCGCGAACGTGCATTACCAGCGGTTTGCCCGCGAACGTGTCGCTCGCGGAGGCGGGCGTGTCCACCAGCACCCGTCCGGCGAACGCCTGTCCGCAATGGGTGCGGAGCGCGGCAAGAAAGGCATCGGCCGGCGCATCGGCGACCGGCGCGTCAGACGATGACGGTGTGCCGGCGCAGGCGGAGAGCAGGCACAGCGCAGCGAGCGGAACGATTCGGGCAAGTGCTTTCATGGCCCACCCTAACCGCCCGGCCGAAGCCGGACAAGGCGATCAATCGGCCGGCTTGCTCGGCGCAGGCTTCGGAGCCGGCTTGCTCTCGGCAGGCTTGGCGGCCGGCGCAGGCTCGGCGGCCTTGGTGGCCGGCGCGGCGTCGGTCTTGGTTTCCGGCTTCGGCGCCTCGCCCTTTTCGGTGAGATTGCGCTTCTTGTCGCCGTCCTTCTTGAAGTCGGTCTCGTACCAGCCGCCGCCGGAGAGCCGGAACGACGGCGCGGTCAGCTGGCGCTTGATCTTCGGCGCGCCGCATTCGGGGCACACCTCGGGATCCGGGTCGGACATTTTCTGCAGGCGGTCGAACTGGTGACCGCAGGCGTCGCACTCGAAGGCATAGATGGGCATGGAAGAGCGTGGGTTCGCAGGAGGAATGCAGCGATTGGTGGCCATTCTGGGGCCCGGCGCCGCGGAATCAAGCGGCGATGGCGGATTCCACGCCATTCCCGCTACCACGACCGCCCGTCGGAGCGATCCTCGCCCGCGCCGGCTGAATACGATTCCAGACCGTCGCCCCTGCCTCATGTGCATTCGCACATCGGGCCACAGTGGCCGCCCGTGGCGACAAGACCGCGGATGACGGCAACGCATCGAACAATGGAACGGACAACGGAGCGGACGATGATCGGTACATCGACTGGATGGATGAAAACGGCTGCGGGCGTACTGCTGGCGCTGCTGCTGGGCTGCTGGCCGCTGCATTCGGCGCAGGCGGCGATCAACACCCACACCCTCGGCGCGAACTACGACGCGACCCAGGCCAACATCACCTTCCGCGTGTATTCGTCGCGGGCTACGCGGATCGAGGTCTGGATCTACAAGACCGCCGCCGGCGCGCAGGAAACCGTCAAATACGTGATGACCAAGGACGGCGCGACCCAGGTCTGGTCGAAGACCGCGTCGGTCGCCACGCTCAAGAACAGCTACGGCATCACCGGCACCGTTTATTACGGCTATCGCGCCTGGGGCCCGAACTGGACCTACAGCAGCGCCTGGACCAAGGGCAGCGCCACCGGCTTCGTGACCGACATCGACGCCAGCGGCAACCGCTTCAATCCGAACAAGCTGCTGCTGGACCCCTATTCGCGCGAGATCAGCCAGGATCCGAACACCGCGACCTGCACCGACGGCACCATCTACGCTTCGGGCGCGCTCCACCGCAACAAGGACAGCGGCGCCTGCGCCAGCAAAGGCATCGTGCTGGCTACCGACGCCACGTCGTTCGGCACCAAGCCCACCCGCGCCTTCAAGGACGACATCGTCTATGAAGTGCATCCGCGCGGCCTGACCATGAACGACACCTCGATCCCGTTCTTCCAGCGCGGCACCTACGCAGGCGCGGCGTTGAAGGCGGCGCATCTGGCCAGCGTCGGCGTGACCGCAGTCGAGTTCCTGCCGGTGCAGGAAACCCAGAACGACACCAACGATGTCGATCCCAATTTGACCAGCGGCGACAACTACTGGGGGTACATGACCCTCAACTATTTCGCGCCGGACCGCCGCTATTCCTCGGACAAGACCGCAGGCGGCCCGACCCGCGAATTCAAGGCGATGGTGAAGGCGTATCACGACGCCGGCATCAAGGTGTACATCGACGTGGTCTACAACCACACCGGCGAAGGCGGCGCCTGGGGCGGCAGCGACGGTCTCACCGTCTACAACGTGATGTCCTGGCGCGGGCTGGACAACCCGACCTACTACTCGCTCACCTCAGATCTGCAGTATTCGTGGGACAACACCGGCGTCGGCGGCAACTACAACACCCGCAACACCATCGCCCAGAACCTCATCGTCGATTCTCTGGCGCACTGGCGCGACGTGATCGGCGTCGACGGCTTCCGTTTCGATCTGGCCTCGGTGCTGGGCAACACCTGCCAGCACGGCTGCTTCAACTTCGACAAGATGGACGCCGGCAACGCGCTCAACCGCATCGTCAACGAACTGCCGCCGCGCGCGGCAGGCGGCGGCAGCGGGCTGGATCTGATCGCGGAACCGTGGGCGATCGGCGGCAATTCCTATCAGGTCGGCGGTTTCCCGTCGGGCTGGTCGGAGTGGAACGGCCTGTATCGCGATGCGCTGCGCAAGAAGCAGAACCAGCTCGGCGTGGAAGTCGTCACCACCGGCACGCTGGCGTCGCGCTTCGCAGGTTCGTCCGACCTCTACGGCGACGACGGCCGCAAACCTTGGAATTCGGTCAACTTCATGGTCGCCCACGACGGCTTCACCCTGAACGATCTGTACGCCTACAACAGCAAGCAGAACAACCAGCCGTGGCCGTATGGACCGTCCGACGGCGGCGACGACAACAACCACAGCTGGAACCAGGGCGGCGTGGTCATCGACCAACGCAAAGCGGCGCGCACCGGCATGGCGTTCATGATGCTCAGCGCCGGCGTGCCGATGTTCAACGGCGGCGATGAAGCCCTGCGCACGCAGTTCGGCAACAACAACGTCTACAACCTCGATTCGCCTGCGAACTGGCTGTACTGGACCCGCAGCACCATCGAAGCCGACTTCGAGACCTTCACCCGGCGGATGATCGCGTTCCGCAAGGCGCATCCGGCGCTGCGGCCGCTGAATTTCTACGCCGCCACCGACACCAACGGCAACGTGATGGAACAGTTGCGCTGGTTCAAGCCCGACGGCGGCGTCGCCGATGCGGCGTATTTCAACAGCAGCAGCAATCATGCGATCGCCTGGCGTATCGACGGCAGCGAATTCGGCGGCGCCGGCAATCCGATCTACGTCGCCTACAACGGTTGGTCGGGCAACGTGAACTTCACCCTCCCGTGGCCGGGCAGCGGCAAGCAGTGGTACCGCGTGACCGATACGGCGACGTGGAATGAAGGCCCGAATACGGTCGCACTGCCGGGCTCCGAAGCGTTGCTCGGTGGCGAATGGACGGTCTATGGGCTGCAGGCACGTTCGCTATTGGTGCTGATCGCGAAGTAGGCCCTCACTTTCTGCTCGACGCATGTCGTATCGGCAATCGTGCATCGCCTGCGAGAAAAAGCGCCCCTCATCCGGCCTTCGGCCACCTTCTCCCCGCAAGCGGGGAGAAGGGACAGCAAGTAGCCCGGGTAAGCCGCAGGTCGCACCCGGGGTTTTTGATGTTGAGCCGCCACGCATACTGAACCGCTTGCGTTCTCCCGGGTGCGCGCTGTGCGCTTACCCGGGCTACGTGTGCTGCAGGCGCTCCCGTGTGCGGTGCTATTCGTACAAGGCGAGCAGTTCTGCTTCGGCGGCTTCAAGCTGCTCGCGCAGGGCCTGCTGTTCGCGGCCGAAGTCGGCGGCGCGTTTGCCGCCGTCGGCGTAGGCGGACGGTGCGGCCAGTTCGGTTTCGATCTGCGCCAGCCGCTTTTCGATGTCTGCCACGCGCGTTTCGGCTTTCGCCAGTTTCTGGGGATTGAGCTTCGGCCCTTTTTTCGCGGCTGCAGTCACCGGCGCAGCGATCGGCGTCGGCTCGGCCTTGGCTTCGACAACCTTGCCGGCGGCTTTTTTCGGGTCGCCGCTGGCGCGACTGCGCAGCCACGCCGCGTATTCGTCCAGATCGCCGTCGAACGGCGTGACCACGCCCTCCGCCACACGCCAGAAGGTGTCGCTGACCAGGCCAATCAGATGACGGTCGTGCGAGACCAGCACGATCGCGCCGGGGAAGTCGCTCAGCGCCTCGGCCAGCGCTTCGCGCATTTCGAGATCGAGATGGTTGGTGGGTTCGTCCAGCAGCAGCACGTTCGGTTGGCGCCAGGCGATCAACGCCAGCGCCAGGCGCGCACGTTCGCCACCGGAGAAGCCGTCGATCGATTCGAACGCGCGGTCGCCGGCGAAGCTCCACTTGCCGAGGAAGTTGCGGAAATCCTGGAGCGACGCCTCCGGCGAGATCTCGCGCAGGTGGTCGATCGGCGAGGTGCCGGCCACCAGCGCTTCCACGGTGTGCTGGGCGAAGTAACCGATGCGCAGGTCCGGATGGGCGTAGCGCTCGCCGGTGAGCAGCGGCAATTCGCCGACCAGCGACTTCACCAGGGTCGACTTGCCGGCGCCGTTGGGGCCGACCAGGCCGATGCGGTCGCCGGCCTCCAGGCCGAAATTGGCGTTGTG
>JBKJTC010000178.1:0-8633 GCA_046590925.1 Lysobacteraceae bacterium | reverse complement strand
TACAACTGCCGTCCGTACCTCGGCGGCAACAACGAAACCTGCACCTTCAACAACCCGACGGCCGGCAGCGTGTATTACGTCAACGTCCGCGCGTACGCCGCGTACTCGGGCGTGACCCTGAAGGCTACCCGCACCCCGTAATGTCGACGCGCCTGCCGCCGCAAGGCGGCAGGCGCCCGGTCCGTTGCGGACTGTTCCACAACGAAGCCCCGGCCTGTGCCGGGGCTTCGTCGTTGGCGGAGTCGATCTGTTTCAGCGCCGGGCGATGCTGCAATGCAGCAGAAACGCGATCCTACGATGGCGGTGACCCGCACAGCTTCGTGATCGTCTTCACATTTGCGGAACGAGATTGACGTTTTCCTGACGAACTTTCGAATCCGGTGATCCGACGAACGGCAGCGGAGCGTCAACAGTTGACGCACCACGTCAGTTCCGTTTAGGGTCGGGGAGGTCATTCTTCATATAACGCAGGCTGAATGACCCAAGCGCGGCTTCCAGACTTCCGATCGCCACCCGACGAGGTGCGACAGGTCAGGCATGCGTTCTGCCGGCGGATGCGGGGGCATGCCGCGATGGCAGGCGTCGCGCCCGGTGCGACACGTTCGCACCAGCCTATTCACAGCACATTTCTCAGCTTCATTTGGTTTTCTTGGATTCCGGGGACAGATTGGACGATGCATAAGGTGAAGAACGCGGCCACGATCGCCGTACTGGCGTTTGCCGTGGGTCATGCCCTTGCTGCCGACGGCGGCGGAGCGACGACGGGTTGCCGGGATGGCGATGCCGCGTGTCTCGACACGGTGCAGGTCACCGCGACCAAACGCCCCGAATCCACCCTGCACATTCCGGCCGCCACCACCATCGTCGGCGGCGCGCGCCTGCGCGAAACCGCGCCGCAGACCCCGATGGACGCGCTGCATGGCGAAGTCGGCACGTTCGTGCAGCAGACCACGCCGGGGCAGGGCGTGGTGATCGTGCGCGGGCTCAAGGGTTCGGAAGTGCTGCATCTGGTGGATGGTTTCCGCCTCAACAACGCGATCTTCCGCAACGCACCCAATCAGTACATCGCCCTGGTCGACGGCCAGAGCCTCGACCGCATCGAAGTGGTGCGCGGCCCGTCCAGCACGCTCTACGGCGGCGACGCGATGGGCGGCGTGGTGCAGATGCTCACGCCGGAGCTTGATTTCAGCGGCGACGCCTGGACGTGGGACGGCCGCCTGCGCGCGATCGCCGCCAGCGCCGACGATTCGCTGATCGGTCGCGCCGAAGTGCGCGGCGGCCGCGAAGGCATGGGTTTCTCGCTGGGCCTGACGTCGCAGGAAGTCAACGATGTGCGCAGCGGCGACGGCCAGACGCGCCCGTTCACCGGCTTCACCCAGCGCAGCCTCGACTTCAAATGGCAGGCCGATATCGCACCCGGCCATGCACTGATATTCAGCCTGCAGTATTCCCAACAGCCGCGCACGCCGCGCCACGACGCGCTGGTGCCGGGCTTCGGCCAGACCGCGCCCGAGAACACGATCTTCTTCTTCGAGCCGCAGGCGCGCCGTTTCGCGCAATTGCGCTGGCGCATCGACAATCCGAACGCGCTGTTCGACAACGGCGAGCTGCGCCTCGGCCGCCAGGTGGTGGTCGACGATCGCCGCACGCTCGCCACCGGCACGCCGAACCTGGAACACGAAGGCAACCGCGACACCACCACCGGCGTGACCGGCCAGTTCGGCAAGGCGATCGGCGAATACCATCACCTGAGCTACGGCTTCGAGTTCTATCGCGACGATGTCGATTCGTCGAAGACCCGCACCAACATCAACACCGGCGCGTTCAGCGTGCGCGCGCCGCGCTTCCCCAACGGCTCGCGCATGGATGGCATGGCCGTCTACGCCGCCGACGACTGGCGCCGCGGCCGCTTCGATCTGAACTACGGCCTGCGCTACAGCCGGTTCGACATCGACATCCCTAGCATCGGCGCCGCGCCGGGCGTGTCGCTCAAGCCCGACGATCTGACCGGCAACGTCGGCTTCGCCTTCGTATTGAACGACGACATCCGCCTGGTCGCCAATCTCGGTCGCGGCTTCCGCGCACCGAACATTTTCGATCTCGGCGTGTTCGGCGTGCGTCCGGGCAACCGTTTCAGCACCCCGAATCCGAACCTGAAGCCCGAATCCGTCGTGAGTCTCGACGGCGGCGTGAAATTCGGCGGCGAACGTTTCAGCGGCGAGCTGATCGCGTTCCGTTCCAACTATCGCGACAAGATCACCAGCGTGCTCACCGGCAATCTCATCGGCAGCGCGCTGGAAGTGCAGAACCGCAACGTCGCGCAGTTGGACCTGTGGGGCATCGAAGCCGGTGCGCGTTACCGCATCCCGTCTCCGGAGATGGAGCTGTACGCCACCGCCACCTACACCCGCGGCGAAGAAGACACCGACACCGGAACGATGCCCGCCGATCGCATTCCGCCGCTGTACGGCAAGCTTGGCGCGCGTTGGCAGATCCGCGAGGCGCTCGGCGTCGAAGCCTACAGCCTGTACGCGACCCGCCAGGACCGTCTGAGCGCGCGCGATCTCGTCGATCCGCGCGTCAATCCGCAGGGCACCGCCGGCTGGGCCACGCTCAACGCCCGGGTGTCCTGGCGCGCCAGCGAGCGTTTCAACCTGTCGCTGCGCGCCGAAAACCTCGGCGACAAACACTATCGCGAACATGGTTCCGGTCTCGATGAGCCGGGCCGTAATTTCATCCTTACCGCCGATTACAGCTTTTGAGTCCCGATCACATGCCCAAGCACTTGCTACAGATGTCTCTTCGCTCGTTCGCGCTCGTTTCTTTCGTCGCTTGCGGTTCTGCAGCGGCTGTTTTCGCGTCGCCATCGCTGTCGGCCGCCGAAGCCGGGCAGGATTCCGCGGAGACCATGCGCGAGCCCCAGCGGCGCGACGACAGTTTCAAACTGCCGGAAGGCCAGCCGATCCAGGTCGAGAACCCTTACGGCAGCGTCTACATGCGTTTCGGCGGCTACGAGCATCAGCTCGATATCCGTTCGACCGTGCAGCAGCCCGACGGCGCCGCGTCGATCGCCTTCCAGCCTGCGGCGCGCGATGGCCGCTTCGAAGTGGCGCCACGGCTTCCGCAGGGCGTCGAGCTGGCCCAGGGCCAGCGCATCGACCTGGTGCTGTATGTGCCGAAGGGCCACGCGGTCACTGTTCGCACCGCGTCTGGCGTCATCGAAAGCCGCGGCCTGAAGAGCGATATCGATCTGGGCACCGAATCCGGCGAAATCGCGGTGCGCGGCACCGACGGCACCGTGCAGGCGCGCACCGGCGACGGTCGCATCGAGATCTCGCTGGAAGACCGTGCGCCGCCCGGTTCGATCCAGACCATGACCAGCCGCACCGGGACGGTGGCGGTGAACGTCAGCGACAAGCTCGATGCCGAAGTGCGCATGTCTACCTCCCAGCAGTTCGCGACCGACTATTCGATCACCGTGGAACACCGAGATGGCGAGGAGCCCAACAAGGTCGCGACCGCCCTGGTCGGTACGCCGAAATCCGGCAAGGACAAGGCGCAGATCGTCCTGGAAAGTCTAGCGAGTGAAGTGCGCCTGTTGCGCAAGGGCGTATTCATCGATCCGTGAGGCGTCATTCGATTACGCATGGCGGGGAGGGTCGCCGCCTACGGAACGAAATGCCGCAAGTTGTCGCGTTTGCTTCAAAGAATTATTCGCCCGAAATATCCGAAGTAGAGCGAATTCGTCGTATCCACAGTCATGTGATGAGGATTCAGTAATGAAAAGAATGACATTCAAAGGCGCCTGGCAGGCCGCAGCAGTCATGCTGCTGCTGCCGTGCGCCGCGATGGCAGCACCACCCCAGAACGACAGAGCCAGGAACCCGGGCCGTCCGCAGATCGGACAGCCGGTCACCGCCCAGAGCATCAACGTCGACCTGCGCAATCTGCCGAAGGCCAAGCCGTGGACGCCGGGCATGGGCATCCGCGAAGCGCATCGTCGCCAGTACACGCCGATCGGCAGCAAGGCGCCGCACGCGCCCGCCGACAAGCCGACCGCGTCCGATCGCCTGCCCGAGTTGCAGAACCTGTGGGACAAGAGCCCGAACGCACGTCGCGCAAAGGCCTCCACCAGCGCCAGCAACCGCGTCAGCATCAACAACCCGAACACCGGCGTCAGCCCCGGCGATCCGGTGGTCGAAGTCGGCGCCAATCACGTGATCTACGCCGTCAACAGCGGCGGTTCGGGCACGTACTTCAACATCTACAACAAGACCGGCACGCTGGTCTCCGGCCCGACCACGTTCGGTTCGCTCGCGCCCGCCGGCAACTCCTGCACCACCGATCGCGGCGATCCGTTGATTCACTACGATCGTCAGGCCGGCCGCTGGTTCATGCTCAGCATGGACGACACCGGCCTGTGCACCTTCGTGTCGAAGACCTCCGACCCGGTGACCGGCGGCTGGTGGTTCTATCGCTACGCCACCCCGGTGTTGCCCGACTATCCGCATTGCGGCGTGTGGAATGACGCCTACGTCTGCGGCAGCAACGAAGGCAGCCAGCCGGGTACCGAAATCTACGCCTTCGACCGCGCGAACATGCTGACCGGCGCCACCGCGCGCGCGGCGCAGCGTTTCAGCAGCGTGGCGAATCTGCCGGGCTATGGCTTCCAGATCATGACCCCCAGCACGTTCTACGGCAGCACCGCTGCACCGGCGGGTCGCAAGCAGATCCTCGCCCGTCACAACGACGACGAAGCGCATGCAGGCGCCGGCGCCATCGGCACCCAGGATTTCATCGAGCTGTACGAGTTGAACATCGACTGGAACACGCCTGCCAACAGCGGCATCACCACGCTGCCGCGGATCGCGATCACCGAGTTCAACACCTGGTTCCGCGACTACTCGACCTTCGCCACCGTGCCGCAGCCGGGTTCCACCTCGCGCCTCGACCCGATCCGCGAAGTGCTGCTCAACCAGCTCGTGTACCGCAACCTCGGCACGCACGAAGCGATCGTCGGCACGCTCGCGACCAATCAGGATCCCGCCCGCAGCGGCACCGTGGTCGATTCCGGCGTGCGCTGGTTCGAACTGCGCCGCATCGGCGCCGGTGCCTGGACGTTGCATCAGGAAGGTACGTTCAGCCCGGGCGACAGCAGCACCCATCACCTGATGGGTACGGCGGCGATGGACAAGTTCGGCAACATCGGCATGGGCTACAACGTCACCAAGACGACTGCGCCGACCAAGTTCGCCACCCTGGGTTACACCGGCCGCACCGCCGCCGATCCGGCCGGCGTGATGTCGCTGGGCGAGAATGAAGTCGCCGTCGGCGCCGCCGTCGAAACTTCCGGCCGCTGGGGCGACTACTACCAGATGACCGTCGACCCGGTCGACGACTGCACGTTCTGGTTCGTCGGCATGTACCGTCCGGCCGGCAGCTGGCAGACGCGCATCAGCGACTTCAAGTTCCCGGCCTGCAGCGGCGTGACCACGTACTCGATCTCCGGCACCGTCACCACCAGCGGCGGCACGGGCATCAGCGGCGTCAGCGTCGGCAACGGCAGCGCCAGCGCCACCACCAATGCCAGCGGCGCGTACACGCTGTCCGGCGTGGCCAACGGCACCTACACGCTCACGCCTTCGCTGAGCGGTTACACGTTCTCGCCGACCAGTCGCAGCGTCACCGTCAGCAGCGCCAACGTCACCGGTCAGGACTTCACAGGTACGCCGCCCGCCAACATTCCGCCGGTCGCGAACTTCACGTTCACCACCAGCGCGCTGACGGCCAGCTTCACCGATACCTCCACCGACAGCGACGGCACCATCGCATCGCGCAGCTGGAATTTCGGCGACAGCACCACGTCCACCGCGACCAATCCCAGCAAGACCTACGCTGCGGCCGGTACCTACACGGTCACCCTGACCGTGACCGACAACGGCGGCGCCACCAACACCCGGACCAGTTCGGTCACGGTGACGGCGGGCGGCGGCGGCACGGTGCTGAGCAATGGCGTGCCGGTCACCGGCCTCACCGCGACCACCGGCAATTCGCTGAACTACACGATGGTGGTGCCCGCGGGCGCCAGCAACCTGGTGTTCACGACCTCCGGCGGCACCGGCGTCGTCGACATGTACGTGAAGTTCGGCAGCGCGCCGACCGATACGGTATACGACTGCCGTCCCTACACCGGCGGCAATGCCGAAACCTGCACGTTCCCGACGCCGATCGCCGGCACGTACTACGTGCGCTTGAAGGCCTACGCGACCTTCTCCGGCGTGAGCCTGGTGGGCAGCTATTCCACCGGCGGCGGCGCGCAGACCTACACCAACACCACCGACTACGCGATCGCCGACAACGCCACGGTCAACAGCCCGATCGTGGTGTCCGGCCGCACCGGCAACGGTTCGTCCACGACCCCGGTCGCGGTGAATATCGTGCATACCTACAAGGGCGACCTGAAGGTCGATCTGGTGGCGCCGGACGGTACGGTCTACGTGCTCCACAATCGCACCGGCGGCAGCGCCGACAACATCGTGCAGACCTTCAGCGTGAACCTGTCTTCGGAAGCGTTGAACGGCACGTGGAACCTGCGTGCGAACGACAACGCGAACGGCGACACCGGCTACATCAACAGCTGGAGCATCACGTTCTGACCGGTATGTTCTGATGCATCGTTATTATCTTTCGTGATATCGAAAGGCCCCGACGCAGGTCGGGGCCTTTTTTTTGCGCCGGGAAAACGCTCCCATGGATCCGCATCGTTCCCATTGCACGACGCATGTTGAATATATCGAATCGATGCGCGCCGGTTCTGCTGCGTGCCCGTCCGGAGCGCTCTGTGACACAGGTTGAATTTATCGTCGGCCAGCATTCGTGGTGCTCGCAAAAGCGCTTTTTTACAGGCACGATCGATGATTGTCGGATGCTACGGCGTTGCGGCGAAAAACGCTCCGATGCGAAAACGTGGATACGTATGCGCATGCGCGCGTGCGGAATCCGCATCGCATCGCACGCGTGCGACATGTTGCATCGCAACTTGATCGGCTTGCGGAACTCGCATATGTTCCGTCGGCGGATTTAGGGGAATTCGCCGCGTCGGCGCCAGCCAAGGAAGGAAGGCTGCATCGCCCGATCGTCAAGCTCGAATAAGTAAAGCGCATCAGCGCTACGAGAGTTTGTGCGGTTCAAAGTCCGCAAGCAGCGCCGTCCGACACCGTCGGCGCGCCCACCAAAACCATCTGCCATGACCATCATTCATTAAAGGAACCACCGTGAATCGTAGAGTCTCATTGCTTTCCGCAGCTATTGGTGCATCCCTCGTCCTCGCCGCCATGCCCGCTTTTTCCGCCGACTTCCGCACCGTGGAACGTCCGGTCAACGGCCAGTACATCGTCGTGCTGAAAGACGGCGCGGCCAGCCTCGCCGGCGAACTCGGCAGCGTTTCCCGCGTGTCCAACGTCGCTCGCGACATGGCCGGCAAGCATCGCGCCAAGGTCGTCCGTACCTTTGATCGCGCGCTGCGCGGTTTCGTGGTGAAAGCCGACGATGCCGCACTCACCCGACTGCTGGCCGACCCGAAGGTCGCCTACGTCGAAGAAGACGGCTATGTCTCGATCAAGGCCACCCAGACCGGCGCCACCTGGGGCCTAGATCGCACCGATCAGCGCAACCTGCCGCTGAACAGCTCCTACACCTACGACACCACCGCTGCCGGTGTGCATGCGTACATCATCGACACCGGCGTGCTCGGCACCCACAGCCAGTTCAGCGGTCGCATGGGCAACGGCTATACCGCGATCAGCGATGGCGGCGGCACCACCGACTGCAACGGCCATGGCACGCACGTCGCCGGCACCGTCGGCGGCAGCACCTACGGCGTCGCCAAGGGCGTGACCATCCATCCGGTCCGCGTGCTCGGCTGCACCGGTTCGGGCACCAACTCGGGCGTGATCGCCGGTATGGACTGGGTCGCCAACAACCACGTCAAGCCCGCGGTTGCCAACATGAGCCTCGGCGGCGGCGCTTCGCAGGCCACCGACGATGCGGTCGCCCGCATGTCCGCCGCTGGCGTCACCGTGGTGGTCGCGGCCGGCAACAGCAACGACAACGCCTGCAACTACTCGCCGGCCCGCGCCGCGTCGGCGATCACCGTCGGTTCCACCACCAGCACCGATGCGCGTTCGTCGTTCTCCAGCTTCGGCACCTGCCTCGACATCTTCGCCCCGGGTTCGTCGATCACTTCGGCCTGGTACACCAGCACCTCCGCCACCAACACCATCAGCGGCACCTCGATGGCGTCGCCGCACGTCGCTGGCGTCGCCGCGCTGTACCTGGCGAACAACCCGAGCGCCACCCCGGCCCAGGTGACCACGGCGATCGTCAACAACTCGACCCCGAATGTGGTGACCAGCCCCGGCACCGGTTCGCCGAACCGTCTGCTGTACTCGCTGTTCGGCGGCACCCCGCCGCCGACGGGCACCGTCGTGTTGAACGTCGCGCTGCCGTCGCAGGCGGTCAACACCACGTCCGCGACCTACTCGGTGACCGTGCCGGCCGGCACGACCAGCCTGGTGTTCAACATCGCGGGCGGTACCGGCGATGCGGACATGTACGTCAGGCTGGGCGCCGCG
>JBKJTC010000103.1:0-53071 GCA_046590925.1 Lysobacteraceae bacterium | reverse complement strand
GTCGCGGCCACCGGCGCATTCCACGAAGACGGGCTGGCCGACACCTTCGACGCGCTCGGCGGGCATGTGCCGCGCGAACGCGCGCTGGAGATCATGCGCGACTCGCGGATCGGCACTTACGGCGGGGCGGCGCTCGTCATCGCGCTGCTGCTGCGCTGGCAGGCCGTCGTCGCGCTGCCGCCGATGGCCGCGGTAGCGATGCTGGTCTGCGCCCACAGCGCCGCACGCGCCGGCGCGGCGAGCCTGATGGCGTCGCTGTCGTACGTACGCCTGGAATCCGACGCCAAGGCCAAACCGGTGGCGCAGAACCTGCACGCGGGCCACCTGCTGGCGACCCTGTTCACTGGCGCGTTGCCGACCCTGGTCTGCGTCGTGGCGTTTCCGCCGCTGGCGGTGGCGCTGTGCGCCGGCGCGGTCGCCATCGCGCTGATCCGCGCCGGCTGCGCGCGCTGGTTCCGGGCGCGCCTCGGCGGCTACACCGGCGACAGCCTGGGCGCTTGCGAGCAGCTCGGCGAAATCGCCTTCCTGCTGGCGGCGGTGGCCTTCTGCGCCGTACCGGCGCCGATATGAATGCCGCGGCGGCGCACGTCTTCCTCCGCCATCCGCCGCTGCCGGAGATGCAAGGGCTGTGCTATGGCCGTCGCGATGTCGCCCTGGCGCCGCAGGTCTTCGCCGAGGCCGTCGTTGCGCTGCGCGCGATACCCGATGCCGGCGATGCGTGGCGGCTGCCGATCCTCAGCAGTCCGGCACAGCGGTGCTCGGGGCTGGCGCGGGCGCTCGCGGGCGCGAGCGGGGCCGCGAGCGAAGTCGCATTCGACCCTCGGCTGCTGGAAATGGATTTCGGCGACTGGGAAGGCCTGCTCTGGTCGTCGCTGCCGCGCGCCGACCTCGACCACTGGGCCAACGACGTAGCTGGTTTCCGCCCACCTGGCGGCGAGTGCTTCAAAGATGTAGTGCAACGTGTCGCCACGGCCCTGCCCGGGCTGCATATGCCGCATCTGATCGTGACCCATGCCGGGGCGATCCGCGCTGCCGGGCATCTGCTCGGCGCGCGACCCATCGGCGAGGCTGCTGCGATCGAAGTGCCGCACCTGCAGCCGATCCGCTTCGGCTGAACCGTCGTACGGCAGATCGGCCTTGGCAAAGCCGCCTTGGCAGAGCCGCTTTGACAAATCCGCTTCGGCCGAGGTTGCGCCTGCGTCTCAGCCTGTGATATCCAGTGTCCTGCGCCGGCAACCGGCGGTTTTCCCGCAACAGGCATCGTCGAAGGACTCATGTCCTCCATCCCAGAACAGCTCAGTCCCGGTCTTTTCGTCGTCCGGCCGTTGCCCGCCGCGGCCAAGGCCAACGGGCTGGCGCGCCTGGAGGGCAAGGCCAGCGTCGAACCGCTGGGCGGGCGCACGCCCGGCTGGGTGGTGAAACTGAACAAGCTGCCGAAGACCGCCCGCGCCGGCTGGAGCAGCTTGCACCGGCTGCTTGGCGCCGGCTATGTGGTGCTGCCGGCGATCGTCGACGAGGCCGGCCAATGTCGTTACCCCACCGGCCTGCTGTCGCTGCGCTTCGAGGACGACGCCAGCGAGCAGGCGCTGCAGAACGTCGCCGATACCTACGGCCTGGAGTTCGTCGGTCGCGCCAAATTCACCCGCCAGCAGGCGCTGTTCCGACCGGCCGACGGCAGCGACGTCTTCCTGCCCGACGTCAGCGGCAAGATCGAACACGACGCGAAGGTCGAAGCCGTCTGGTTCGACGCCGAGAGCGCGTACTCGCGCAGCTGAATCTTCTTTCCTGAATTTCTTTCCCTTACAGGATGTGAGGCTGTCATTTGAATAACGTCATCGTCGCCCCCGCGACGCTCGTACCCGTCGCCGAAGTCGCCACTCGTTCCGATGTGGGCCTGCGCATGGCCAACGGCGAATGGATCGATCTCGATCCGATGCCGCTCACGCTCGAAGCCGTGTCCGGGCAGACCATCGCGCGTTTGTCGGGTGCGCCCGACGCGGCCATGGTCACCGGCCGGGTGATGCGCGCCGCGCAGGCGTTCTTCGAGGTGCCGAGCAAGAGCGCGGCGGTGGCGCCGGCTGCCAGCAGCTCGAAGTCGGCCACGAAAGTGCTGGTCAACGTGCTGGAGCGCAAGACCATCACCGCGTACATGGATCGCGAAAGCCGGCTGATGCGGATCCTGTACAAGGAAATCGTGCTGCGCTTCAAACCGCAGGTGCCGCAGAAAACCCGCAACGCCATCCTCCGCGACAGCGGGCTGACGCTGCACGCGCGCAACCCCAGCATCCCCGAGCAGATGATCCTCAGCGACACCGCGATGCTGCATCCCCGCGAAGAGCTGGTGCGGCTGGCGGCGAAGCTGTCCACCCTGGACGAAGTGGCGTTCGCCATGCCGAACTTCGTATCGCAGTTCCGCCGCAACGCACCGGCATCGGCGTGGACGCCTTCGTCGAAGCAGTGGCATCTGCGCCTGGTCGGTGCGGCCAAGGCCTGGCAGAGCACCCGCGGCAAGCGCGCGATCACCATCGCCGTGCTCGACGACGGCATCGATGTCGAACACCCGGAACTGCGCGGCAACGTGCTGCGCAATCCCGATCCGGACGAACCCCGCGACCTCTACGGCCGTGACTTCTATCTGCCCGAAGACGATGCCGATCACTTCAACCCGCGCCCGAAGCGCTTCCGCACCCCGTTCGACGACGTGAGCGGCAACGACATCCACGGCACCGCCTGCGCCGGCGTGGCGGTGGGCCGCGGTCCGAACGGTTTCGGCATGGCGCCGAACTGCCGGCTTCTGCCGGTGAAGATCTTCCACGCCGACGATCTCGCCAGCGAAAGCCAGGTGGCCGATGCGATCCGCTACGCCGCCGCGTTCGCCGACGTGATCTCGTGCTCGTGGGGCGGCGCCAAGAGCCCCGACATCGAATTCGCATTGCAGGATGCGCGCCGCATCGGCCGCAAGGGCCGCGGCGCGGTGGTGGTCTGCGCGACCGGCAACGAAGAGAAAAAACAGCACGTCAATTACCCAGCCTCGGATCCGAACGCGATCGCGGTCGGCGCTTCCACCGATGCCGACGAACTGGCCCCGTATTCCAACTGCGGTGCGCAGGTCTGCGTGGTCGCGCCATCCGACGGAGGCAGCCGCGGCATCTTCACCACCGACGTGTCGACCGCGGGCCGCGGCTTCAACGCCGGCGACGCCGCCACCGGCGGCGCGGACGGCCTGTTCACCAACGGCTTCAGCGGCACCTCGGCGTCGACGCCGCTGGTCGCGGGCCTCTGCGGCCTGCTGCTGTCGCTGAAGCCGGACATGACCGCCGAAGACGTGCGCGCGGCGCTGATCGCCAGCGCGAAGAAGATCGGCCCGGCGTCCGCGTACAAGACCAGTGGACATTCGAACAAGTTCGGCTACGGGCGGATCGATGCCGCGAAGGCTGTGGCGCAGGTGAAGGCGTTGAAAGCCAAGGCGAAGAAGGCCGTACCGAATAAATGACGGGCGTTCGCGCCCACGCAAACATCTGCCTATGCTTTCACCATGAGCCAGCCCAGACCCGATTTTCTCCAGCTTTCCGTCGCTGAACGAATCCAGCTGGCGGAAGATATCTGGGACAGCATCACAGCGGAAAGTCCGGAATCCATGGTCTTGACCGCTGACCAACGACAGGCAGTTCAGGTAAGGCTGGAAGAACATGACCAGAATCCGGCGAGTGCCGTGGCTTGGGAACACGTCCGCGCCGAGTTGCTTCAGATTCCGGTTCAATGACAGGAATGCGGCCCGGAGTCGCCGCTTTCGCTGGA
Source organism: Lysobacteraceae bacterium (assembly GCA_046590925.1). Lineage (GTDB taxonomy): Bacteria > Pseudomonadota > Gammaproteobacteria > Xanthomonadales > Xanthomonadaceae > Lysobacter_I. Next base: position 49,273 of record JBKJTC010000103.1, on the reverse strand, counting down.
CGAAATTTAGGCAGCATGTAGGCTGGGCTGAGCGCAGCGATGCCCAGCGCCCGCACGAAATACATGGATGCGATGGCCTGCCGACGGCGATGCTGGGCTTCGCTGCGCTCAGCCCAGCCTACGCACTGCTTCATTCGTTCACCCTCACTTTCCGCCTGTCATGCCAAGCGTAAGCGAGGGACCTGTTCTCGCTTTTTTCGGGCGGAAAGAAAAGCGGAAAGAAAAACAGGTCCCTCGCTTACGCTCGGGATGACAACGTTTGGTTATCGTCATTAGACGAACAACTCCGGCTGCAGCGGTAGTTCTTCGCGATCGCGGAAGCCGCCGAGGCCCACGCCGACCAGGCGGTAGCGGGTGTGCGCCGGCAGCTCGACGCGGTCGCGCAGCATCAGCGCAATGTCCACGAGCTGTTCCAGCGACGACGGCGGCGCGTCGGGCGTATGGCTGCGGGTGAGGATGCGGAACTGCGCGGTCTTCAGCTTCAGCACCACGGTGCGGCCCACGCGTTCGACCTTGCGCGACGCGGCCCAGGTCTTGTCCGCGAGCCGGCGGATCGCAGGCTCCAGTTCGTCGATCAATACATCGCGTTCGAAGGTGTCCTCCGATGAAATGGACTGCACCGGCTGATCGGATTCCACCGGACGCTCGTCGATGCCCTGCGCGCGTTCGTGCAGGCGCACGCCGAAACTGCCGAACGCGTGCTGCAGGCGACCGATGTCGATCGCGCGCAGATCGCCGACGGTGGCGACGCCCAACGCCTCGAGTTTCTGCTGCGCCACCTTGCCGACGCCGGGAATGCGGCCGACCGGCAGCGGGGTGAGGAAATCGTGGACCTGATGCGGGCGGATGACGAATTGCCCGTCGGGCTTGCGCCAGTCGGACGCGATCTTGGCGAGGAATTTGTTTGGCGCGATCCCCGCCGATGCGGTGAGCTGCGTCTCCTCGCGGATCTGCGCGCGGATGATCTCGGCGATCGCGGTCGCGCTCGGCGGGTCGCCGTTGTCGAGCAACACTTTCGGCGCGGTGACATCGAGATAGGCCTCGTCCAGCGACAGCGGCTCGATCATGTCGGTCTGCCGCGCGAAGATCTCGCGCACCTGCCGCGATACCGCTTTGTAGCGCGCGAAATCCGGCGGCACGAAGATCGCCTGCGGACACAGTCGTTCGGCACGGATCGCCGGCATCGCCGATCGCACCCCGAACGTGCGCGCCTCGTACGACGCCGCGCACACCACCGAGCGCGCGCCGCGCCACGCCACCACCACCGGCTTGCCGCGCAGCGACGGATCGTCGCGCTGCTCCACCGACGCGTAGAACGCGTCCATATCGATGTGGATGATCTTGCGCATCTATCGGGGAACCACAGCCTCGCGCGTCCGGACCGTTCCGGTGTGCGGGAAAGAGTACAGGCAGCGATGGAAGCGGGCTGCCTTCCAGGCATACGCATGGCGCGAGGTTTCCAGGCAGAATCGCCCGATCGACGATTTGTGGCCTGAACTCCTCTTGGCGGCTCTGCGTCCGCAACACGCCTACTGCCGCATCGGCTTCTCCAGCATGCTCAGGGGCAGTTGACGCACGTCAAGGCAGGGCCATGCCAGTAGGCCTACGTTGTTCGCATGAGCGCCATTCCCGACCTTGATCCCGATCTGCTGCGGCGTTACGACCGCCCCGGGCCGCGGTACACGTCGTATCCGACGTCGCCGCAATTCAATGAAGACTTCGGCGCCGCAGCGCTGCGCGAAGCCATCCATCGCAGCAACGAAGACCCGATCCCGCGACGGCTTTCCCTCTACCTCCATGTGCCTTTCTGCATGAGCCCGTGCTTCTACTGCGGGTGCAACCGGATCATCACCCGCGACACTGCGCAAGGCGAGATCTACTTGGCGCGTCTGTACCGGGAAATCGAGCTGACCTCCACGATGTTCGACCGCGACAGGGAAGTCGTGCAACTGCACTTCGGCGGCGGCACGCCCAATTTCCTTTCGCCCGGCCAGCTCGCCGAGGTGGTGGATGTGCTGCGAGGGCACTTCCGCTTCGGCTCGGCCGACAATGCGGACCTCTTGATCGAGCTGGACCCCCGCTTCCTGAAGCCGGACGATGTCCGCGCGCTTGCCGCGGCGGGATTCAATCGCGCCAGTCTGGGCGTCCAGGATTTCGACCCGTCCGTGCAGCAGGCGGCGAACCGCATCCAGACCGCAGGCGAAACGCTGGCCATCATCGAAGCCTGTCGCGCGCACGGTCTGCGCTCGATCAACATCGATCTGATTTACGGCCTGCCCAGACAAAACCTCGAAGGGTTCGCGCAGACATTGGATACGGTGATCGATGCCCGTCCCGATCGCCTCGCGGTCTACGGTTATGCGCATCTTCCCCGCATGTTCAGGGCGCAGCGACAGCTGAACGCGGAAGACCTACCGGCACCGGAGCTGAAATTACGCCTGCTGTGTCTGGCGATCGAGACACTGACCGGCGCCGGATATGTCCATATCGGCATGGACCATTTCGCACTGCCCGACGACGAACTGGCGATGGCGCAGCGACACGGCAGTCTGCATCGGAATTTCATGGGCTATACCACCCATGCCTATACCGATCTGATCGGCATGGGCGTCAGCGCGATCAGCCATATCGGCGACAGCTTCAGCCAGAATCCGCGCGACCTTGCCGGCTGGCAGACCGCGCTCGACGAAGGCCGGCTGCCGGTATTCCGCGGCATGCGCCTGTCCGACGACGACATCCTGCGCGCCGATCTGATCCAGCAGTTGATGTGCCAGGGCGAAATATCGATCGGCAGCCTGGGGCGTCGCCATGCCATCGATTTCGGGGATTATTTCGCCGACGACATCGCGCGTTTGCGCCCTCTGGAGGAAGACGGCCTGGTGCGTCTGGAACCCGGGCGCATCGTGGCGACCCCACAGGTCCGGCTGATGTTGCGTAGTATCGCCATGTGCTTCGACCATTACCTGCAAAACCAGATGCCTGCCGCCCCGATGACGGGCGTGGGCTTCTCCCGCGCGATCTAGCGACGCAGGATTGCGTCGGGTGAGCGGCACTGCCTTTCCCAGGCTGGACAGCACGATACTCGCCGACGATGGCGACAGGCTGCATTTCTGCAGCACTTGCGCGTTTTCGCAAGCGTGCCTGTCGGAGGGCATGGACAAGAGCGCGCTGATGGATCTGCACGTCCTGGTCGAGCATGTGGGGCCCTTGCATGCGGGCGAACATGTGTTCCGCGAAGGAGACGCCTTCGAGGCGATCGCCGCGGTTCGCGCCGGCACGGTCAAGACGTACGTCGTCGATCGCGATGGTCATGAGCAGGTATTGGGCTTCCATCTGCCGGGCGAAGTGATCGGGCTCGATGCGATCGATGGCGATCGATACCCTTGCAACGCGGTGGCGCTGGATACGGTGATGCTGTGCCGGTTCTCGTTCCCCCGGATCTCGGTGCTGGCCGCTCGCCTGCCCGGGCTGCAGCAGCATCTTTTCCGGCTGATGAGCCGCGACATCGGCCGCGCTTCGCTGCTCGCGGGCGATTATTCCGCCGACCAGCGCATGGCGGCGTTCCTGATCGGGCTGTCGCGACGGCTTGCCGCGCGAGGCTTTTCGCCGGATCGCTTCCAGCTGACGATGGCGCGTACCGATATCGCGAACTATCTGCGGCTCGCGCCCGAAACCGTGAGCCGCGTGCTGAAGCGCTTCCAGCACGATGGACTCATACACGTGGATCGACGCGAACTGGAACTGTTTGGCAGAAAGCGGCTCGAAGACATGGCCGCTTCCATGCTGCGACAGTAGGCGCGATCGGGCCGCCGCCTGTTTTTCTTCCGCATTACGCGCGGATCATCCGCCGCAGCCACCGCAACATTCCGACGGCATGCGCTCCAGCTGGTCTTCCTTCACGGGATATCCAGCGTCCTTCATCACGCCGAGCAGTTGCACTGCGTCGATCGAAGCGACGATCCGCAAGGTTCGACCCGTGGGATCGATGTCGACCAGCGCCGAAGGATCGACCGCTATGAGCGCTTCTTCGATGGTGCCGATATCGGGCGGCAAGCCGGTGATCCTGATCGTGGATTGCATTCGAGAATTCCTGTCGGGTTGTTTGGCGATGGGTGACGCCGTTCCAAAGCGGATTACGACAATGGAACCTGCGTGGCGCAGGGGGAAGACACCTCATCCCCATGGCGATAATCCGCGATGCATGCGGCATCGGCACTGATCTGGGTCAAGCGGCATCCCATTCCCGACGTGCATGTCTAGCCTATGCGCGACATCGCGACATCGCGACATCGCGATATGCACGATATGCACGATGGCCACGACATCACATGCCGTTAACGGGCATGGGGCCAGGTTGTACATCAGGCAGCACCGCGCTTGACCCAGGTCATGGCGACGTCCGGACCGCACGGACCACCATGCGAGCACTCGCAATGGAGATCACCATGAGCAATACCCGCAAGCTGTGGATGGCGCTGGCTGTCCTGCTGATCTGTTCTTTTTCGGTATTGCTGTGGGCAGGCGGCGAGATCTTCCGTGCCGCGCCCCCCATGCCCGAAAAAGTGACGACCCAGAATGGGCGAGTCATCTACACCCGCGCCGACATCGAACAGGGCCGGCAGGTCTGGCAGTCGATGGGCGGCATGCAGTTGGGATCGATCTGGGGCCATGGCGCCTACGTCGCGCCCGACTGGAGCGCCGACTGGCTGCATCGCGAAGCCGTCGAAGTCCTGGATATCTGGGCGCGCCGCGACGATGGCAGCGCCAGCTACGCGCGATTGCCCGCCGAACAGCAGGCCGCGTTGCGCGGACGGCTGCAGGGCATGATGCGCGCCAACACCTACGACGCTGCGACCGGGACCATCACCCTGACCGATGAGCGCGCGGCCGCGCTTTCGAATGTCGCCGCGCATTACATCAGCCTCTTCGGTAACGATCCTGCCACCGCAGCGCTTCGCGAAGCGTATGCGATGAAGGAAAACACGGTAGGAACGCTGGAACATCGACGCTCGCTGACGGCCTTCTTCTGGTGGACTGCGTGGGCCGCCACGACCGAACGCGCCGGCATCGGGGCAGGAACGCTTGTGCCCGATCAGACCGGCGTGGTCAGCAAAAAAGTCACCTACACCAACAATTGGCCCAGCGAACCGCTGGTGGGCAACACGCCGCCGCCGGCGCTGTGGGTCTGGTCGGCCTTCAGCGTGCTGTTCCTGATCCTGGGCATCGCGTTGCTCGGCTGGCACTACGCGGTCAGCCACGGGCGCGGCGAGGAAGGGCACACCATCCCGGCCTCCGATCCGTTCGCGCCGCTGCGCATCACGCCCTCGATGCGCGCGACAGCGAAGTATTTCTGGGTGGTGCTTGCGCTGTTCCTGGTGCAGATCCTGCTGGGCGCCATCACCGCGCATTATCAGGTCGAAGGTCAGGACGCCTACGGCTTCAGATTGTCCGATTACCTGCCCTACTCGCTGGCGCGCACTTGGCATACGCAGCTGGCGGTGCTGTGGATCGCCACCGCGTGGCTGGCGACAGGTCTGTACATCGGCCCGGCGCTGTCGGGCCATGAACCCAAATACCAGCGCTTCGGCGTGAACTTCCTGTTCGTATCGTTGCTGTTGATCGTGGTGGGCGGCTTCGCCGGCCAGTGGTTCGCCGTGATGCAGATCATGCCGCTGGAACACAACTTCTGGTTCGGTCATCAGGGCTGGGAATACGCGGACATGGGCCGCTTCTGGCAGTGGTATCTGTTCATCGGCCTGCTGCTGTGGGTGACGCTGGTCGGTCGCTCGCTGTGGCCGATCTTCAAAGGGCCGGCCTCCGATTCCAAGTCGATCGTCGCGTTGCTGTTCCTGTCCACCGTCGCCATCGGGCTGTTCTATGCCGCGGCGCTGATGTGGGGCGAGCACACGCATATTTCGGAAGTCGAATACTGGCGCTGGTGGCTGGTCCACCTGTGGGTGGAAGGTTTCTTCGAAGTGTTCGCGACCGCGGTGATGGCGCTCATCTTCACGCGTCTGGGACTGGTCAAGACCGCGACCGCCAACGTCGCGGTGCTGTTCGCCACCATCATCTTCATGGCCGGCGGCGTGCTCGGCACGCTGCATCATCTGTACTTCGTCGGCACGCCCATTTCGGTGGTGGCGCTGGGCGCGAGCTTCAGCGCACTGGAAGTGGTGCCGCTGGCCTATCTCGGCTTCGAGGCGTATCACACCTGGAAACTGGGCAAGGCCACGCCGTGGATGGCGCGCTATCGCTGGCCGGTGATGTTCTTTATCGCGGTGTCCTTCTGGAACCTGGTCGGTGCGGGCCTGTTCGGCTTCCTGATCAACCCGCCGCTCTCGCTCTACTACATGCAGGGCCTGAACCTCACCGCGCTGCATGCGCATACCGCGCTGTTCGGTGTGTACGGCATGCTGGGCGTCGCGCTGGTGTTGTTCTGCCTGCGCGGGCTGCGTGGACAGATGGTGTGGGACAGCAAGATCCTGAAGCTCTCGTTCTGGACGCTCAACATCGGTCTGGCGCTGATGGGCGTGCTGACGCTGCTGCCGCTGGGCACGATGCAGTTGCTGGCGGCGATCGAACATGGCTACTGGTATTCGCGTTCGGCCGGGTTCATGCAGAAGTCCATCGTCGAACTGCTGATCTGGATGCGCATGCCCGGCGACATCCTGTTCAGCGTTGGCGCAGTCGCGCTCGCGTGGTTCGTGTTGCGGCTGTGGATCGCGCCCAGGCGGGATCCGCTGATCGCCGCGCAGACCGACCGTAGCGATGCATAAGGCCTTGAGCGATCCGTCGCCACAGCGGCGGCGGATCCTTCAGCCTTCCATGCCGCCAGGACGATCCGCATGAAGACCGGAACGACATCGATTTCCTCGCCATCGGTCCGGCTGCTGGCGATCGCGCCCCATCGCCTGATGTTCTTCATCGGCGCCAGCAACCTGCTGCTGGCGATGGCGTGGTGGGCGGCATGGCTGATCGCCGCGCGCTGGCCCGCGCTGCTGTCGATGCCGCAGCCCATGCTGTACGCGGGATGGCTGCACGCGTTCGTGATGCAGTATCAGATGTTGCCGAGCTTTTTCTTCGGATTCCTGTTGACGGTGTTTCCGAAGTGGACCGGGCAGCCCGACATCGCGCGCTGGCGTTATCTGCCGGTGGGCATCGGGCTGTTCGGCGGACAGATCGCAACGCTGCTGGGCGCGCTGGGCTGGTCGTACGGCGTCGGAATCGGCCTGCTGCTGACCCTGATCGGTTGGCTCGCCGGACTCTCCGCGCTGGCGCCGGTGCTGTGGCGGGAAACAGGCATCACGTGGCACGCGCGCTCATGCTTCGCAGCCCTGCTCCTGGGCTTCGCCGGGCTGTCGGCATGCATCGCCTTCGTATCGGGCGCCTCGCCGCTGTGGATGTTCGCCAGCATCAAGATCGGCAGCTTCGGCCTGCTGCTGCCGGTGTATGCGACGGTCGCGCACCGCATGTTTCCTTTCTTCGCCGGCAATGTCGTGGCCGGCTATCGGCCGTGGCGCCCACTGTGGCTGCTGGCCGCGTTCTGGTCGCTGACGCTGCTGCATCTAGCATTGGAACTGCTGCACGCGTATCGCTGGCTGTGGCTTGCGGATCTGCCGTTGCTGGCGTTGACCGCGACCCTGTGTTGGCGCTGGTGGCCGCGCGGGCGCCACCCGGCGATCCTGGGTGCGCTGTTCGTGGGTCTGGCTTGGCTGCCGGTGGCTTTCGCGCTTTACCTCGCGCAAAGCCTGATGTATCTGGCGACCGGCGTGTTCTGGCTGGGGCGCGCGCCGGCGCATGCGCTGTTCATCGGATTCTTCGGCAGCGTGCTGGTGGCGATGGTCACGCGCGTGACCCATGGCCATTCCGGTCGACCGCTGATGTTGCCGGCTGCGGCGTGGTTCGCGTTCGTCGCGATCCAGATCGTGGCGGCGATGCGCGTGGTGGCGGAAGTGGCGCCCGATAGCGCCGCATGGCAAGCGGCTTCCGCGTTGGGCTGGCTGATCGCATTCGCGCCGTGGGTCGCGCGCATCGGGCGCATCTATCTCACGCCGCGCGCAGACGGGAAGCCCAGATGAAGGCAGCCCGCCGATGATCGAGTTCTACGCGCAGATCAGATGGGTGCACATCGCATGCATCATCGCCAGCGGGTCGTTGTTCCTGCTGCGCGGATCGCTGGTCCTGGCCGGACAGCAACGGATCGCGATGCTGGCTCCGCTGCGCTTCCTGAGCTACGGCATCGACACCGTCTTGCTGAGCGCGGCGCTGATGCTGCTGACGATCCTGCCGCACGCGATGTTCGCGAACGGCTGGTTGAGCGTGAAACTCGTGCTGGTGATCGTTTACATCGCGCTCGGCAGCCTGGCGCTGAAGCTTGGCCGGACCGCGCGTGCGCGAACCGTCGCTTTCGTCGCCGCGCTGGCGGTCTATCTCGGCATCATCGCCATCGCCCGGACCCACGATCCGATGGGCTGGTTGCGCGACTGGTCGGGCTGATCAATGCAATCACGATTGCCACCACGAATGTCCACGCCAACCTCCATTTTTCCTTCCCGTCATGCGCTTGACCTGGGTCATGTGAACCCGGGCGAGCGAGGACTGGCGTATGCCCATGGATGGCGCAAGCCCAATGCGCATCCACTGCCCGAATGCCGGAGACACACCATGAACCACCCCGCCGAAACGACCGCACCGCTCCCCTTGGACAGCCATCACGGGATCCGCGACTGGTCCGACCGGGTCGCGTTCGGTATCACCCGCGGCCTGCGGTTCCTGGCCGACACCTTCTTCGCCAAACGCTACGGCAATCGCGCCATCGTCCTGGAGACCGTGGCCGCGGTGCCGGGCATGGTCGGCGCTGCGCTCATCCACCTGCGTTGCCTGCGCTGGATGCGCGACGACGAAGGCTGGATCCGCACCCTGATGGATGAAGCCGAAAACGAGCGCATGCACCTGATGACGTTCGTCGAAATCGCGAAACCGAGCTGGCTCGAACGCATGCTGGTGCTGGTCGCGCAGGCGCTGTTCTTCGGTTTTTTTCTGGGCCTGTACGTCATCTCGTCGCGCACCGCGCACCGCCTGGTGGGCTACTTCGAGGAACAAGCGGTGATCAGCTACACGCAATACCTGCGTGAGATCGATGAGGGCCGGGTCGAGAACGTACCGGCGCCGCCCATCGCGATCGAGTATTGGCGGCTCCCGGCCGGCGCATGCCTGCGCGAAGTCGTGATCGCCGTACGCGACGACGAAGCCGGCCATCGCGATGTGAACCATCGCTTCGCAGACACCCTGGGGCCCGCTGCATCGCGCCCTGCGCACGACATCGCCTGATACCTCCGTGGCGACGGACGACCACAGCACAACAGAAGGCACTCACATGAAACGTATTTTCACGAGACGTATCGTCACGAAACGTCTCGTCATGGAACATATGGCATGGCGCTTGATCGGAGCCGCACTGCTGCTGGCACTGGACCTGTCGGCCTGCGACCGCAGTACGGAAGCGCCCGCAAAGGCCGAAGCCGCGGACACCGGAGGGTCGCTCAACGGCGACTTCGGCCCGCCGCAGGGCCAGCCGATCGATGCCATCCTGACCCTGCCGCCCAATGTCCCTCCCGCCACCGGCCGCAAGGTGCCGGCGAAGGTCATCGTCAAACTGGACGTGATCGAAAAGGAAATGGCGATCTCCGAAGGCGTGACCTACACCTTATGGACCTTCGGCGGCACGGTGCCGGGAAACTTCATCCGCGTGCGCCGGGGCGCGCCCTACGAAACCGAGTGTCTGCATATGGCCGCGGATTCAAATGATCGATGCAACACAAGGAAGGCTGCGCAGGCGGCAGACACGATGCTGATCGCGAGACGTCGATCAGGCAGTGCGGGCTTTGGAGACCGGCTTGTGCGAAAAGCAAACGCGTGTCCCGTTTTTCGGGTTGTATTCCTCACGGCTTGATGTTATTCATTCCGCGAGCGTCATCAAGGACAGCGACTGACGCCTCGAAGGACAGCGAAACCTCGTCTGGTTTCGGCTTGGAATGCACCTAGGAACGCGCTGTATCTCGGGGTTTGTCATGACATGACTCACCTCCGTAGACGGTTCAGCGCCATCTCGAGTTTTTACATGGAGGCAAAAACGAATGTCACGATCGAACAAGAACCAGTATCTGGCCGGCAGTAAAAAAAGATCTGGCCTGACGAACTACAAGCGCGCGGTTGTCCCCCCCATCGTAGCTCTGGTCTCCGTTGCTTCCGCCGACGTGGCGAATGCGCAGGCCGTGCACAATCTCCTGCGCAATGAAGTCATGTACCAAGGCAATATCAGGAACGGATATTGCCACGATTCCACCTGTTCGCAGGGGTCCAACACGACCAATTATTGGTCGATCGACTTGTTCGATTCCGGCATGGCGGACTCCCCGATCTACGAAACGCAAGGTGGCATCGTTCAGAACGTGGATGGCTGTGGAACCGCTGTGCGGACCGGAAATGTGGCCAGCGGCGCCGGATACGGCAAGCTGTACTGCCACGGAAAAAACCGCCAGGTCAACAAAGACAACTATGTGGCTGCCGGTCAGGTGCTGATGAAAATGTCCAATTCCGGGACCGGCACCAAGCACGTCCACTATGAAATCCGGAAAATGTCCGATGTGCGGACATGGGGCACTAATTTTCAGGGATATTGCTCCAACTACAACCTGCTCACCATCCGCGATCAGAATACGTTCGGCCTGCTGAAGGCGTGGAGCGAACCGGACAACACGTTCACCAGCAGCTGTAGATGGTAGTCGCCGAAGATGCCAGCTTGGTGGAACAAGAAGACTGCCATCGGCATCGCGGTCGCGGCCGCGGCGCTGATCCTGATGATGGACCGCTCGGCGTGGAGCGTCATACCCCGCGATAGCGATCCGCCTGTCGTTGCGGTCGGGCAGGGAGGCCCGCTCGACGGCGGGAATCCAACGCGCGCCCACTCGCGCAAGGAAGCCGTTGCCACAGCGACGGCTTCCGCGCTCCTCACACAACGTCCAGGCGATGCGCTGAATCGATATCTCGGCGTCGTGCAGTCTGACGCATTGCATCAACGTATCAGCAGGAAGGTCGTGGATGAGCGGGCGAAATGCTATTCGGAAAACGGGCTGACGCCTCCCGCGGAAGACTCGACGGACCAACCGAGAAGCCAGACCGCCAGCCTGAAAGGGAATGACATCGCGGCGTTTCGGAGCAAGCATGGGTTCGGCGTGGTCGAGGAGTATCTGGAATCGTTGGATGCGACTCGAAAAGCCTCGGCAGCGCCAGTAAAACCGCCCACCCTTACGAAAGAGCAGGCCGCCAAGGCGGAAGACGTCGCCTCGAAATGTGCCGTGCGAACGGCCAGCGTCATCAACGACAATCTCGCGCCTGCGGACATGCACACGCGCACGAGCGCGCTGATGAGGGAGCACGGCGAATCGAAGGCCTATCGGGATTTGAGCGAATCATGGAGAGCGTGCATGGCTTCAGCCGGGTATCGGACGCGATATGGCCCCTATGAATCACGCGCGATGGCGGAAGATTTCCTCCAGAAGCATCTGCAAGAAGCCCTGATGCGATCATTCGAGCGAAGGGGGTTGAGCGAAGCGGAGAAGGAGGCGCTCAGCGAGTCGACCAACGAATCCTTCCAGGAGATCCCGGAAAATGTCCGGACGGAGCTTCGCAATCTGGAGATGCGTATCTACGCCGCGGATGCGCGGTGCCTTTCCTCGTCCGGAGCTGGCAATTGGATGTCCAATGCAGAGAACGAAATCATGCGCAAACTGCGGCAGGAATTCCCCTCCTTTTCCGGGGTGAATGCTGGATCGGAACCGTCCCAGGAAACTCGTAAAACACAATGAAGATCGAACTCAAACCCGTTCGACCGGCTGACGTCGATATGCTGTACCAGTGGTTCACCGCGATCGAGAACGCGCGTGTTTGGCGGTATCGAGGCGCGACTCCGGATCCGGAAGCGTTCGGAACGCATTTGTGGGCAGGCACGCTTGCCCACTTTCTGTGCATCTCCGAATCCACTCGAACCCCGGTGTGCTACGTGTCCATCTACGATGCCAACCTGGCGAGCGGCCATGCCAAGATGGCATGCATTGCGTCGCCACAGCATAGAAAGACCGGCGCGAGCATGTACGGCTTCATGGCGGGCGCGAGCTATGCCTTCAAGCATTGGCCGTTCGAGCGCATTCTATTGGAATGCAATACGTACAGCGTGGAGGGGTTCGCCTCGGGAATCGATCGAGGCTTTCTCCACGAGATCGCCAGGATCCCTCGTTACGAAAGGTTCGCCATGAATGACTGGGCGGATCTCATCTGGCTGGAGTATCGACGCGAAGTTCACGAAAAGAATGCCCAAACGGGTTATCTGGGCGCTTGGAAATAGCCTGAAACTGTTGGGGTCAAAAACAGGCAAAAACATGGGCCAGAGAAGACTTTCCGTTTTTTGGGGGAGAATGTGGGTGTCCTGTGTTTTTGGTATCCTGGTTCTTGGCAACCGCCTGTCATATGGCGCAGCACTCAGGGTGCGTCCGACCCCAGATAGTCCAACGCCACCTGTAGCATCGCCCGGCTGCCGACCTGCAACGACTGTTCGTCCAGCAGGAATTGCGGCGAATGATTGATCGGCGCTTTCGCCGGGTCGATGCCGGGAGCGGTAGAGCCGACGAAGAAGAACAGCGTCGGCGCCACCGTCGAATATTGCGAGAAGTCCTCGGCCACGGTCACCAGCGGCATTTCCACTACATTGTCCGCGCCCAGCGCGCGCTCCAGCGAAGCGCGACCGCGCTGCGCCAGCGCCACATCGTTGATCGTGGCCGGCGCGTTGTTGACCACCCGCAGTTCGGCGCTGCCGCCGCCGGCATGCGCGAAATCCTCGGCGGTGCGCCGGAAACGCGCGATCACGTCTTCGCGCACCGAGGGATCGAACGTGCGCAGCGTGCCCACCAGCGTCGCTTCGCCGGGAATGATGTTGAAGCGCACGCCGCTCTGGAACTGGCCAGCGGTCAGCACCACCGGCGTGGCCGCGATGTTGACCTGACGCGCGATGATCGACTGCGTACCCAGCAGGATCTGCGCGCCGATGCTGATCGGATCGACACCGTCCCAAGGTCGCGACCCATGCGTCTGCTTGCCGCGAACGGTCAGCGTCCACTCGTCCGCGCTCGCCATCAACGCGCCGCTGCGCGTACCGACTTTGCCCACCGGCAATCCTGCCCAGACGTGCAGACCGAACACCGCCTGCGGCTTGAACTCGGAAAAAATGCCTTGCTTCAGCATCAACGCCGCGCCGAAATCCTGCCCGGCTTCGGGCGGTCCTTCCTCAGCGGGCTGGAACATGAACATCACCTCGCCCGGCAGTTCGTCCTTCGCCGCCGCCAGCGCCGACGCCACGCCCAGCATCGCCACATGCGCATCGTGACCGCAGGCATGCATCACCCCGACCGGCTGACCCCGATAGGTGCCCACGACCTTCGATGCGAACGGCAGACCGGTCTGTTCGGTCACCGGCAACGCATCCATGTCGGCGCGGATCGCGATGCGCGGGCCGGGCCTGCCGCCCTTGAGGATCGCGGTCACGCCCGTGGACGCGATGCCCGTGCGCGGCTGCAGGCCCAGCGCCCGCAACTGATCGGCGACGAGTTTCGCGGTGCGGACTTCATGGGTGCCGAGTTCAGGATGCTGATGCAGGTCGCGACGCCATTCGACCATCTTCGGCTGCAGGTCCTGCAGCGCATGAGTCGCTGCCGCGTCCTGTGCGTGCGCGTGGGTCGCGCCGCCCAGCAGCAGGGCGATCGCGAGAAGCAGATTCATTCGGCGAACGGCGGGCATGCGGACGGTTCTTGGTGGACAGAACGCAATGGTAGCGTTCGAGCAAGCGCGCAGGAACCATGCTCCATCGATGTGCGTACGCAAGCCGGGAGACGTCGAATGCAAGGATATCGTCTGACGGAGAGCAGCGGAGCCATGGAAGAGAGGGGCCGCCGCACCAGCGACGCGATGCATCGTCGTGTCGCAAAAAGACGGCCGCTTCAGGATCCACGCAAGCTCGACTCTGACTCGCAGGCCGAAAAACCTCCGGGACGAAAACCATCCACACCGAGGCGCGATATCGAAAAAACGCTCAGTCGGACGTCACCCACATCGCTTCGCGCTGAGGATGCCCCTCCATACCCACAGGAAACACGCCGCTGCGATTGGGCCACAACAGAACCAGCATCCGCACTTCGCAGCCGTGATATTCAGTCCCCGCCCCGAAATAGTCGGCATGATGGGATGGCTTCGCGAAGCCACCCACCATGACCCTGTACCCACCCGACAATAAACCCAGATAGTCCTTTCCGACTTCAAGCGGATGCCCTTTTCGCACCAGGTCATAGCAGTTCGTGATGATCGGCGACGCGATTTTCGAAGGAAGCCCGAAGATGGATACCTCCGGATGCTTCAGCGTCTCTTCGAAACCGATCGAATACGAAAAATCGAATTGCCCTACCTCCTCGCCGGGCACCGAAATGCAGTGCCAGCCGTAACGTTCGATCGAAGACACTATTTTGCGATTACGGACCATCATCGATACTGGCTGCATCTCCGCAATCAGCTCCTCTTAGAGGCTATCCCAATAGGTGATAATGCTTCATCGCAATAGAAATGTGGTGTTGAAACGATGTCAGGATCACCGTCATGGGCGCTCACGGATGAACTATGGGATGTGCTCAAGCCATTGCTGCCCCAACACTGCCCCAATCCACATCCCTTGGGGTGCCATAGACCCCGGGTGAATGACCGAGCCGCCATGACTGCGATCTTGTTTGTGCTGCGTACCGGCTGCCAATGGAACGCGCTGAATGCGACGGGGATTTGTTCGAGCAGCACAGCCCATCGGCGTTTCGTTGAATGGGTGGATGCGCGGGTGTTTGAGCGATTCTGGCAGCAAGGCTTGCTCGCCTACGATGAGTTGAAGGGGATCGATTGGTCGTGGCTGTCGATGGATGGTGCGATGACGAAGGCGCCGCTTGCTGGCTCAAAAAAACAGGCGCAAATCCGACGGACCGTGGCAAACAAGGGGTCAAGCGCAGCCTCTTGACCGAGGCGAAGGGGATTCCTTTGGCGGTCGTGGTGGAGGGCGCGAACCGGCATGACATGAAGCTGGTGAAGCCGACGCTGGAGGCGATTGCCATCAAGCGGCCGCGTCCGAAGAAATCTTCGCCACAGGGGCTGTGTATGGACAAAGGGTACGACTACGACGAAGTGCGCGAGATCGTGAAGTCATTTGGGTTTACCGCGCACATTCGAACGCGCGGAGAAGAGGCTCAAGGGATCAAGCGCAAAGCAGGGTTTCGGGCTCGTCGTTGGGTTGTGGAACGGACGCATAGCTGGCTCAATCGTTTTCGAAGGATATTGGTGCGCTGGGAGAAGAGAGCAGACACATACTTGGGCATGCTGCATCTCGCGCTTGGCATCATTACGTGGAATGCCACAGGCCTATTGGGATAGGCTCTTAGAGATCAAGACAATGTCTGTAGCCTACGATCGAAAATGTGTTCAGCGATAATTTTGAAGCTGTCGAAATCAGCATCCGACAACTCGAACTGCAGGCCAAGACCGCCCTGAAGCTCGAACAACTCACCTGTTTCCGGCGTAAACTCGAAATAGATCCTGTCCCTGAGCAGAACGACCGACTCAATTCCGCCATAGTTCGACAGCGACTGATCGTTCAGCTCAACATAGTGACTATCCATCCCGTTCGCGCGCTCTTCATCCGTAAACTCGAATGCATTTTGAACGAGCAGATAGGTTGCCGGATTCTGTGCATCGTCGGTGAATCCGATCTGCCAGTACGCGTCCTCTTCCGTTGCCGAGACGGCGCCAGCCTTGTGCAGTTGTATTTTTTCGAAGTCCATCATCGATATTTTCTGACGGCCGACCACTAATCAAACTTCTGCCTCTCGGATCGCTCATCTAGCCTTATTCACTATGGCCGCGAAGTATTTCCTTTCAATTGACTATAGCTTCCATATGGATGAGATGATACGGAAAGGTGGTGTTCGGCGAGAAATGAAGACGCCTTGGAGCGGTTCTCCTCGGTCTCGATCGACCACAAATGCAGCTCGTTCTCGACCTGGGTCAGGCCGCCATACTTCGCCAATACCTTCGTCATTTCCATGCCCGGCAGCGCCGTCTCCAGAAAGACATTGCTCAAAATATTGACCGGAAATGCATCTCTGATATAGCCGACATCCGTGTTCCACATGCAGGCGCGGAACCACCGTGCAACTTTTTCCTCATCGGAGAAAATGGGCGCGAGTTCTGCGCTTGGCTTTCCCGCCGACATTCCCATACCGAAAAAAACATCTTTAGGGCTGCGCCCGGAATAGCCGAACCCATGGCTTATTTCAGAAATATCTGCCAATTTTCTGGCGACAGACGCCATCCAGTCGTGCAGATGCCCAGGCGATTCGCGATAACGGCAGAGGTTCGCACCGAAGCCGGTCGCGCTAGCGTAAATACCCCATCCGTCGATCGGGTCATTACTGCGCGGGTTCTTGCCGCCTTGGATTGATCGATTATTCGATGCCGCGATTTTCCGAATGAGCGTCGCCCGATCTTTCGGCGCCTTCACCCATCCAGACTTTTTCCCGCCAATCAGGGATGGCGCATCGCCATGACATTCGACTTGGTCGATCGCGAAGATCGACCAAGCGTCTGCATCTGGCGGCCTCCTGAACCTGAAGAACAGAAAGTCATAAGCGAGTTCGTTCATGTGAGCTCTATTTCTTGCAGCATTTCGGAGTGATCCGGATTTTTCCGGGCTTCGAGCCTCCGCCAAGATTGCCAAGACCCTGGTTAGCGCGATTCATCAGATCATTCACATCGTCCGTCGGCGAAGGGACTTCCACGACATCGATCGTTCCATCGCAACGCTCGCCACAGACATCGGGCCGATAACGAGGATCGTCTTTTCTTCCCGTTAGAGTCCTGATTGCGATATTGATGCCCACTCTGATGTACTGACCACTACAAGCCATGAGATTGGCGATTTGTTCGGACCGCCTGCCATGGCCTCTGCCGCCTGTATTTTGCCCCTTGCCCATGACTGTGCAACCGCAGACGGATCGGGTGGGAGTCTTGCGTTTCAATCCCGATGGATCGGTAAAATACAACGGATCCGAGTCTACGTACCCATACAAGCCGAAGCTTGTCGTGAATCCGAGCGGATCAGCTTCGATGTATCTGCCGACTGACGTCTCGTAATCGCGGAAGTAGTTGTAATGCAGCCCGCTCACCGCATCGAATTGCTGGCCCGGAAACCGCAAGGCATACGAAAACTGACCCAGCCCACTCGAGTTTTCATTCGCCAACGTATCGCCGAACGGCGCACTGTCCCACGCCCACACCGCTGCGTTGCTCGCATTGACGATCGTGCGCGGCGTGTCGAGATGATCCGGGTGCACGAAGTACGCCGCAACATCGCCAGCTAGCGTGCCACCGAAGGTCTGCGCAGTCGTGGCAGGCTTCAACACGGCAACCGGCGTATCGCCCAACCACAGATGTTCGGCGATCAGACCGCCATTGCTATCGTATTCGCCGATGAGGTGGCCGTTTTCGTCGTAAACATACTGACGAAAATTGCTGCCGGCATTAGTCAACGTCGGACAACTACCACCATTGTTCGCCACGCATACCCGCTCGCCAAACGCATTGTATGCATAGCGCGCGAGGGTGACTCCGCCCTGACGCACCTCCGACATGCGGTTACGACCGTTGTAGACGAAGGTCTTGCCGTCTGCACCGGTAGTATTGCCCGCCGCGTCATACTGCCTCGCATTGCTGTCGATACTCGCAAGACGATTGCTGAGGGGATCGATGCCGTAATTCGTCTCGACTGTCGTCGTACCCGCAGCGGTCTGCTGCGTGCGGTTGCCGGTGGCGTCGTATCGCCAGCTCAGATCCTGAGCGCCGTCGGCAGCGGCAAGACGATCCAGATCGTCGTATCGGTATGTCCAATCGCCTTGGCGTACGACCCGTCCTGCCGCGTCGTACTCTAGGACAGTGGTAGCGGCGGCACGGGTATAACTCCCGATACGCCCATCCAGATCGAAGCTGCGTTGATAGCGGCCCGCCGGCGTGCGCCAAGCGCTGGGTTCACCGAACAGATGATGCTCGACCTCCGCGACGATCACCTGGCCGTTGACACTGATCTCCAACACGCGGCCATCAGTGCCGTAGCGGTAACTCATCTGCGCGCCCGATGGCAGACGCATGCCGCTCATCAAGCCGTCGTCGTAAGCCAGGCCCACGGTTTTACGCGCGGCGGCGTTCGTATCCGCGCCGAGCTGCTGCAGTCTGGCCGTCACCCGTCCCTGTGCATCGTAGACGTAGCGCGTGCTGCCACTGCCGTCGCTAAGCGTAGTCAGTCGCCCTCTCGCCCCAACGCCGCCTGCTGCTTCATCGTAGGCATAGGCCAGGGTTTCATCCGGATACGTGATGCCGATCAAACGACTCGCGGCATCGTAGCGATAACTCGCGCTGATGCCGCGGGCATCGGATCTTGCGGAGATATTGCCCGCGGCATCGTATTGATATTGCGTATTGCCGGTGTCCGGGCTGGCCAGCGATATCAGCTCATTGAAACCGTTGTAGGTATATCCGGTCTTCAGGCCGCGCGGGTCGCTGACTTCGCGCAGGTTGTCCTGTGCGTCGTAGCGATATCCCACTTGTCCGTTCAACGGATCGATGCTCGCCTTCAGACGATCCAGCGCGTCGTACTGGCTGCTGTCCGCTTGCGCGTGAAGCGGCGATCTCACCGAGGTTTCGTTGCCTTTCGCGTCGTAATCGAAGGTAGTGACATCGTCCGCATCGGCACCATTGAGTTGCTTCATCCGGCCCAGCTGATCGAAGCCGCGGCTCATCGTCTGCGCCAGGGTATTGCTTGGATCGTAGCTGTCTTCCTTGACTCGATCACCCGCGCTGTTCAGCGTGTAGACGATGCGATTACCCAACGTGTCGCGCACACTGGTCAAGCGACCCGCATCGTCATAGCCGTAGTTCAGCGCACTGCCATCTGGCATCTGCAGCAGCGTCAGATGTCCTGCGCCGTCATAACCGTAGACGATGGTTTCGCCCGAACTGCTGCCGGCCGGGAGTTCGGTCACCGTGCGCACACGATCCCGATCATCGTATCCATACAGCGTGCTGGTCCCATTCGGGTCCACCATCGTCAGCAGTTTGCCGCTGGCGTCGTAGTCGGTATATCGCGTGACCAGACCGTTCGGGTCGGTCATCGTGGCGCGATTGCCCTGCGCATCGTAGGTGTAACGGGTGATGTCGCCGACATCCGTGCGCGGGCCGTCCTCGGTCAGGATCTGGCCGCGGTCGTTGTAGGTATAGCGCCAGGTGCGCGTCTGGCCGTCGGCCGTCATCGTGCGGGTTTCGGGCAGGCCGCGACTGTTGTAAGTGAAGTCGATCACCATCGAACCGCTGGACGCCGCGGGTTCGTTGATGCGCGTCGGCAGGCGCCAGGTCGGGTGCCATTGCGCGGAACGGGTCTGGGCCTCGGCCGTACCGGAGGCCTGCGTCACCTGGGTCAGCAATCTGCGGCTGTTGTAGCTGAAGGCGGTGAGGTTGCCGTTGTGGTCGCGCTCCCACACAGGGTCGCCGTTGCCGTTGTACTCGGACGTGCTGGCGGTGCCTGCGCCGCAGCTCGAACAGGGCTGGCTCGCCGAGGTGGCGTACTGCGTGTCCTGGATCTGCCGGAACAGGAAGGTGCTGGTCGCGCCGTAGGGATCGACGACGGTCGTTTTCTTGTCGCCGAAATCGAAGGTGTAGCGGTCGGCTCCGCCCGCATAGACCGATTCGATCGCGCGGTTGCGGTAATCGTATTTCCAGCTGACGTAACGCACATTGCGTTCGTCGGTGATGCCGGTGAGCAGCGAGCCTCGGCCGGACGTCTCATAGTGGTACTGACGCGAGGTCTGGCCCGGATAGGTCACCTTCACCAGGCTGCCGTATTCGCTGTATTCGTAAACGTAACTGCGATTCTGCGGATCGGTCATCCGCGTGAGCTGCGCGGTGGCGGCATCGTATTCGAACGAGAGCGAACGGCCGGCA
Organism: Lysobacteraceae bacterium; assembly: GCA_046590925.1. Taxonomy (GTDB): domain Bacteria; phylum Pseudomonadota; class Gammaproteobacteria; order Xanthomonadales; family Xanthomonadaceae; genus Lysobacter_I. The sequence continues at coordinate 29,149 of JBKJTC010000103.1, read as the reverse complement.
TCGTCGGTGACCCGGATCAGCTGGCCGGCAGCGTTGTAATTCAGAACCTGTTCGAGCCCTGCCCGGCTGCGGATCCTCAGCAGTTTGCCGTCGGCGTCGTAGGTTTCGGTTTCATCGTCGATGTTGGTGTAGAGCCAGCCGGCGGTGCGGCCGAACAGATCCGTGCTGCGCTCCAGACGTTCGGGCACGTCGCCGCTGGGGACATAAGTCCCGTTGCGATAGACGAACTGGAAGAGGCTGCCGTCGCCGCGCGCGGCCAGCGCCGCTTCGGGGCGATCGGTCGGGCTCGCGTCGGGCGCGAGTCTGATGCGACTGTAGTAGCGGTTGGTCCACTTGTGACCCAGGGCGCTGCCGTTGGGCAGATAGCTCAGGTAGTGCCGCTCGAAGACCAGCGGGAAGGCGCCGCCGCCGACATAATCGGTTTCGGTCTGGAATTTGACGCCGCTGTCGACGCTGACCGGATTGCCTCTGCGCGGACGGCCGCCGCCGAAGCCGCCGCCGAAGCCACCCCGACCGTTGCCGCCACCTCCACCACCGCCGCCGCCGAAACACGGCGGCGAGTAATTGCAGACGGCTGCGGCCATCGCATCGATGCCTAGTTCCGCGAGCTCTTCCGGCGTCAGATTCTCGATGCCGTTCATGATCATGCGGACCCACATCATCACTTCCATGGCAGTCATGATGATTTCGATGGTCCACAACACCGCGCCGACGACGGCGATCACGGGCAGCGCCGCGGGGCCGAGCACCGCGGCGACGGTCAGGCCGCCGAGGATGCGCGCGCCCCAGCGGGCGATGCGCCTGGCGAGGATCTTCGCCATTTTCGAACGGCACAGCAGTTCGAGCGAGACCGCCTTGGCGATACAGCCGATGTTGATCGCGCCGTTCAGGCCGCCCTCGATGCGATAGAGGCCGGAGCCGCTGTCCGGATCCAGGATGACGTAGCCCGCACCCGCGGAACGGTTGTCCTTGTGTTCGCGCTCGGGAACGATCGCGACCAGTCCCGCGGCGACCGACTGCGCGATCTCGCTCTCGGCATCTGCGCTCAACTGCAGTTTCGGCATGATCGCCGCGACATTGTCCCGGGTGATGACATGGATCGGCGTGCGCGCCTCGCTGGCGCGCAACAGCATGCTCGTCGCCGACATGCCGTAGCCGGGCTGGCCACTGAGCATCAGATCCCAGGTCAGGCTCTCGTTGAACGACGCCTGCGCACCGTACTGGATCGCCATCAGCCGGCGTTTTTCGGGATTACTGTTGGCGACCCCGATATTGTCCGATTTGATGTCGGTGGATTGCCCGACATAGAAGCCGGTGCGCGGAATGCCGAAGAAATAGGTGACTTCCAGCGGAATCGCGAACGCGCCCACGGACGGGCGACGCAGGAAGCTGCCGCCCCAGCCCCGGGCGCTCAGGTCGCCCATCATGTCGCTCATGAACCAGTACTGCAGGCCCGCGAAATGCAGGCCCTGCATCACCGGCAGCGTCGCGGTATCCGGCAGCGGATCGAGGAAGGCGTTGAATTGCTCGGGGGTGATGCCGCCCAGGTTCGGCGTGAAGCTGATCTGCGAACCCGCCGAGTATTCGTGCGGCTCGAAACCGAACGAGCCGCGACCGTGGGGGTCGACGATGGCGGTGGTCCACATCTGCTTCGTGCCCATGCGCACGTAGCTGTCGGTATGCACCACGGTATCGCCGATGCGCAGCACCGGCCGCACGCTGAATGCCGACAGCGACAGGCTCGCGGCATTGCGTTCGGCATAACCGAGCAGCGCATCCCGCTGTTCCTGCGTCGCCGCCTCATAGTCGACGTACACGGAATGGCCGCCCAGACTGTGCGTGGGCACGCGCACGGTCATATTGGGCGATTCCAGCGCGAAGTCGGTACGGGTGTCGTACCGGTTGACGACCATGAAGTTCTTCAGCGAATCCGGCAGCGTCGCCTGCGGCGTGCCGCGAACGACGACCCGGTACGGCAGCGTGCCCGCAAGCACTTCGTCGTCCAGCGGGACGATCGTTTGCGCGCCGAAGACATCATCGATATCGGAATCCGGCGCGGTCGCCTCGATGTGGGTGGCGGCACGCGTGAGGTAGTCGTCGACGGAATCGGCGTAATAGTTCAGGTCGAGGCCGGTAATGGAACCGTCCGTGCCGCGCACGGCGGTGTCGGCCACATGCTGCAGCGCCGGCACCGGATTCCAGCCGGTCGCGGCCAGCAGATTCATCGGCTGGCCGTACGTGTACTGCTTGAAGCTGCCGTCGAGCGGCACCCAGGTATCCGGGCTGCGTTCGATGGCGCCGCGCGACGGAATGAAGTCGACGTGCGCTTCCAGCCACAGGTGTTCGAACCGGATCGCCGAAATGCGTCCGCCGGACACGAGGTACTGGGCCGGAATGCCGCCCATCAGCATCAGATCGAGCGCGTCGTCGCCGGTCCGGGTATTGCCCAGCCAGTTCTGCATCTGCGCGATCGGCACCTGCACGGTGCCGTAGACATAGCGCGTGCTGTAACCGGAGGCATTCAGCAGGGACGCCAGCAGGGCGTTGGTGTCGTAAGCGTTGCCCTGACGCGCGATCAGGGTCTGGTCGGCGCCGCGCAGCACGCCGTAGGTCGGCGTGAAGCGGATATTGTCGTGCACCCAGTTGTGGATGCGGATCGGGCTGTTGCCCAGTTGATCCGCCAGCGCCTGGATGCGCGGGGTCACTTCCGCCGCGTCCTGGCTCAGCGCGCGGGTGGCGGCCCTGCCGTCGGCTTCCGCGAGCAGGCTCGCGGTGGCCGAAGATGCGTCGTCGCGGCTTTCCAGCGCCGGCGGCGCGGCTTCGGTCAGCGCGTCGAGCGCATCGCGGGTCATCGCCGGCGCGCGTTCGATCTTCTTCGTGGCCAGGCGACGCACGCTTTCGGGGTCGACGGGTTTGAAGCCGCCATTGAAGTCCTGGTCCTTGAGCGACTCGGCGAGGGTGCGGGCAGCGGCGAGCATCGCGTCGCGGTCGTTGGCGATGCGCGCTGCGTGCAATGCGTTGGCCTTCGCGCGGAACGCGACCATGCGCCCGATGATGTCGCGTTCGCCGTCGCCGTGATTGCCGCGCATGCGGTAGGACATGCGATCCAGTTCTTCGCGCTTCTCTTCGCCGGGCGCGCCGAACAGATATTCGATCGGGCCGAGCGCGACCACCGCCCGACCCAGCTCATCCGCGAGCGCGAGTTGTTCTTCACGGGTCGCGGCATCGGCCGAGCGCAGGCTGTGCGCGATCTTGGCGACGCTGGCGAGACGGCGCGCCGCTTCGGCTTCTCCCACCGTCGCCGCATCGAGGGTCGCCGGCGGTGGCGGCTCGCTCTGCGCGGGGCTTTCGGCAGTGGCCTGGGCATACAGCGGTTCCGGATGGGAAATGCCCACCACGGCGACCAGCGCAGCCAGCGCGAGCGTGAGTCCGAGATTGAAATCCTGCTTCATGCGTTTCCCCATCGCAACCGTGGCCGCAGCGTGTGCCTGCGGCCACGACCCGGATTCATTGTTGCGTCGATGTGCGTTCGACGAATGCGAGATAGTTCGACAACGCGAGCCGCGTCGACGACACATCCACCGTTGTGACTCTGAGCAGGGAATCGCGGGCGCGGATCAGGATCCTGATCGCAAGTCCGTATTCCCGGCTGGCGACCTTGCCGCGCGCCATTTCGAGGTCTTCGAGCACCATGCGCAGCGCCTGGACTTCGTGGCTGCGGGTCGGCCGCAAGGCCCGCACCTGCGCGGTCAGATCGGCGATCAACCAGGCGCTGGAGACCACGCTCACCGGGGTGACCGCCTGGGCCATGGCGTTGCTGCCGACGATACCGCCGACACCGGCCTCGGCTTCGACGAGATAGCTGCCGTCCCGATCCGGCGCGCGCAGCCAGGTGGTGAACTGGCGTTCCTGGGCGACATCCAGATCGAAGCGCCACGCGGCCGTATTGGCGTCGCTGGTCCCGGCGTTGGGATAGGTACCGAGGATCGACAACGGCTGCGCGGCGAAGATCCGCAACCAGGCCGGCGTCTGCCCGGACAGGTTGCTCACCGTGGTGAGAATGCCGAACGTCTGCCCGGCCGCGAGGCCGCTCGACTCGCCCGACAGCGCGTGTTCGACCGCGCGGCGCAATACGTCGCGCATCGCCGCCGCGGAGGTCGATCGCTTGATCGTCTCCACGAAGTCGAAGCTGAAGGTGACGGTATGGCCGCGACCGGAATCGTGGGTAAGCACCGCCGGGTAGCCGTTGTTGGTCCGGCCGTGGACCTGCGCGCCGACCAGCGTGAAGCGGACGATCTTGTCGAGGATGTCGAACTGCGTCGGGTCGTAGATCGCGGTGTCGTCCATCTCGACCACGATCTGCTGAAGCGGCAGCTTGCCCTGGAACTTCACGCCCATCGGCGCGTGCAGCAGCGCATTGCGCGAGTCGTGCACGCCATCGATGATCAACCCGTCGCCGCGGATCGTCGCTTCGATGACTTCATCCGCCAGCATCTGGTCGAGTTTGAGAGAACCGCCCGAAATCCAGTACGCCTCGAATTCGTCGCTGCGCATCAGGAATTCGAAGGTATCGCGCGAGGTGGTGACGGCATGCGCGATCGACAGGCCGGTAAGCAGTTGCTCGATCTCGAGCTTGCGGCGATCGGCGCATTCGGGCGCTTCGCCCGGGATGCACGATGCCAGCACCAGCAGCTTGCCTCGATCTTGGAGCTGTTGGCGCAGCCCGACCTTGACCGTCGGCTGGGTCAACCGGAACCGCGTGGTCGCGAGCAGGCGCTCTTCCTGCCCGATGCGCAACGACAGCGTGGCCGCATAGTCGCCGGCCGCGGCTTGCGCGGAAGACCAGGCATGGTTCAACGGTTGGCTGCCGCCCATCGGAATCGCGGCGCCCGTTTCCCAGCTCTGCAGCAGCGTCTCGTTGTCGACGTCCAGCACGCGCACGATCAGCGTGCCGCTGTCGAGATCGGCGTTGCCGGTGTTGGATGCATGCGCATCGATCGAGATCGACATGCCCACTTCCGCGGTCGCCGGCAGCGCAGCGATCTGACCGTTCACGCCGATGCCGGTTTCGCCGGTGGACACCACGACATAGCTGGTCTCGTCGGTGTCGTACACGCGACCGGCGCCATCCTGCAGCACCTGGACCACCCGATAGGTGCCCGGAGCCGCGTTGTCGAGCACCTGATCGGCGGTGAACGTGCGCGTCGCGCGGTGCAGCAGCATGCCGACCGTATGGCCGCCTGTGTACTGCAACACACCCGACCCGGAGTACACGCGCACCATCAGCACGAGGTCGTCGAGGTTGACGTTGGCGGAGCGGTTGTAGACCGACGAGGTGATGGCGACGCGATCGGTCGGGTTGTAGACCGGCTTGTCGACCAGCAGCCTGGCATCGGCGACGGCATCGAGATTGGCCGGCAGCACCGCGAAATCCGCGCTCGCTTCGGCGGTGTTCAAGGTGCTGTCGAGCAGGCGCGCGCGCACGCTGTAGCCGGCGGGCAGGATCGTGCCGACGTTGTAGCTGTCGACGATCGAACGAGTGTCGTTGGCGGGAATCGAGACATCGCCCCGATCGATCTCATCGACGAGGATGCCCTGCGCATCCAGCACTTCGATCAGCAGGGTGCCGTCGACCTGGCGCGGATAGGGGTTGCGCAGATGCGAGGTGATCTGCACGACTTCGTTCGCGGCGTACTCCGGCTTGTCGGTGGCCACGGTCAACTCGACCAGATTGGTCACGGAGATTTTCGGGATCTCCAGCGGCACCGTGAACACGCCCGATGTGAACGAGTTCTGGAACGCGAGGTAGCCCGAGTCGATGGTCTGACGCGATTCGCCCAGCACCAGATTCCTGAGCGGCGCGCCGAAATCGATGGACAGACCCTGTGCGGTCACGTCGCGCAGGCTCCAGACGTATTCGGTGCGGCCGTCGGCCATCGGAATCGTGGCGCTGGGCGGGATGGTGAAGCCGGTCAAGGCTTGGCCGGGCAGACTGAACAGATGCGCATCGACACTGATCGCGCCGCAGGTCACCGGGATCGAATAGATCGCCGAAGTACCGTGATCCCACAGCATCAGACGCTGGCCGAACTTGTCGAACGCCAGATAGTCGATGTCGTTCAGGCGCGGAACCGTCCGGCTGGTATCGACCAGCAGACCCACGTGACCGGTGCGCGAAACGATCTGCGCCAGCGTGTGTTCTTCGCCCGACTGCCCGATCTTGCTCCACTGGTAGGTCGCAATATAGAGGTTGTCGCTGCAGTCGGCGGTGATGTTCGGGTAGCCGTCGCCCTCGAAGCCCGGATTCTCCACGCCATCGCCGCCGGCGAAGAGCTGGAACACGCGACCGTCCGGCGTGACCTGCGCCACCAGATTGTTGTCGTTCTGGACGTAGATATTGTCCTTGCCGTCGACGGTGATGCCGCGCGGACTCGGGAAACCGCTGGTCGCCGCGATCGTCGCCACGCCCTGCGGGCTGATCTTGGTCAGTTTTCCGGGCGATGCGACGAAGATGTTGTCGAGGCTGTCCACCGCCACGCCCGAAGCGGATGCGGTATCGATCCGCGCGAAGACCGCATATTGCCCGCTGGTGTTCGCACGCATCACGTCGTAACGGCCGGCCGCGTTGCGCTGCAGGAAGTAAAGACGCTCCTCACTGTCGACCGCGAGGCCGAAGCGCAAGCTGAGTCCGGTGGCGATGGTCGTGCGCACGCCGGCCGGCGTCACCTTGTACAGACTGTCGGCGGTGGTGAAGTAGATGTTGCCCGCGCGATCCGCGGCGATGCCCGACGGGAACGAAATGTCGACGACCTTGCGCAGACGCGCAAGCTCGACGCGCGAGAGCGAAGTGAAGTCGCCGCCGCTCAGATTCAGACGCATGCTGGCGATCTGATCGCCCGGAGGCAGTTCGTCGGGGTTCGCGGTCAACGTGCCGACGGCCGCTGCGCCGACATGGATGAAGTTCGTCAACTTGCCTTCGACGCCGACGATCGAAACCTCGAGCTTGAAGTCGCCCGCGTACGGCGGTCGCCAGGTGCCGAAATCCACGTTCAGCAGATCCTGGACCGTCGACAACCCGGTGAACGGCACCGATCGGGTATGGACCACCTGCCCCACCGCCGCCGGTGCGGTCGGCTTGGTGGTGACGACCTTGAAGATCGCGCCTTCGTAACGACCGAGCGGCTGGTTGTAGGCATACGAGACCGCATAGGCAGTGGTGTCGGACACCGCCACCAGTCCCGAGAAGTTCAGCGGATAGACCAGAGCGCCCATCCGCAGCGTCTGCAGGCCGCCGTCGAGATAGCGCGTCATGTCGACGTTGTTGCCGGCGGTATACAGCGTGCCCTGCGGTTCGAACGACAGATGGCGCGCCTGCGGAACGCGCGCATGGATCTGGCGCATGCCGCCGGCTTCCAATACGTAGACGCCGTTGGTCGCGCTGTCGATCAGCGCCGGCAAACCAGCCGGCGTCCACGCGACGCTGTAGCTGCTGCGCAGACCGCCGGACATCAGCGCGGTCGGGCCGCCCATGCGCGTGCGCAGCACCCCCGTGTTGTAGTCGGCGACGATGATGTCGTTGCCGGCGAATTCGAAATCGTTGTTGTTCGACGCCGGTGCGCCCGGCAGGCTCATCGGCACGGCGGTGACGCTGCCATTCGCAGCGACGCGCTGCAGGCCGCCGCTGATCGACACCCACATCGCGCCATCGCTGGCGAATTTCACGTAGCGCGGCGTGCCGACGCTATGCAGGATCTCTCCCACACTGCCGGTGCCGCCGAGCCTGACCACGTTGCCCGCGTTGTAATTGGCGACGACCAGATTGCCGCCCGGATCGAACGCCATGCCGCGCGGCCCCACGATGCCGCCGTACTTGGCGGTGATCGTACCGAGCTGAGTGAGGTATACCGCGCTGTTGGCGTAGTCGGAAATCGCGAAACGGTTGCCGCCCAGGGCCACGATGCCGGTGTGGTTGGCGCCGGGCAGACTGGCCGACACGACGACCGGCGTCCCGTTCGCGCGCCACTCCATCATCCGGTTCGAATAACCCACGCCGAACGTCGACCCCGAGCCGGTGTCGTGGGCCAGCGTGGTCGCCAGGAAGTTGTCGCCAAGCAAGGTCGGAAGCTCGGCGGGCGCGGCCAATTGCAGCAGGCGATAACTGCCGCTTTCGACGAAACGCAGTGCGGTCCCGGTCCAGGCGACACCGCGCGGCGAGCTGAAGCCGGCGGCGAACCCCGATGCGGCGCCCGCGCTGTTGAGCAGGCTCAGACCGTTGGTCGCGAGAATCTGATATCTGCCGCCGCTGTCGCGCACGAACTGGTTGCCCGTGGAGAACAGGGTCAGACGCCGCGTGGTGATGCCGGTCGACGCATCGTATTCGTAGAGATTGTTCGAATTCGACTGGATCAGCAGCTTGCCATCGCCAGCGAAATTCATCTGCCGGACCGATTCGCCGTTGATCGAAATCGTCAGCAGGGTATCCGCATCCGCCGCATCGATGCGGTGCAACTCCGTGCCGACGCGGTAATAGACGTTGCCATCGAAGTCCGAGCCGAGGAAATTCGGGTTGCCCGACAGGGCCACGATCAGTCTGCGCGTGCCGGTCGCCATATCGAACTCTTCGAGTTCGTAGCGGCCGTTGTATCTGAGCAGCATGAGCTTGCCGTTGCCGCGCGCCGTCATGTTGTAGACGTAGTACGGTACGGTCCTGCTCGACTGCAGACTGCCGTCTTCGGCATAGAACTGGGCATCCGCATTGCTGCGGATCACGGCCAGGCCGCCTTCCGGGCGCGCCGAGATCGCACTGGCGTTCACGCTGGCGAATCTGGAGACAGAACCGTCGGCCCTGCGTACGGAGATGAACTGGGAATTGTTGATGTAGGTCTGGCCGCCGGCCCCTGCACGGATCAGATTCGGGTTCACGAACATGCTGTTGGTGAACTGCCGGGTGCCGTTCTGCAGGTCGATATGGACCAGGCGATGCGCGTTGACGTCGCTGACGTGCAGCTGATTGTCGTTCTGCAGCGCCATGCCGCCGATCGTGCCCATGCCATTGGCGATTTCGGTCACCGCGCCGGACGACGCGACCCGATAGATCCGTCCGCTGGTATTGGAGACGTAGCGGTTGCCCTGACTGTCGCTGACTACCGCATTGGTGGTGCCGAAACCGCTGGCGATCGATTCGACCGCGCCGTTCCTGAGCGCCTTCAGGGTTCCGTCGCCGGCGTTGGCCGCGATGATGGCGCCGTCGGGATCGAGCGCGAGGCCGCCGGGCGAATGCGCGAAGCCCTGGGTATACGGCGCGACCTGACCGGAGGTGTCGACCAGCGAGATCGTGTTGTTGCCCTGGTTGCTGACGAAGACAGCGCCGTCGTTGCGCAACAACAGACCGACCGGCTGGTTGAGGCCGGTCGCGTACACCGAACGCTGCGCGTTGCGATCGATCCGGATCAGATTGTTGGCGCCGCTGTTGGCCACCAGCAGATCGCCGCCCGGCAATTCGATGATGTCGAACGGACGGTCGAGGCCGGTCGCGAACGGCGAGACCGTTCCGGTGTCGGACACCAGACTGACCGTGCCGTCGCCATAATTCGCGACCGCGTAACCGCCGGTGGACAGGCGCGTCATGCCGATCGGTTGATACAGCCCGTTCCGCCACAGCACCTGCTCGGGCGAACCGGCCTGATAGCGCACAAGCAGAGAATCGCTGCCGGCGATCGCGGTGCCGCCGATCAGCACACGACCGCTGTTGTCCGCATCGAGCGTGCTGCAATTACCGATGGTGGTGAGCTGGACGGTCGACACCGCGCCCTGTGGCGACACCCGGTGGAGATTGCGCGCGTTGCAGACCCAGGCGGTGCCGTCGTCCTGCACCGCCAGATCGGTGATGCCCGCCAGCGTGGCGATCACGCTGATCGTGCCGTCAGGCGCAATCCTGTTGATCCGGTTGCTCTCGGCCGTATAGAAATTGCCCTGGACGTCGCGGTCGAGATGCGCGAAGGCACGGTTCGGGAACGCGAATACGCTTTCGATGGTGCTGCGCGAGACCCCTGTCTGGCTGGCGTCCGCGGCCTCGAGCGTGACCGTCAGATCGACTTGCCCGGCACCGATCGATTCGTTGCCGAGATTGGTCAGCTCCGCGCGGATGCTGACCGGCGTCGCGCTATCGACCTGCGCAAGCGGCGGATCGGCGATCACCGCGCCGGCCAGGATCGGCATCGAATCGACGGTGAAACGGGTCGTGCCTTCGGCGCGGACATTGCCCTGCACGTCGCGCCCGCGCGCAATCACGGTGTAGACACCCGCCGGCTGGCGGATCAACACCCAGTCCATTTCCACTTCGGTCAACGTGCCGGCTTCGAAACGCAGCGGCCGGTTCGGCGGGTTCTGGCCCAGGCCGACGGCGTTCGCCTTGAATACGAACACGACGTTACCGGCGGGATCCTGCACTTCGGCGTCGATCACCAGATCGGCCGAGACGGCGCCGCTGTTGCGCACTTCGATTTCGAGTTCCACCTCGCCGCTCGGGCGATACACCGGGCGATTGGCGGTCACCGAATCGAACACGACATCGCTGCCGCCGATGGGCAGCAGTTCGACATCCAGCGTGCTCTGGCCGATGGCGAGCAAGGTGACGTTGAGGGTGCGGGCGCTGTAACCCGGCCCACTCGCGATCACCGTGAACGCGGTGCCCTGGATGCCCGAGAGCAGATAGCGACCGTCGGGGCCGGACACCGCCGTCGCGGCCTGTCCCTGCACGACCAGCACCGCGCCGCCCACGGGCGCCTGCGTCTGCGCATCGGTGACGACGCCGACCAGCGTGGAGCTGTCGGGCGCGCGTGCGAGGGCGATGGTGCCGACGTTGTTGATGCCCGCCACAAGGTTCACCGAACCCTGCTGCGAGACGAACCCGGTCGCCTGAACCGTCAGGCTGTAAGCGCCGGGCGCGAGATTCGCGATCTCGAATGCACCGGTCGCGGTGCTGGTCGCGGTGACCGTGCCCACGCGCACACTGGCGCCAGCAACGGCTTGTCCGGTCGCCTGATTCGTCACCACGCCGCGGATCGTCGCGGTGGTCGGCGGCGTCTGTCCGGTGGAATAGAGCGTCGGCGACAACTGATAGCGCTTGCCGGGTTCCAGCGTGACCGGCACATCCAGCGTGCGATAGCCGTTGGCGGCGAAGGTCACGGTCGTGGCCCCGGCATTCAGACCGGCGAGCGCGTAATTGCCGCCGGCATCGGTGAAGGCCGACACCGTACCGGAGGACACCACCACATTCGCGAGCGCCGCGCCCCCGCTGCTGCGCACCACGCCGAAGACTTCCGCGGTGAGCGTGGTCTTCTGCAGCGGAATTTCGCCGGTGCTGACCGTGTTGCCGGCGCTGACCGTGGCGACGAAGGATTTCGAGACGTAACCCAGCGCCTGGATATCGACCGTGTGCGAACCGGGATTGAGACCCAGCAGCATGAAACTGCCGTCGGCGGCGGTCGCGACGCGGATATCGGGCGCAGTGCGCACCGTCAGCGTGACGCCGGCCACCGGCGCGCGGGTGCCCTGATCGACGATGGTGCCGACGATCGCACCGGTGCTGCTTGGCGGCAGGCCGACGGTGGAACGGAACAGCGCGCGCAGCGCGATCGCGCTGACGTAGGGATCGTTCTCCCAACTGCCGCTATCGAGCTGGGCCTGTTTCAGCGCGCTCGCGAGCGGGCCGAGGATCGTGTTGTCGGACGTCTGGGTAGTGAGCGCGAGCAATGCGTTGGCGTTGTCGACCACATTGCCGTAGGTACCGTCGGCAGCACGCTGCGCCAGCATCCAGTCGCGCGCCGCAGCCACGATATCGCCGACCTGGAAACGGCTGGACCAACCCTGTGCCGCCAGCAACACGGCGGAGGTGACATGGATGCTCGGATGATCGCCCACCGGCCAACCGGAGGGCGACAGCCGGGTCGTACGCAGATAGGTCAGCGCATTGCCGACACGGGTGAGATCGGGATCGGGCGCCGTGGACAACGCGATCAGCGCATACGCGGTATCGAGCGGATTGCTGCCGTATTCGCGACGCGAACCGAAACCGCCGTCTGCATTCTGCTGCAGGCCGAGATCGGCGATGACCTGCTGCGCATCGCGGTTGGCCAGACGCAGGGCAAGCGCTTTGCGGGCCTTCAGTTCGGTGTGCTTCTGCGCCTGGCCACCGATGCGGTCGGCCAATTCGACGGGGCGCGAGTCGAGCAACGCAAGGGTATGCAGGGTTTCGGTGCGGACCTGTATCGGCAGGGCCTGCGATGTCGCCTCACCGGCGACGGCACCGTCGGCCTGGACCTGGGCGCGCAGCCACAGGAAACCCTTGTCGATTTCGGTCGATTGCCCCGACTGTTGCGCGGCCACCACGAAAACGGCGCACAGGAACGTCGCCAGCCAGAACCATCGCCGCATATCCATTCCCCTGCAATGCCAGACTACCGACTCCCCCCGACCTGCCCAGCGTTCCACGGGCAAGAGATGGCATTTTGCGCCATCGACGGCGCGAAAACCTTGCCATTGCCGCCTTCGCACTGTCAAGCTAGATAATATTTCCCATCTATTTCAGAGCGTTAGCGAATGGACGAAGCGCCCAGCAGCCCTTACAGAAGAAGATTGCTCGTGGGGGGCGTCGCTGCCGGCGTGGTCGCGACCGGCGCATATTTCGGATTGCGCCATCGCCATGACGGCCCCGGACTCTCGACACGCGCGACCCGGTTCCGCAACAAGCTGCGCATCCCGGGCGCTTCGTCGAATCTGGGCGAAGCTTCGGAAGCGGCCGATGCATCGATCGTGCTGCAGACCGGCGTTTTCACGCAGCCGATGCTGGAAGGCGCGGCGTCCGATCTGTGGACCTATACGCATCGCAACGCGTCCGGGCAGTTGCAGCACAACCCGACCCTGTTCGCGCGCACCGGCGCACGCGTGAAAGTCAGTCTGGAAAACCGCCTGGGCGACGACACCACCATCCATTGGCACGGATTCGCGGTGGATGAAATCAACGACGGCAGCGGCCTGCATCCGGTGCGGCACGGACAGCGCCACGACTACGATTTCGAGGTGCGCAACCGCGCGGGCCTGTACTGGTATCACGCGCATCCGCACGGACAGACCGGGCTGCAGGTGCACAAAGGCCTGGCCGGGCTGGTGGTGGTCGAAGACGACGAAGAGCTCGCCCTGCAGAAAAAACTCGGGCTGACCTGGGGCGTCGACGACATCGCGCTGAGCATTTCCGACAAGCAATTCGGGGTACGCAACAAGATCGTCCACGAAATCGCCGCCGACGATTGGATCGGCAACAAGGTGCTGATCAACTGGACCGTCGACCCTGTGTTCGAAGCGCGTCCAGGCTGGTTGCGCCTTCGACTGGCGAACACATCGAACGCGCGCCTGTACTGCATCGCCTTCGCCGGCGACGACGACGACGCGAATCTGCCGTTCCATCTGCTCGGCACCGATGGCGGCCTGCTCGACAGAGCGCACCGCTTGCAGAGCGCGTTCCTTGCGCCCGCGCAACGCCTCGACGTGTTGCTCGATCTTCGCTCGGCCAAGCCGGGCGACTTGTTGATGATGCGCAGCATCGACTATGACCCGATGGAGAACGACGCCGGCGTCGGCGTGCCGGAAGACCCGGCGATGGAGCATCCCGGCGCGACGCCGATGGGCGAAGACATGGATCTCCTGCTGATCCGGATCGCCGGCGAAGCCCGCGACGGCGGCGAACTGCCGGCCGTACTGTCCGCGCACAGCGTCGGCATCCGCGAGGACGCGAAGCGGCGTCCGTTCCGCCTGTGGCTGCAGGATTCGGGGCGCTGGATGATCAACAACTGGAACTATCACCTCGCGCACGGCGGCGACGTGTTCGAGATCCCGCGCGGCAGCGTCGAACGCTGGGACATCACCAACGATATGCGCAGCATGCCGCATCCGATGCATCTGCACGGGTTCCAGTTCATCGTGACCGGGCGCACCAACAGCCCGAAGCAGATCGTCGGACAGGCGATCGATCCCCTCGGACGTACGGCCCAGGACATGGGATTGCTCGACACGGTTCTGGTATGGCCCGGCGAAACGGTATCGATCCAGATCGACTTCTCGCAGCCGTTTTCGGGACGGCAGCGCTACATGTTCCACTGCCACAATCTGGAGCACGAAGACCAGGGCATGATGGTCGGATTCGCCGTGGTCGACTGATCGCGGAACATCAAGCCTGTCCGAATTCGCGCAGGACTTACAGGCCGATTGACTCGGGCAGATTGCATTCTTCTCGCGCACTGATCGCGAAAAATGCAACCCGTGCGAATCGGCGATCGTCAATCGATGAATAAAGTCTGTCCGCTTTCGCAAGCGCCTGTTTATCTCGGGGAAATTCCACGGAGATGCAGTAACGTGACATCGACCGAGCTTCATGGAAACAGCGCAGGAAGGTTCGCTGGCGCAAGCGTTGCGTTCGGCGCGACGTGGACTGAGGGATCTCTGTGCCATCAGATTGATCGTTACTTGATCCGGGCACTCATGAAACTCGCGCGCAAGTGCTTGCAGTTTTCGGACTGAAGAACAGCATGCTGTGCGGGTCAGCATCGGAAAAATGTTCTATCGCGCTGCATCCGCCCGACTCTGCCGAGCAGATCCGATTCAACATCGTGTAGCCCGCCGGGCCGCAGCCCGCCAGCCAAGAAGGAACCGAACACGTGGACAGCATCGACAACCCCAGGATCACGCGGCGCGAGCTGCTGAAAAGCGGGGCCGGCGTCGCGGTGGCGTTGGCAACGCCTTCCGTAGCGCTGGCGAAAGAAAAGCAGGACGCGGCGCAGCCTCCCGTCGTTTCGAAAGTATCGTTCGAGATCAACGGCAAAAGCGAAACGCTCGAGCTGGATACCCGCACTTCCCTGCTCGACGCGCTCCGCGAGCATCTGCACCTGACCGGCACGAAAAAAGGCTGCGATCACGGTCAATGCGGCGCGTGCACCGTCATCCTGGACGGGCGGCGCATCAATGCCTGCCTCACGCTGGCGGTCATGCACGAAGGCGCGAAGATCACCACCATCGAAGGGCTCGGCACACCCGACAAGCTGCACCCCATGCAGGCCGCTTTCGTGAAGCACGACGGCTACCAGTGCGGCTACTGCACGCCCGGCCAGATCTGTTCGGCGGTGGCGGTGCTGGACGAGATCAAGGCCGGCATCCCAAGCCTGGCCAGCAGCAAGCTCACCGCGCGACCGCGGGTGAATGGCGACGAGATCCGCGAACGCATGAGCGGCAACCTCTGTCGCTGCGGCGCGTATTCCAACATCGTCGACGCGATCACCGAAGTGGCGGGGAAACGCGCATGAAGGCCTTCACTTACGAACGCGCCACCTCCTCCGCACAGGCGGCCGAAGCGGCCGCGCGCAAACCCGGCGCGCGCTTCATCGCCGGCGGCACCAATCTGCTGGACCTGATGAAGCTGGAGATCGAAACTCCCCAACACCTGATCGACGTCAATGGGCTGGCGCTGGACAAGATCGAAGCCACGCCGGAAGGCGGGCTGCGCGTCGGCGCGCTGGTGCGCAACACCGATCTCGCCGCAGACCGACGCGTGCGCCGCGATTACGCGCTGCTGTCGCGGGCGCTGCTCGCAGGCGCGTCCGGCCAACTGCGCAACAAGGCGACGACCGCCGGCAATCTGCTGCAGCGCACGCGCTGCCCTTATTTCTACGACACCAACCAGCCGTGCAACAAACGCGCGCCCGGCAGCGGCTGTGCCGCGATCGGCGGCTTCAGCCGTCAGCTCGCGGTGGTCGGGACCAGCGACGCCTGCATCGCCAGCCACCCCAGCGACATGGCGGTCGCGATGCGCGTCCTGGATGCGACAGTGGAAACCGTGCGCGCCGACGGCACCGAACGCAGCATCCCGCTCGCCGATTTCCACACGTTGCCCGGCAACACACCCCATCGCGAAACGGCGCTGGAAACAGGCGAACTGATCACCGCCGTCACGCTGCCCAAGCCCTTGGGCGGCACGCATCTCTATCGCAAGGTCCGCGATCGGGCTTCATACGCGTTCGCACTCGTATCGGTCGGCGCCGTGATCCAGCGCAACGGCAGCGGACGCGTTGCGATCGGCGGCGTCGCGCCGAAGCCATGGCGCATGCAGGCCGCCGAGGCCGAGTTGAAGAATGGCGCCAAGGCGGTGACGGATCGCCTGTTCGCCGATGCGAAACCGACATCGCAGAACGCATTCAAGATGCAGCTCGCCGAGCGCACGCTCGCCGCCGTGCTGCTCGAGGCGAAGGAGTAATGCCATGAAATTCGACAAGCCCGCCGCCAATAATCCCGTCGACCAGCTGAAGGTCGTCGGCAAACCCGTGGACCGCATCGACGGGCCGCTCAAGACCACCGGCAAGGCCACTTACGCCTACGAGTGGCACGAAGCAGTGCCCGATGCGGCTTACGGTTGCATCGTGGGCGCCGGCATCGCCAAGGGTCGCATCGTCTCGATGGCACTGGACGCAGCCAGGAAATCTCCGGGCGTCCTGGCGGTGGTCACCGCCGCCAATGCGGGACGCCTCGGCAAGGGCAAGTTCAACGCCGCCAAGCTTTTGGGCGGCCCCGAGATCCAGCACTACCACCAGGCACTCGCGCTGGTGGTGGCGGAGACGTTCGAGCAGGCCCGCGCGGCCGCGAGCCTGGTGCGCATCGAATACGACCGCCGCCCGGGCGATTTCGATCTGGCCGCGGCGAAGGATTCGGCCCCGGTGCCGAAAAGCGAACCCGATGCCCTCAGCAAGGTCGGCGATTTCACGGGCGCCTTCGCCGCTGCGCCCGTGCAGATCGACCAGACCTACACCACGCCCGACCAGTCGCACGCGATGATGGAGCCGCACGCTTCGGTGGCGAAGTGGGAAGACGGGAAGCTGACGCTGTGGACCTCCAATCAGATGATCGACTGGAGCCGTGGCGATGTCGCAACGACGCTGGGGATTTCCAGGGACAAAGTCCGCCTTGTGTCGCCGTACATCGGCGGCGGTTTCGGCGGCAAGCTGTTCGTGCGTTGCGATGCGATCCTCGCCGCGCTGGGCGCGCGGGCTGCGGGTCGCCCGGTCAAGGTCGCGCTGTCGCGGCCGTTCATCGCCAACAACACCACGCACCGGCCTGCGACCATCCAGCGCATCCGCATCGGCGCGACCAGGGCCGGCAAGATCACCGCCATCGGCCATGAGAACTGGAGCGGCAACCTGCCGGGCGGCGACCCCGAGAATTCGGTGCAGGCGACGCGATTCCTCTACGCGGGCGCCAACCGGATGACGGTCAATCATCTTGCGGCGCTGGATCTGCCCGAGGGCAATGCCATGCGTGCCCCGGGCGAAACGCCGGGGCTGATGGCGCTCGAGATCGCCATGGACGAAATGGCAGAAAAGCTGGCCATCGATCCCATCGAGTTCCGCATTCTCAACGACACGCAGGTGGATCCCGAACATCCCGAACGTCCGTTCTCGCAGCGGCAGCTCAACGAATGCCTGCGCACGGGCGCGAAACGTTTCGGCTGGAGCGACCGCGCGACCAGGGCCGGCGGGAAACGCGACGGTCGCTGGCTGGTCGGCATGGGCGTCGCCGCCGGGTTTCGCGACAGTCCGACGATGAAGTCCGCCGCGCGGATGCGACTCGACGCGACAGGCATCGTCACGGTCGAGACCGACATGACCGATATCGGCACCGGCAGCTACACGATCATCGCGCAGACCGCTGCCGAAGTGCTGGGCGTTCCGCTGGACCGCGTGGTGGTGCGCCTGGGCGACTCCGACTTCCCGGTGTCCGCCGGTTCCGGCGGCCAGTGGGGCGCCAACAGCGCCACGTCCGGCGTGTATGCGGCCAGCATGAAACTGCGGCAGGCGATCGCCGGGAAACTGGGTCTGAATGCGGAAACCGCGACGTTCGCCGATGGCCGCATCACGGCCGGCGACCGCAGCCTGCCCATCGCGCAGGCGGCGGAAGCCGGCGAAATCGTGATCGAAGAGGCAATGGAGTTCGGGGATCTGGCCAAGAAATTCCAGGTCTCCACCTTCGCCGCGCATTTCGTCGAAGTGGGCGTCGACGTGGCGACCGGCGAATCGCGGATCCGGCGCATGCTCGCGGTCTGCGCCGCCGGTCGCATCCTCAATCCGAAATCGGCGCGCAGCCAGGTGATCGGCGCGATGACCATGGGCATCGGCGGTGCGTTGTCGGAGGAACTCGTGGTCGACGAACGCTTCGGTTTCTTCGTCAACCACGATCTCGCGGGCTACGAAGTCCCCGTGCATGCGGACGTGCCGCATCAGGATGTGATTTTCCTCGACGAAACCGATCCGATCTCGTCGCCGATGAAAGCCAAGGGCGTCGGCGAACTGGGCCTGTGCGGGGTCGGCGCCGCCATCGCCAACGCGATCCACAACGCCACCGGCATCCGCGTGCGCGAGTATCCGATCACCTTGGACAAATTGTTGTCGCGGTTGCCCGACGTGGCGTGATCGCGGATCGGACGGTGCGAGCGCTGAGTTTTGCCTTGCGGACGTCTGCGTGCCGAGTCCGGAATGCCAGCGTAGCGATGCGCAGTTGCAGAGCAATTGCGAACGAAATGTATACGCGGCGGATAGTTGATTCGCTTGGCGGCATCCACTGCGGGGTCAGGTTCACTTCGGAAGAAGTGAACCTGACCCCGTGGTTCATACACGTCTTTGTTTGTCTCACGAAAAGCCGAGAGCAATTTCACATACTCCGAAGCAAGTGGAACTTGCGGCGAATACCTATGAGACAAACGGTATTCAGAAGCTAGAAACTCGATGATGAAAGCAGCGACGGTCCCGCGCCCCCAGCTATGTGTCCGACGATGACCAGGATCCCGCGCCATTTCACTCTCGCCAGCAGACAACAGCACTTTTGCGCACGTCTCTCCCTGCGGCCAGTCGCCAAGCATCGTTGGTGCTGTAAGATCTAGCGCCGTGCTTGCGTTGTAAGACAAGGCAATTACGCCTGTATCTAGAACCGGAATAGCTGCATAGAAGCGAGCCAGCAAAGCCCGCAGATGAACGGCCTTGGACAAGTGTTCCGCCAATGCATCTGAATCTTCGTGAAGAAGCGCGGCGCATGCACAATTCTGATGATGCTCGGCCATACCAGAAATTGACACCATATCGTTGGCGTCAATCAGGTTGGATGCTGATACTACTGACTCAATGCTTCTCACGTTGTCTGAATACTGCTCGGCACGCAGTCCCGTCTCCGCGGCACGCTCGCGCACTTTTGCTCGCGAAACGAGCTTTTCAAATATTGCCATGACATCTCCCAGTCGTTTATGGCAGGGGCGCAATCAAATGAATTGGTGGTCAGCAGCGCCTTCACCCGCCACCGAAGAGGACTCCAAAACGCTCCAGAAGTCGCGATCATCGCCCCGCAGGCGCTTTTCAAGGGCGGTAGCTAACGAATGTGATTCGCCTCCTGGGAGATCACGAATGATCGACCACGGCGTATCGATGAGGAGATGTCCGGTCTCAAATTCAGGCAGTCCGTCTCGACGGCGCAGGGCTTGAACAGTCAGCAGTTCGCTGGGGTAGACGCTGTCGTAGTAACTCTCGAATTCATACCAAATCCGGTCCGTAGAACCCTTGCTGCGACTGATATGGAACTCCGCAGCTTCAGCCATTGCCGCGCGAAACACGTCTTGATCCGTGCCTCGCCAGACCTCCAGCAAACGGCGATACGCTTCGATCATTGGCTTCGCCGATGCGTAGTGCGTTTCAATCCCATAGGCTTGAGACAACAGAGCGATCAAAAATGCATCGTTGGTGCCTTTGCCCCAGCCTTCCTTGCGGATTGCCGGCACATTCATTCGCATGTCCTTGTGCGCGACCTGGATTAGGTAATAGGCACACAGACGGCCGAGCGTCCAATCCGACAGCATGGTCGGACCGACGGCCATCAAGCTACTTTTGAACGGCAAAAGCGGTTGAGAGTCGTCGCCCGGTAGCGAACGATTCGCGACCTTCATGAAATCGAGCGCGCGAAACTGAACACCATTTCGCAGCGGGCACGCCAATGCATCGACTTCGTTCTTCGCACCTAGCAAACATGCTTCGGTGGAATATGTCTGCGCAAGAACCATCAACACTGATGGGTGAAGCTTAAACCTCCCTTCTTCGGAAAGACTTTTCGACAGGAGGGCCGATATGGCTTCACGCCTGTTCTCTTTAACCATTCCAGACTGCCACCACACCTCGCAGCCCTTGAAAGCCTTTTTCAGGGTAGGGTGCCACTTTAATTTCGTCATCACACAGTCCTCGGTCCGATGGTCGGGCCTTTGGGGCCATCCGGTTCAAACATTGATCGACCAGCGCTCGGGGTCGTCCTGACGCAACCGTGCTTCCAACTGAACCGCCAACGGATGGGGCTCGCACTCAGGCAAGTCGCGAATGACCGACCATGGGGTGTCGATCAGCAAATGCCCAGTCTCGAACTCGGGCAAGCCGTCGCGGCGACGCAGGGCCTGAACTGCGAGGAGTTCCCCGGGAAAGACCCGATCGATGGCCTTCTCGAACTCGTATTTGTTCCGATCCGTTCCGTCCTTACTTCGCAAAATATGGAACTCGGCAGCGTCATGCATTGCCTCGCGGAAACGCATGTGATCCGAAGTTCTCCATACGCGCAACAGTTCCGAATACGGGGCAACCATCTCGTTTTCAGGTCTGTAATCGGTCGATATCCCGTATGCTTCTGACAGTAGCGATACGAGAAACGCATCGTTCGTGCCTTTTCCCCAACCTTCTTTGCGAATAGCGGGCACGTTGATTCGCATGTCTTTTTCAGCAATCTTTATCAAGAGCAATGCGCACAGACGGCCAATTTTCCAGTCTGAGAGCATTGTGGGACTAATTGCTTGCATACTGCTCCAAAGAGGTAGAAGCCCGATGCGAAGTGGATCGCGCACGTCTGCGAGCGCTGGGCGGATGAAGTCCAATGCCCGAAATGCGATGCCATAACGTAGCGCGCTCGAAACAACACTCATTTCTCCGCGGTGCGCGCTCAGACACGCTTCAACACAATACGTTTGAGAAAGGATAGCCAGGGTGGAAGCATCCGTCCGAAACCGTCCTTCTTTTTTCAAATCGTCGCGAAGGCGGGTCAACTCTGCATCGCGCTTGTTCCGCTTGACCATCGATGACTGCCACCATTCTTCGCAGCCTTTGAAAGTTTTTTTGAGCGATGGATGCCACTTCATTGCCGTCATCACACGATCCTCGGCCCGATACTGGGCCCTTTCGGGCCATCGGGGCCATCCGGTTGCTGGATCTGCTGCTGCGCCAATCGCTCCTGAACTTGGTTCTGATCGAGTTGCGCCACCTGCTGCAATGTTTCTTGCGCAGGCTTCTGCGATGCGACCATTATGTCCAGATTGACATGTTGGTTGGGATCTCGCCCATGCCCATGAGGAAAGTGAGTGATGAACAATCGATCGCCATATATATCAATGTCATCCGCGCTCTTAACGATCCGATCTTGCTTGAAAGCAAGGAGGCCTTGCGCCGCTAAGCTCTCGGCGCGTTCATCGTTCATCCCTTTCTCTTTCGCCTTTTCGAAAATATGATGATGCACGGCTTGATCGCCCGGGCTGAGGGAGTCGATTATGCTTTGCTTCTTGATCTCAGGCTTTACCCAATCTTCCACGTTCTTGTCTACGTCGAGTTTTGTTGAGCCCGGTGAGCGACTGAGATTCATCTGGACCCACTTAGCATTCACCTCCGTGACACGACCGAATTCGTCGCCAATTTCGGACCTCAACCGCCGCGCGGTCTCATCCAGCTCAGGAAGCGTGTTGCGCTCTGCCCAATGCCCCTGCTGATTGATCGCACGATCCAAACGGGATGCAACAAAATCGACAGGGTCGCCACGCTGCCCCTTCGCCTGCCCAGTCGCCGACGCCTTGACTTCATCGAACTGCAGCTTCCCCGTCGGGTCGCGGCTGACCACGTCGATACCATGCCCCGACGCGTTCTTGATGGACACGATGTCGGTGTGCCCGGCTTTCACCAGATCGTAGGTGTGCAAGGCTTCGCCGATGTCGCCCAGCTGTTTGGTAGTCAGCTCCGTTAGCTTGGCTCCTTTCGTGCTGATATCGACAGCATCTAGGTAGTTCACCCTGTCTTCGAAGACGGTCGCATCGCGTTTCAGGACTTCGGCGAGTTCTTTCGGGCCCAGCTCTCCGCTGCGAAGCAGCCCTTCGACATTGCCGGTCTTGTGCGCTGCTTCGATCAGCTGATCTAGTTTGCCTTCATCACGGAACAGACGGATCTCGGCCCTGAGCACGCCCTCAGCGGCTTCTGCCGCTCGCGCGCTACGCGCTGAAGCTTCGGCCACGGTTTCGCCGGGGTGGGGCGTTGGCGCTTCGCCCTCCGCACGCCGAAGCGCACGGTTCGCATCGCCGGTAAGTTCCGCCACCTTGTCGAGGGCATCCGGGGTCGCTGCGTCAAGCGCGTTGGCGACCTTCCCGAAGTTACCCAGTTTGGAAACAGGGATGAGCGTCGCAGCAAGTTCGACGCCGATCGCCCCTTCGGTCTCGCCCAGAAATTGGCGCTCACGCCCCTCGGCCTTCGCTTGCTTGTATTCCTGTTCCCAGCTTTCCAGGGCTTGTGTCGCCGCGTTGCGCAGGTCCCGCACCGGCTTGCTCGGGTCGTCCATGGTCTGCGCGGCGTAAAGCTTCGCCGTCGAGATGAGCAAGTCCCGATAGTTCTCGTCGGTCGTGAACCGATAGCCCATCTCGCCCAGGTCCACAAAACCCTTGAGCGTGTTCAGGCTGTGAACGATGCCTCCCGAGCTTTCGCCATAAAGCTCCTGGGCCTGGCCCACGACGTCGCGCGCCAGTCCGGCAGACTGGCGTTGAAGCTCGGTCGCGTTCGGGTCGTTTTCCATCTCCCCTGCACGCTGGTAAGACCAAGACATCTGCTTGGTGAGGTATTCGTCCGCCCAAGCGACCTTGCCCTTGGCGTATCCGTAGGCGTCGCCGACGACTTCGGCCAGTTGCTCGCCCTTCCGCTCAAGGAAACCGTCTGTGATGTTCGCGGTGTCCAACGCCTCGGCAAACCGCTCCTGGGCGGCAGGCGAGTCCAAGCGTGCGTCGATCACGCGCAGAAAGGTGTCCTGGTCAAATCGCTGGAAGGCGGGAGATACCTGGAGGTCGCGGACCAATGCGTCCGCGTCCACAGTGCCCAGCCGCTGGTTTTGGAGAATGAGGCGCTGGGCCTCATACGCCAATGGATCAATGCGACCCTCGCGGTCGGTGGCGGCGATGAGGGCGGCGGCGTCAACGGTGTCGACGCGTGCTTGGGATTGCGCCATCGGGCGGCTTCCTTGGTCGTCGGCAGGCTCGCCGATTATGCCCAACCGCGCTCGCTGTAAGGCGTTGTAGGCACACACTTCGGAAGAGAGGTGAGCCTGCTCCCCTTGGTTGAAGTGGATGAATGTGGCATTCGCATTGCGCTTCGTGCCGTGGTGCTACCGTCGAATCGCTCTCAGAAAAATGATCGCGAGAGCGGAAAATTGTTAGCGACCGTCAGATTTTTGGATGCATGCGCTAACGTACTCATCACGAGTTGATTCAAGGAGATAGACATGGCCAGTCAGGCTTTTCGTTTTACCGTATCGTCAGCAATCGTATTCTTGGCGACAATGTTCACGAGTCCTTACGCCTTTGCGCAGTGCGGCTGTCCAAGCGGGGGCGGAGATGCACCGAAAGCAGCTAGTGGTTTGGGCCAAGCTATGCCCGACGCTATAGATTTGGCGAGCGATCCTGCATGGCAGATCTATGAATTCGAGCGGGATGGCGTGCGCTACGTCCAAGTCAACGACCTGTCGGGCAACGTACGCGCCGCTGCAGGCCGCATCGGAGGTACCTTCTGGGTGATGCCCATCGGCGCCGATGCCGACCGCGTTGCTGTGCCGGGCGATGCCTTGCCGGCCGGCATCCCGCGCGTTCTCTATCGCGGGGCCGATGTGGAAGTAGTGCTGTATCAGGATCGCGACCGCCAGCGCTGGCTGGTTCGCCCGCTCACCGCAACCCAGTAAACGCACCACGACCCGGATGCCTTGCATCCGGGTCACTGCGGTGCCGGCATCTCTGGCCGTGCGGCGGCCGTGGCGTTCGACTCTGAAAGCACAAAGCGGATGGCTCTCGGCGCCCGGCGTAGGATGCCGCCATGGACCTGCATCCGCGCATCCAGCATCAGCGACGCACCTTCGTAATCTTTCGCGGCCGAGGCCGAAAGACATGCTGCAGATTCGGACCTATGAATTCGAGTGATACCGTCGAAATGTCCGCAGGGAGTGGTTATGCGGGCACTTAACTGTTAGCGACGGTCATCGGCTGCCTATATCGTCGTTAGCGTCATCGTCACGGATCAATCATGGAGTCTTATTGATGTCGAATTTCATCTCACGTTCTTCTCTCGCGGCGCTCGGTCTGCTCGCGGGCACACTGATCGCCAGCCCTGTCGTCAGCGCTAAGTGTGGTTGTCCTGATGACGGAAACTGGGCGCCAGCGGCTGCCCGCGGCCTCGGGCAATCGTTCCCCGAAGCGATCGATCTTGCTGCCGATCCCGCGTGGCAGGTCTACGAATTCGAGCGGGATGGCGTGCGCTACGTCCAGGTCAACGACCTGTCGGGCAACGTCCGCGCCGCCGCAGGCCGCATCGGAGGTACCTTCTGGGTGATGCCCATCGGCGCCGATGCCGACCGTGTTGCTGTGCCGGGCGATGGCTTGCCGGCTGGCAGCCCGCAAGTGCTGTATCGCGGGGCCGATGTGGAAGTAGTGCTGTATCAGGATGGCGACCGCCAGCGCTGGCTGGTTCGCCCGCTCACCGCAGCGCAGTAAGCGCACCCCACGGCCCGGATGCCTTGCATCCGGGTCACTGCGGTGCCGGTGGCCGTGCCGCAGCCGTGGCGTTCGACTCGGAAAGCACAAAGCGGATGACTGTCGGCGCCCGGCGCAGGATGCCGCCATGGATCTGCATCCGCGCATCCAGCATCAGCGAAGCACCCTCTCCAAACGATGTATGTTGCAGCGGCGCATCGACATCGACGCTGGTCGATACGTAGATCCCGCGCCTCGCACGGCCATGCCAAACCCTCAGATTAAGGCGATACCGCCGCGGCCCCCAGTCGGAAAGCTGGTCGATTGCGTGACACAGACAGCGGTAGGCCAGCACCTGTAGGTCTTCCGACAGCGTTTGTGGATCGTTCCTGCCAAACCGCATCGCAACATCAAGACCGCTGGCGCGAGACTCGCGGAATGCCGACGAGTCGATCACGGCGAACAAGCCGTATCGTTCAATGCCGATCGGATATAGCGCCAACGCCTGTTCCTCGAAAATTTGTCGATGCAACATGCCCTGATTGTTCAGTTCAAGCGCCTCCCGATGCTTGCCGTTAGCGCGCATATCTTTTGCCAACTGATCGCGCTCCTCGTCCATCATGACTTGCAGCCGCGCCATACAAATCAGTTGGTCTCGCAGGATCGGTTCGTTCGTCAATAGATGGGTTCGCGCCAACTTGAGGGCGTCTTCTTCGGCAAGGCCGGACTGACGGGCCTGCTCATAGTGAGCGGTGATCCTGCTGCCGAGCAGCAAAAATGCGACCGCAGCCAAAGCCAATCCCAACTGAACGGAAAACGCGATGCCGTCGTACGCGCCAGGAAGCCCGGTGTACTCCAGTGTCATGGCAATCCCGAAATTGACTGCGATAACTCCGATGGCCGCACCATTCCAGCCGTAGAGGAACGTCAGGAATACTGCTGGGGCAATCATCATCAGTAGCAATAGTTGCCGGATGGAACCTTGCAAATCTGGATGGAACCTCAACAGACAGAAGAGTCCGCTTGTGACGATTCCGGCGATTACTGCCGATTGGAGATTTCGCTTGTGCGCAACAGAGTCGACCTTGCTTCCGCTCAATAGCAAAAAAGGCAATATCACCATCAGCATGCCGAGAAAATCGCCCACGACATAGCGCGTGAAATTCTCGAAAGTAACTAGGGATACTGGACCGTTGAGAAAATAGTTCAACGACATTTTGCTGATCGATGACCAAAAGGCAACTGGCAGGGCAATCAACGGCAGCCAGCGTGCGATGGCGTCATGCGATTTAAACTTCTTTCGAACCAACAAGGGTGCCAGCGATGAAAGTGGAGACAGCAAGAAGGAACTCATGTACACCCACAAAGGGCCGTAGTCCTCGACCATCTTGATCTTCTGCGAGAGCGCCGCGCCCGCTTCACCCAAAAACACGTACGGCCAGTAGCGGTACGGCATAAACAGCAGGCAGGCCATGCGCAAACCCGCAGGCAAAAACCACTGGTTGAACGAGATATGCCTCAGTGCGAGATAGGCCACGCCATAGGCGACGGCAAGCGCTATTCCTTTCGCAAACGTACTTCCCTTGTCTTCCGTCACATTCGGCTCCCTATTCCTTGTGCTAACGCCGTGTTGCCTGAATCCGGTTTTACCGACTGCACGATCGGCCCCCGCGTCCCATTCCAGGCAGAGGTCCGCCGGTCAAATCCAGCCAATCACCGCGCCGAAGATGCGTAGCTGCTCAAGATCCTGTTCCGCAACCACCAAGCGTTCGACATCCGGATTGGCGCCGACAAGCGTCCAGCCATCACGACGGATCAGAAGGCGACGAATATCGGGGCGGCCCCACAGCGCGTAGGCGTACAACCCGCCATCCACGACATCCTGTTGCCGCTTCACCGTGACGTCGATCAACACCAGCGCGTGGCGTTCGATCTCTGGTGCCATCGACCACGAAGGCTGCAGCGTCCAGCGCACATTCTCGACCGGCGTCAGCCCCAGCTTGCGCCGGCTGATCGACTCGGGCAGCCACAATCGTGGCTGCGGGTCCGGCGGACTGAAATCCTTCAATTGACCAAGAATCACATGCCCGGTGGGCGGTGCGTTACGTGCGCCCGTTCCTGCGGCATCCGGTTGGATTGTGCCTGCCTCCAGTAGCCGTTCGTATGCTTCGCTGATCGACTCGGGCAACACACCCAACAGCATCGACACCTTGGGCGCATGTTCTGCCGGGATCGGCCGCCGTCCGGTGCGCCACTGCGCGATGCAGTTGTTGCCCACCTTGCCGACATGCGCGGCCACGGTGACGTTGCGGATGCCGGTGCGCTCCATCGCATCGGCGAAGGTTTGAGAGTACTTGTTCATGGCCCGATCCTATTCCAAAGAGTGTTCGGGTGTAAACCATCTCCACGACATAATTGACTATTGACATTATCAAAGATAACGATATGGTTGGCTCATCTTCGTCGCCATGCGTGTCATACCGGCAAGGTTTCTACAGGCGACCGCGCACCGGAGCTGAGTGCTGGAACAGGTCCACGAAAAGGAGAAGCAGGATGCTGATACTGACCTGCCGGATCGGAGACACCCTCCGCATCGGCGACGGGATTCATGTGACTTTGCAGGGCCGGCTGCGCAACCGGGTGACCGTGGGGTTGCTGGCGCCAACCGAAGCAGCCGTAATGCTGGACCGCGCCTGTCTGCAGCCGGTGGCGCTGCCCAATGGCGCGAACTGGTATCTATTTTCACTGCTGGGCGTACGTCGCTTCCGGGTGGGCGATGTAGAAGTGGGCGTGTGGGTGCCGGGCGAAGAAGCATCGCTGACCTGCGTATTCGACGACTTCATCCACGTGAGCGTGATCGCTCCGCAGCCGATGCGCATCAGCTATCAGCAGGCATGCATCGATACGGCTGCGCCACGTTCGACTCTTTCGCATTATTGGAACTTGGGACCACGGCTATGCTCACCCTGAAGCGCTGCACCGACGACACTATTTTCATTGGCGAGGATATACGCCTGACGGTGTACGACCAGTTGCGCTATCACGTTGTCTTGGGCGTGCTGATGTCGGATAGCGCCAATCTGCGCCATGGCCAGCACCTGCTGCGCCCGGCTACGCTGCCCGGCGGCGAGCGGTTCTATCTGCTGACGCTGATGAGCCATGGCGATCTGTGGATGGACTGCCCCGCATCAGGCGCAGAGCAGTCGATCCAGGTGCGCGTGCGCTTCGATGCCACAGCGCCCGAGGCGCTGCCCTTGCGCAAACGTCCGGTCATGGTGGACATCGACGCGCCGCGTTCGGTAGATATCTACCGCGAAGAGGTCTACTGGCGGCTGCTGCGTGAGAATGGTGAACCGCTGCCCCCCTTGTCCTTTTCGGCATGGCTGCGCCGATTCATGCATCCAGCACCCCGCCATGCCACGGCTTGATGTGCATACGGAAAATGCGAGCTGACTCCCCTCCAGCCTCCTAAAATACGAGCCTGAGCAGTGGCGCAACTCATTGATTATCAGGCCACCCGGTAGACCTTGCCGTCCTCGTCAGTTGTCAACCATTGGTTGACAACTGAATCCCGCGACAACTCGCCCTCGGCGAAGATGAATTTCAGGTGCTTGGCGATGTTCTGCTTGCTGGTCTGGAACAATTCAGCCATCAGGCCTTGGGACAGCCACAGGGTGTGCTCGGCGAACCGGCATTCCAACCGCACCCGCCCACCCTCGGATTCATAAAGCAGGAGTTCGCCCGGGACGGGCTGACCCATCTTTGCGTTCATGCGCCCAGCGCCCGATATTGCGCGCGATCTTCGCGGCCAGCACCGCCGCTTCTTCGTTCAGGCCTTTGAGTTCGAGATGGATGAGAAAGCGACTGTAGGCATGGCGCAGAAAGATCAGGCCCATGACCGGCATGAAGTATTCGTTGCTGGCAAGACCTGAGTTGGCGCGCAGCAGATCGGCAGCGCTCCACAGGCGCTTCTCGATGGCTTCGAGAGATTGAAGTTGGCTCATGGCGCCATTGTGGCAAGAAGCCTCAGGCGTGGACAGCATTGCTGTGTGCCCGCTCTCTCCTGCTCGCAGGAGAGAGCCGGGGTGCGCCCCAATGCTCCGAACTTAAGCCATTTCCTTGCTTTTTCGGTCTTTCAGCCGCATCATGTCAATACTCTAATTCATTGATTTAAATGGAAAATATGAACTCAAACACTCGATTTGCCATCGCTGCTGTCTGAGTTCCGCCGCGCACTGTTCGATCCCGAGCTGATCGAACACAACCGCATCATCC
>JBKJTC010000070.1:0-16530 GCA_046590925.1 Lysobacteraceae bacterium | reverse complement strand
TGACCCAGCCCATGCCGCTGGGTCAGAGGCTTGGCGGCATGAGCGGACACGGCGAAGAGCGCCGGAACTGGTGGATGCGCTGGATCGTCTGGGCTGAGGGTTACGCCCTCGGATGGTGACCTTTACGGCGGTTCGGGCATCGTTCAGAATTTCACGCTCAATGGAAGATGCCTGCGCAGCGGGCGTCCTTTTTTCGTTTCCAACAGGGGATTCACCATGTTCCGTCGTGCCTGCGTTTCGATCCTCGCGGCGCTCTTCGCCGTGTCCGCTCATGCCGCCAAGCCTCTGACCCAGCCCATGCCGCTGGGCGAGAATCTCGCTGTCGAAGTCGTACTCAACCAGCAGGAAGTGGGCGTGGATGTCTCCGGGTCCAATGCAATGTTGGCCGGCGGCGGCCTGCTGGGCGCGCTGATCGTGGCCGGCGTGGACAACGCCAGGACGAAGAGTGCCGAGGAGCGCATCGTGCCGATCCGCGACCTGCTGATCGCCTACAAATTCAACGATGCGTTCGAGCGCGAACTGCGCGCCAAATTGCCCTCGGAAGGTATCAGCACGACGCCGGTCTTCGTGGTGCAGAACACGTCGCTGGGCGCGATTGACGCACAGAACAACAACCAGTCGGCGTCGCGCGGGTTCGTGCTGACGCCGCGCTACGCGTTCAACAATTTCTTTGACCAGATGACGGTGCGCCTCACCGCTCAGATGGTCGAGCGCCAGCCGAAGGGCAACGGCAAGATCAAAGCCGTCATCGGCTTCAGCCGCACCTATACCTTCCAGTTCTCGCTGCCAGAAAGATCCGTCAAGCCGGAAGAAAACGTCAAGGCCTGGACCGCATTCGGCGGCGACGCGCTGACGGCCATGCTCGACGAAGGCATGCGCCAGACCGTCGACATGTTGGTGTTCGACTTCTCCACGGAAGGGCGCGCCCAGTGGGAGAACTTCGACCGCAAGGCATCGGTCCGGCTTGCTGGCCGCACGTATCCCGGTCTGAAAGTGCGCGAAACCCCCGAGTGGGTGTGGACGCGCGTGGGCAAGGGCTGGATGCAGGCCCTGAACGGCCATCGCATCGCCGCCGCGCTGCCGTTGACCACGCAGGTCGCGGCCCCGGCTGTCGAGGCTGCTGCCGCCGTCGAACCTGCTGCCATCGAAGCCGCAATGCCCGCGAAGTCCGAAGCGCCTGCGACGCCGTGATGCGCGCCATCCCGATGATGCATGCGCTGGCGCTGTTGATCGGCATGACGCTGGTGGGCTGTACCGTGAAAGTGAACAACGTGCGCGTCGATACCGCGAAGATCGATGCGCGCGTCTCCGTGGCCTTGCGCTGCGCTTACCGGGTGCAGTCGGTAAGCGATCAGCGCCCGTCCGGCGACCGTGCGGGTACGCTCGGCTTCAATCTGCTCACGGTGGAGAATGCGCCGGGCACCCTGCGTTCGCAGCTGCTGCAGGCCGGTCTTGCCGATGCAGCCGGGGAGGGAGCGCCGGTCTCGGTCGAACTCATGCGTCTCTATATCAATCAGAATCTCTACACCAGCCTGCCCACCGTGGTGTATCGCGCGAAAGTGGGCGATGGGCAGCCCTTCATCGTCCGTTCGCAGCTCGGCACGATGAGCTGGAGCGGATCCGAAAAGTCTGTTTACGAAGGCTATTCGGCCGCAATGCGCGATGCGAATACGCGGTTGATCGGCGAACTCAACGCGCGCTGTCAGTGAGCGATATCCCGGGGACATCTGCCCGGGCCGATCGATCGGCCCGCGTCGACCACGACGGCGCCCGTCCGGAGCGGCCTATCGGGGTTCGTGGCGCCAGATCTCGCCGCTGTCGGTGATGGCCCAGGCGTTGCCGGCGGCGTCCACGCCCACCCGCTTGCCGGCGCCCTGCACATCCACCCAGCCGGCGCCGGGGGTGCCCCGATAGATCGCGTTGCCGTCGCCTTTACCGCGTTTGCAGGTGACGGCGAAGACATGGGCCCCGTTCACGGCGACATCGGTGAAACAGCCGGTGCGCTTCTGCCAATGGCCTCCGCCGTTACTGAACCACTCGAAGATCTGCCCCTGCGCATTGACCACCCATGCGGTGCGGCCGACCGAAATGCGTACCGCGGCGCCGGGCATTTCTTCCCATCCGCAGAAGTCCCTGGCGCCGCCGGCGATGCCGGTATTCGGGCACGGCAGTGCGCGCGAAATGGCATTGCCGCCTTCGCCGTTCGGCTGCGAGGTGATGACCCAGATCCCGGCCTGGCCGGCGGCGATGTCGGTGATCGGCTGGTCGTTCGGCGTGCCGCGTTTGATCCACTCGCCGTCGTTGATGCTGCTGTACAGCATCGCATCGCCGCCGATGGTGTAGCTGTTGCCGGTGTAGGTGGCGATGGCGCTGCCGTAGCCGGCAACGCCGAGCTGCGCGAACTCGCCGCCGTTCCAGCGGTAGAAGTACGAGGAGCCGCGACTGTTGGGCACGACGGCGCAGCCGGTCACGTACACCACGCCGTTACCGCCGCCGGTAATGTCGCGCGCGCAGCCGGGCACACGCACCCAATGGGAAGTAGGTTCGACATGAACGTCGCCGGCGCGAACCGCTGCGTCGATGGGCTTGGCGGGTGTGCGCGTTTGCACGGGCTGCCCCCAATCGGGCGGTGCGGCGCCGACGGCGCAGGCCATGGCGAGCGTGGCCGAAGCCAGCGCAGCGGCGGAAAGATTCGAAAGACGCATGAGTGATTCCTCGGTGTGTGCATGCGGGGGCATGCGGATGGGATACGGATGTCGGATGCGGGCGGAATACAGGTCGAGTACGGCGTTCAGCCGATGGTGAGAAAGATCGCAATCACGATCGGCGGGATCCACAGCGCTTTCAGGCGTGCGGGCATCAGCGCCGAAAAGAGAAGCAACAGTGCGATCACGACGGTGCGAACCGGGCCCAGCAGCCAGTTGATCGGCGTGTAGACGGCGGCGAAATAGAAATGTTCGGCCGGATACACGCGCATCTCGACGGTTTCGCCGACCGAGTAGAAGCGGCCGCCGGGAATCTTGCTGACCTTGAGTTTGTGGGTGTCCATGCGCGGATTGACGATGGCGCGGCCCAGAAAACAGTTCGCGCGATTTTTCGTGCGGCAACTGTCCTGGGCCACCCTGATTTCGCCGACGACGGGATCGCCTGCGCTCAGCAACCATAAGCGCCAGCCGACTTGCAGGGCGCAGAAAGACACCGCCGCGAGAACGATCCAGAGCAGTATTTTTCGATGAATGGGCATCAGGGCAGCACCGGTTCGATGGGGATGGCGGCATGGCGCGAGACCAGTGGTCGTGCCGCAACGATCAGGGGAAACATTTGTTGCCCTTCTTCGGATGAATGGCGCACAGCGCGCCGCCGCCGCCCGACTTCGCGCCAAGCGACACCACGTTATTGCCGGCGCCGTCCAGGGCGGTGAAGTTGCCGCCGCTGCCGCTGCCGCCCTGCGACAGACGCATCACCGCGGCGGGCGTTCCGGCGCGGTTGCTGAGCAGCAGATGCCGTCGGCTGCCGCTGAGTTCGATCACTGGCTTGTTGTTGCCGTCGCCCAGCACCTGCAGTTCGCCGTGGCCGTCCGCGGCGGTGTACAGCACCAGCCCCATGGGTTTTCCGGGTGCGCCGAGCCCCAACTGCGCGCGGCCGCCTTCCTTGGGATTGCTGCCGGCCGAAATCACCTGTTGTGCGTTTTTGTCGTGCAGGCGCAGGATGCCGCCGCTCTCGCCGACGTTCACCGCCAACTCGCCCAGCACCTTGGCCGGCGCCTTGCCTTTGCCGCCGCCGCCGTCGCGCAGGAACAGGCCATGCCGGTTGTTCGGGCCGGCGCCGACGATGGTGGAATTCTGCGCGGTATAGGCCTCGATCCGCGGGCCGGTGCTCTGGCGTATGCCGATGCGCGCCTGCGTGTCCGACGAGCCCATCTGCGCCAGCAGGATCGCCTGTTCCGCGGTGCGCTCCAGCTGGATGGCGGTGCCGGAACCCAGGGTGCCCATTTTCAGGAAATGCGCATCGCCGCTGGCGTCGATGGTGACGATCGGGCGGTCTTTGGCATCGACGACCACGAACGGTGCGCGGACGCGATTGGCGACGTTTTTGCCGGTCGGCGTTTCGCGATCCTGCTCGTCCGCGGCGACGCGGGTTTCCAGTTTGCGCACGCGATCGTGCAGGGTCTGCAGGGACGGCGTGGGGCCGACGGCATAGGCGCTGCCGATGCCCATCAGCAGCATGGTCGTCAGCGCCGAACCGCCGATGGCGGCGCAGGTGGCGATCATCAGTTCGCGGCGGCTCGCTCCTGGGCGGCTCACTTCGGAATGGCTCACGACGCACCTCCGAGACGGCCCAGCGCGGTACGACCCGCGGCTTCCAGTCGCGGACACAGCGATGCCTGTCGCTCGCCCATGGTCATGCCGGTGATGTTGAGCGAGAGAATGATCGTGCCGTTGCGGACGACGAGCTGTTGCGCGCCGATCAGATCGGCATTGCTCGCCGAGCACCACGCCGCGTCGCCAAGATCTTCGATTTCCTGGCCGGATTTGCTGGTTCTCTTGCCCAGCTCGTCGTTGACCGCCATGTTGAGATTGCCCGACAGGCCGG
The DNA here is from genome assembly GCA_046590925.1 of Lysobacteraceae bacterium. Taxonomy (GTDB): domain Bacteria; phylum Pseudomonadota; class Gammaproteobacteria; order Xanthomonadales; family Xanthomonadaceae; genus Lysobacter_I. The sequence goes on along the minus strand of JBKJTC010000070.1, from coordinate 11,937 downwards.
TGAGATTTTCGTACAGCGTGCCGGTTTCCGCGGGCGTCCCGCCGCGGATCACCTGCACCATCAACATGGTCATCCTGCCCGGATGTTCGCTGCTGGCCCACATGCAGTTCTCCGGGTCGTCGGCCATCTGTCCAGCGCTTTGGCCGATCACGGTCTGCGCTTCTTCAATGGTCAGCAGCGTGCAGGCGCGCGGCAGCGGGCCGGCCGGTGCGTCCTTGCTTGCGGTGGATGCGGCGGCGGCCTCGACGGAGGGCCAATCGGCCGATTCCGCATCGGCTTTCTTGCCGCAGCCGGACATGAGCAGTGTCGCGGCGCTCGCCAGTATCAGCAGGTGTCGATTCGCGGACAGGATTGTGTTCATGAGATCTCGCTCCTCACAGGGCCGGCGCGGTCACGCCGCGGTAGCGGATGCGGACTTTCGCGTCCGAGGTGGATTGCGCATGCACCAGGCCGTCGCTGCCGACAAAGGCTTTGGCTTCTCCGCTGGGTATGCCCGGAAGTTTCAGGGTGTAGGCATAGCCGGTGGTCGGAATGCCGTCGACGTTCTGCGGCCCCAGCTTGCGGCAGCCGCTCATCGGGTATTTGCCCGAGCGGATGTCCGCGTTGAGTTCTTTTGCTGCGGATTGACCCACGTCGACCTTGCTGTGCCGAGTCCACTTGCCGTCCATCCTGGTATAGGTCTTGCCGCCGACGACGATGATTTCCAGACGCATGCCGCCGGTTTCGGTGATGGTGTGGCGCGCGGGTTGCTGTGCGGATTTCTCGGCAGCGCGCAGATAGACCTCGCAGACAGGATCGAGCGCGTGCGCGGTGTTCGCTGTGAAGATCAGGCAGGCCGACAGCGGAAGGGCGATGAGCTTCATGGTGACTCTCCATTGAAATTTGGACGAAGGGTGGGCGAAGGCGGTGTCGGTCGCGATCTGCGGACGGCGTAGTGCGCCAGGCACAACAGACCGAGGTTCGCGAGCAGCAATATCGATTTGAAAACCAGCGCGGCCAGCAGGAACGGGCTGACCTCTAAAGCGTCTGGGCCATCGAGCATCCGCAGCGCGGACACCATCTGCAGCGACTGCAGGATCAGTAGAACGAGCAGGCCGATGCGAACGGCATGCAGTGCGATGCGCAGGACGCTCACCGCGTTCTCCCGTAACGCCACGGCGTACGGTGATGCCACCACCACGACGCCGGGATTTGCGGCGCGTAACGGGGCTGGTAGGGCGAAAGCGCGCACCAGTCGATGGCGTTCGGTGTGGCGCTTTCACTTGATGCGGCTGAATCGGACGTTTCGCGTGATGCATCTTTTGAGGTGTCTTCTGAAATGCACGGCCCGCGGGTGTCGTATTCGTATGGATCGTGATAAATCGCGTACAGATAGTCGTCGTCGTAGCGATACGCTTCGTACGGCAGCGTCGATGGCGCGATCGGTTGCGGTACCTGCGTGGTCGGCGGGTGGTGGCCTGGTCCGGGAGGGCCGGGCGGATGGGCCGATGCCTGCGCGCTCGCAAGCGCGAGGCTGGCGGAAAGCAGCAGGCGCGCGGCGTTCATTTCGCCACCACACCCACGGGCACCCACGCCGTGCATTTGACGTCGTAACGAAGGGTCGAGTCTTTTTCGGCTTTGTCGTTGAACTGCCAGTCCACGACGATGCTGTTGCCGTCGTAGGCCGCAGTGGCTGTGCCCAGGGGCGCGTCCCTGGTGCTTGTGGCGACCGCGATTGCGCAGTCCGCGGGCCGCATCCACTGCGGCATCAGCACGTCGAAGCGGTCGCGGCTCGCGGCACCGATTTGCGAGTCGGGATCGCCGCGATCATGGATCGCGGTCAGGATCGAAGCGGTACCGTCGCTACGGATGGTGCAGAAGTGAAATGACGCCGGCGTGTTCGGCACCTTGCAGGCGGTGACGTTCATTTCCACGCCGTCGAGCCTCACTTTTTCCCATCGCGGCTCGAACGCGATGTCCTTGCCGGCGCCGCGGGTGCCGCCGGCCGATGCGACTTCCACCGCAGCATCGCCGGAAATGGCCTTGACGACGCCGGCCGGTACCTGCGCGAGGATCTTCTCGCCGTCCCAATCGAGGATCTGCGCGTCGTTGGCCTGGATGCGCCCGTACTGCGTCGGCAGCGTGACCTGCACCTTGCCGGGCGCATCGCCGAAGCACAGGTCTTCTAGGATGAACGCGCCGCCCGGTTGCAGGGACGATTCGTTCGCGGGCCGGATGCGGGTGATCTTCGGGGTGTTGCCGTTGTGCGTGCAGGCCAACGCCGTGGAGGTAGTGCGCTGCACGGACCCGGCAGCGACGCCGCCGCTGGTCTGCGCTGCGCCGCCGCGAACGATGGCCGACGTATTGGGCAGGCCGCGATACGCACTGGCGAGGCGGTCATTGGCACCGGCCTGCGGACCTCTGCTCGGCGGCGTGTTGTTCGGTTGCGAAACGACAGGCGGCTGCGAAGCGACGGGTGGCTGTGAAGGCACGGGCGGCTGCGAAGCGACCGGCGGCGTCGTGGGTTTCGTGGGTGCGGTACCGCCCCAGGGCGACGGTTGCGTCTGTGTCTGCGGCTTCGGTTTCGGCTTGTGCGGCTTGGGCATCGCGACCGGCGCGGGATCCACCACCGGCACCCGCGCTTCGCTGTCGCCGCGACCGGGAATGGTGGAGGGCGCGGCCGGCCCGGACTGCTGCGGGTAGCCGTAACCCTGCTGTGCGTCGGCGGTGCCGCAGGCGGCGGTCAGCGCCAGTGCGAGCAGCGACATTGTGTGATGGATGCGCATGATCGTGGCTCCCGATTACTGGCTGTCGGCGACGCTGGCGTCGAAACGCTTCGCGAGTTCGTACACGGCTTCTTCGATGGCCTCGCGCAGCACCGCGTCGAAGTTGTCCTTGCTGGTGGACTGGTGCTGCACTTCGGGGCTGTAGGCCACGCCGCCCTTGCCTTTCTCGGCGCGGACGCGGTTGATGAGCGCGCCGATGCCGCCGACGCTGCGCGCAGTTCCCTTCAGGCGCTTGCGCACGCTGATGGCATCGACCACATCGCCGGTGTTGGCATCGACGATGCTGATGTCGATTCCGAACTCGTCGTCGTTGCGCGCACCGCCGACCTGCAGGCCGCCGATGTTCACGCCGTTGCTGCTGGTGCGCGTGCCGCTGCCCAGCTCGGTGATTTCGGCTTCGAAGATGTATTCGGCGCCGCGCAGCTGCTGCTGCGACGTGCTGCCGGTGGTCTGCCCGGCGGCGTGCATCTGCTTTTCGCGGACCACGCCGCGATCGAGCTTGGCGCGCTCCACCACTCGGAACTGGCCACTCTGCACCAGCGCGGTCTTGAACTGTTCGGTGGCGCCGCGCGGCGAGATCTCGGGCAGGTTGCTGGTGAATTCGTAGATCGCGACGGCGACGCGCGCGTCGCTGCTCTTGCGCGGCAGGGTCGGGCGCTGCTTGGAGCCGGCGTGGGCGGTGCCGATGCAGGCGGCGAGCGTCAGGACGAGGGCGAGCGCGAAGCGGTTGCGGGACATGTCGGCGATCCGTGATGTGAGGGACCATTGCCGAACGGGGGTTGGCCATGCGAACCGGACATGGCGCCGAAATTATTTTTGTCGTGGCCCGGCGCAAGACAGACCGGGGCTGTGCGTGCTGCGTAGAACGGGTCACGTAGCCGGTTGTAATGCCCTTGTTAGCTTCAAAGGAAAACCCCCGGCTCTGCCGGAGGATTCCACGGGTTTGACCTTTCCGACGGTCTGCTCCGAAAGCCCCTCTCCCACCGGGAGAGGGGATGGGGTGAGGGTACGGCGAAGTTGCGATGGTTCGGACATGCGTGGCTTCGCCGTACCCTCATCCGGCGCTACGCGCCACCTTCTCCCGACGGGAGAAGGGATCGAGCTCTGCCGCCTTCAGGCGACGCATGAAGTTATCGGTCCCTTTGAGGTGCTCTCCTCATGAAGCCACCGGCTTTGCCGGGGGTTCTACTGCAGTGCAGCCATGCGCCGGCGTATGACCGTGGGGCTGTCGGGATGGTCGTAGCGCGCGCTGGCGGAGGCGGCTTCGTCTTCCAGCGCCTGGGCGGCAGCGACTTCGCCGCCGGCCGCCAGCACGTCGGCGCGTATCCGTTGCAGATACGGCCCCATGCGCACGTCGCGGAAACCGGCGACGTTATTCCACGTTTCCATTGCCGCAGCGCTTTCGCGCCAGGCGAGGGCGCGATCGCGTCTGGTCAGCGCCACACGCGCCAGACCACCGCGGGCCAGTGCGATATGCGCCAAGGTGCGGCCGTCGGCGTGATCGGCGATGGTCGCGAACTGCGCCTGCGCTTCGTCCAATCTGTCGTTGTCCAACAGCCAGCGTCCCCAACTTTCGCGGATCGCCATCACCGGCTGTTCGCGGTCCTGCTGATGCGCCAGATAGTCGTCGAGCGAGGCTTTGAGCATGCGCCCGGCCTCCTCGTTGCGGCCGGCGCGTGCGTAGGCTTCGCCCAGGAAGCGTCGCGTCAGCCGCAACTGGAACGAGAATGCGGACTGCTGCGCGTAGGTGCGCTCCACTGCCTCCAGTGCTGCGATACCGGCCGCTGCCCGGCCTTCGCTGGCCATGCGCTCACCGTAATGCAGGCGTACGATCGCCGCTTCCAGCGGATGGCTGCCGTCGGTGGGCAGCAGCGGCAGCAGGCGTTTGAATTCGAGATGCGCCGCATCGCGCTGACCGATCAGATGCAGGGTGCGCGCGGCGTTCGCGCGCGGCACCCAGGCGGTGGGAAATTCCGCGCCGGTGGTGCGGTCGGCGATGTCGGCGGATTTCCGGAACGCGATGGCGGCCTCGGCGAATTGCCCAAGCTGCTGGTGGATCAGGCCGAGATTGCCGTACAGCGTCTGCAATTCGGCATCGTTCCTGTCCGGCAGCGATTCGGCGAGCGCCAGCGCCCGGTGGTAGGTGGCGATGGCGCGCGCAAAGTCCTGCTGCTGCGCGTTCAGGAACCCTGCCAATTCGTGCAGTGCGGTGACGTGTCCGCGCGAACGCGGCGCGTGTTTGCCGAACAGCGCGACTGCGCGTTCGAACGCGTGTCGCGCATCGTCGAGGCGGCCATCCTGACGTTGGAGGTATTGCCCTCGGCTGATCCACCAGTGGGCGCGCAGCTCGAGGTCTTGATCGCCGGCGGCGCTCAGCAGCTTGTCGGCTTCGGCGAGCGTGGCTTTGCAGCGGGGGTCGTCGCCCGCACCGCAGGCGTGCGTCGACGCTTCCACCGCACCGTTGAGGATGTTCGGGTGCAGCGTGCCGTAGCGTTCGCGCACTTTCTTCAACTGCATCGCCTGCAGTGCCTCGTAGCGTTCATCCTCGCCGAGCTGTGCGTACAGATCCGCGACGGTGCGCAGCAGCTCGATCTGCATGTCCGGATCGTTGGCGAAACGCGATTCGATCTTCGCCGCGCCGGCATCCAGCAGGGCTTTCGCGCTGATGCTGCCGCGCGGCTGGTCGGAGGCGATGCGCGGATCGTTCGCGGCGAAGATTTCGATCAGGAAGTCCTTGATCGCGCTGGCGCGGCGCGCTTCTTCGGCCGCGCGCTGTGCCTGCCACAGCACGCCGCCCACGCCGGCGCCCAGCGCGGCCAGCAGCAGACAGGCGACCGCCACGCCTTGGCGATGACGGCGCACGAACTTGCGCGCGCGCTGCCAGCGGCCGATGCGCTGGGCCTGGATCGGCTGATGCGATAGATACCGCTGCAGGTCTTGCGAAAAAGCGTCGACCGAAACGTAGCGGTGGGCGGCGTCGATGGCCATCGCTTTGGCGAGGATGGCGTCGAGATCGCCGGCCAGCTCGCCGCGACGTTTGCTGCTGGCGCGGCTCGACGCCAATGGCGCCTCTTCGCGCTGTTCGATCATCCGCCCCAGCCGCGAGCGGGTCGGGAACGGGCGCTGCCCGGCCAGCAGTTCGTAGAGCATCACTCCCAGCGCATACACGTCGGTAGCGACCGTGATCGCGCTGCCGTCGAGTTGCTCCGGTGCGGCGTAATCGGGCGTGACGGCGCGGCCGCCGAGCAGGGTCAGGCCCGCGCTCTCGTCGCTGTCGCCATCGATCAGCTTGGCGATGCCGAAATCCAGCAGTTTTACTTCCCCGGCGGCAGTCACCAGCACATTCGCCGGTTTGAGGTCGCGATGCACGACCAGCCGCGCGTGCGCGGCCTGCACCGCGGCGGCGACCTCGCGCAGCAGCGCCACGCGATCGCGTGCCGACAGCGCGCGGCCGTCGCAGTGTTCGGTGATCGGCGTGCCTTCCACGTACTCCAGCGCCAGCCACGGCTGCTCGTCTTCGCCGATCCCCGCGTCGTAGAAACGCGCGATACGCGGGTCGTTCAATCCGGCGAGGATGTCGCGTTCGCGCTGGAAGCGTTCGCGCTGCGCGCCCGCCAGCAGGTGCGCGTGCGGCAATTTCAGTGCGACCTGACGTTCGTAGGCGCCATCGGCGCGCGCTGCCAGCCACACTGCGCCCATGCCGCCGCTGCCCAGCGGCCGCAGCAGCCGCCATGGGCCGATGCGCATGCCTTCGACATACGGCGAGACGGTTTCATCGACGCCATTGGGCCGATCCAGCCAGTCGCCGCTGCGGCGTTCTCCGGTGGACAGCACCGCACGCAGCGAAGGTTTGAACGCGGCGTCGTTCTCGGGCAAGGCGTCGAGCCAGGCCGCGCGTTGCCCGGGTTCCAGTTCGAGATAAGCGTCGAGCAGGGACGAGAATCGGGGCCAATCGGACGGAGGGCAGGGCAAGGGCTTCATCAGAGCGAGAACTTCATGCGCGTTTCCGTGGGTGGGCGCCCGCCCGAACGGGATGCGGGGAAACAACCGGACAACGACAGCCGATGCAAGCGGATGGCCGATGAAAGCGCTCGCGGGCATTCACTCCAGCATCGAGGCCAGCAGCAGTCGCGCCTTTTCCCAGTCGCGGCGCACGGTGCGTTCGGTCAGGCCCAGGGTTTCGCCGATTTCGACTTCGGTCATGCCGCCGAAATAGCGCATCTCCACGACCTGGGCGAGCCGAGGTTCCAACTGCGCCAGCGATTGCAGCGCCTCGTGGACCTGCAGGGCTTCCTCGTCGCCGGCAACGCCGTCGCCCAGCGCGGTGTTGAGCGTGATCGCGCGCTCGCCGCCGCCGCGGCGCAGCGCGTGGCGTTCGCGCAGCTGATCGACGATGACCGTGCGCATCACCTGCGCCGCGTAGGCGAAAAAGCGTCGGCGGGTGTCCACCTGCAGCGTCTCCTTGCCCGACAGCCGCAGCCAGATTTCGTTCACCAGTGCGGTGCTGTCGAGCAGGGTCAAGGGACCGGACCGCGACAGCCGTGCCCGCGCGAGTTTCTTCAGTTCGTCATAAGCGGCGTTGAACAGCGCCGCGTTGTCGACGCCTTTGCCCCGATTGCCCACATCGATCAGTTCGGTGATGTTGCCCATGGGCATCCCTGGCATGTCCGATAGCGGAAATACTAATCCAATCGTTGCCGGCACGACGGCCGCGCGGCCTGCCTGGCGGCGGCGCGATTCCCGGCGCAGCCATCTGCGCGCGTAAAGGGCAAGCAACAATCCCAGGTTCCCGGAGGCCGTATCTGCCCGTGGGGGCTGTCCATCGTCAGTCCGCCAATGCTTCGGCCCTGGCCGCGCAGATGAAGTCGTTTTCGCTGAGCCCGCCGACATCGTGGGTGGAGAAGCGGACGACGCAGCGGTCGTAATGCACGCCGAGATCGGGGTGGTGGTCCTCGCGGTGGGCGACATGCGCCAATGCATTCACGAACGCCATCGTCCGGTAGTAGTCGGCGAAGCTGAAGGACTTGACCAGCGCATGGCCGTTTTCCGCCAGCTCCCAACCGGGCAGCTGCGGCATGAGTTCGGCGATGCGCGCGGGCGGCAAGCGATGCTCGTGGCCGCGGCGCGGAATGCAGTGGGCCTGGGCGAGGGGGATGAGATCGGACACGGCGGGGCTCCTGGTGACGGGTCGCATGAAGCTGAACACTTTTTCGCCCGCGTAACGCAAACGTGACGAGCACGGACGGATCGGACGGCTAGAATAGCTGGATGATCCAGATTTCCGAATCCGCCCAGTCGCATTTCCGCCGCCTCATCGAACGCGAAGCCCTGCCGGGTCTGGGGGTGCGCCTCAGCGCCATGCATCCGGGCACGCCGCGCGCCGACGTCCGCCTCGAATTCGCCGAGCCCGGCGATCTGCAGGGCGACGAATGGGCGCTGGACTGCGAAGGGTTCACGCTGTGGCTCGATGCCGCCAGTGTGCAATACCTCGACGGCGCCGAGATCGATTACACCCAGCAGGCCACCAGCGGCCATCTGCAGATCCGCGCGCCGAAGATCAAGGGCGTGACCCCGGGCGAGTCGGCCTCGCTGGTCGAGCGCGTGCGCTGGGTGGTCGAACACGAGATCAACCCTCAGCTCGCCGAGCACAAGGGTCACGTCTCGGTGCAGGAAGTCACCGCTGAGGGTGTGGTGATCCTCAACTTCGGCGGCGGCTGCCACGGCTGCGGCATGGCCGATGTGACCTTGAAGCAGGGCATCGAAAAGACCCTGTTGGAGAAAGTTCCAGGGGTGATCGCCGTGCGCGACGCCACCGACCATGCCAGCGGAGCGGCGCCCTACATCGCGCGTTCGTCGGACTGACCGGGCCTCGCCGGGCGTGTTTACCGCCGGAGAGTTGATCGAGATTCTTCAGGTTCGCTATCGGCGGCGGTTTCCGGTGCACGCCGATCGGCCGTTCGGTGCTTTCCCGCCGACCTGGCGGGCCTGGTTCCTGTCGATACAGGAACGTCTGGGCGCGGTGACCGGTGCACCGGTCGCGGATTACCTCGACATACTTCTGCAGCGCCCCGAACGCGCGCCGCCCAGAGCCAGCCTGGAATTGAGCCGCTGGCGCGCATACGCCAGCCTCGGTCGCCAGCAATGGGAGCCGGCGCCTCGCGACCAGCGTTGGATGCGCGGCATCGCAGGACTGGTCTCCGGGCTGTTGCATGTCGTGTTCATGCTGATGCTGCTGTGGCTGGGTTTCGTGGCGATCGGCGACGCGCCGCCGGATGCCCCCCAGGCGGGCGAAACCGTACTCATCGAATACATCGGCACCGGAACGCCGGCGGAACATGGCGGCACCGCAGCGCCTGGCGAAGTGGATGCGCCCGCAGCCTCGCCAGCGCCTGCCCCGGCGCAGACTTCACCCACCCAGACCGCCGCCGCTGCGCCGCCGCCGTCTGCCAGCGCCTCCACCCAGCCGCCCGCCAGCGAACAACCACCGCAGCCGGCCGAAGCGGGTAGCGCGCAGCCACTGGTCGTGACCGAGACCGCGCGGACCGATATCGATTTCACCTTGCCTGCGCCGGTTCCGCGCGACCCCAATCTGCCGCAGTTCCAAGTGACCGTTCCGCAGGTGTCGCCCTCGGTCGTCGAGATCGAAACCTTCGAACCCCGGCCCACGGTGCGCGCGCTGGAACGGCCGGCCCTGCGCGTGCCGACGCCGACCGTGCCCGCCCTGCGCACCGAGGTGACCGAAGTCGAAGTGCGCCGGCCCACAGCGGAAGTGCAGGTCAGGCCGCTGTCGCAGACGCCGTTGCGAACGCCTGACATCCGGGTGCCGACCTTGCGCACCACGCCCACGGAAGTGCCGATGCGCGCGTCGCCTGCGCCGGCCGCGACTACCGCCGCTGCGACTCCCAGCCCGGCCGCAACGCCCGCGCCGCCTGCGGCTGTGTCGGGCAACGCGGCCGCGGCGGCGGGACGCAGTTCCACCCCTGCCACCGCTCCGACTTCCGGTGGACAGCCGCAGGCGGCGGGCGCCGGTCGATCGACCACCACGGCGACCACCGGCGCCGGCCCTGCACCATCGCCCCGTCCTGGCGCTGCGCCCAGTGCGACCCGCAGCGACGATTGGGGCGATTCCAGCCGCAATGTGCCGGGCAACAGCACCACGGCCGGACGCGGCCCGGGGTTGTTCAATAGCGACGGCGGTATCCGCCTGCCGGGCGACGGCGGCCGCGTCGGTGGCGGTCTGCCCCCCGGTACCATCATCGAAGACTTCCAGAAGATCGATCGCATGGGCACTTGGCTCAAGCGCCCGCCGCTGGATTACACCCCGACCCGTTTCGACAAGTTCTGGGTGCCGAATCGATCGCTGCTGGAAGAGTGGGTGAGTCGCGGCATCCAGAGGGTCGCGATTCCGATCCCCGGCACCACCAAACGCATCGAATGCATGGTGTCGCTCTTGCAGGCCGGCGGCGGCTGCATGATCTCAGACCCCAATCTGCAGGATCAGGAAGCCATCGCGCGACCGCCGCCGGACGTGCCGTTCAAACCCGAGCTGCAGGAAGACAAGGACAGTCTGAAAAAGTGATGCTGCGTGAAACCGCAGCCATCTGCGCAAACGAAACGGGAGCCTTGCGGCTCCCGTTCTTTTTACTGCGGCGGTGGATCGGACCGGAGATCAGTGTCCGTGCAGATCGCCCAGCGGGCCCTGCTGTTTCGCGAAGTAAGCGGCGAGATCCGCGATGCCCTGGTCGTTGAGCTTGCTGACTTCCACCGCGCCCTTGATCTGGTTGGTCATCAGCGCGTGCTCGCGGCCGCCATCGCGGTACTGCTGGATGCTGTGGAACAGGTAATCCTGATACTGGCCGGCGAGCACCGGGTAGGTGACGTCGATCGGCTTGGCGCCGCCAGCACCATGGCAGTCGATGCAGGCTTGGCCGGAGGTGCCGAGCTTCTTGTCGGCGGCGATTTTCTCGCCTCGTGCAGCGTCCCCGTCGTAGGCGGTGACATGTTCGAACTTGGCCTTGTGTGCTTTGGCGTCGGCGTGCTCGCCTTCGCCTTTCGAACAGCCGGCGATACCGAGGCTGAGGGCCAGCGTGAGGGCGATGGCGAGGGGACGCTTCGTCATGGTGGCGGCGCTCACTTCTTCAGGCTCGAAAGGTAGGCGGCGATGTCCTTGATGTCCTGCTCCGAAAAGCTCTGCGCCTGCGCCTGCATGGTCGGGTGCTTGCGCGTGCCCTTGCGGTACTCGGTCAGCGCGTTTTCGAGGTACTCCGCCGATTGGCCGGTGATCTTCGGGACGCTGAAGGTCGGGTAGGCGTTCTTGTAGCCGGTGACGCCGTGGCAGCCCTGGCAGGTGTAGGTGAGCTGCTTGCCTTTTTCGGCGGAGCCGGTGGCGGGAGTCTGCGCCTGCGCCGCGAATGCGGCGAAGAAGGCGAGGCAACCGGCGAGCAGCGGATAACGATTCGGCGATCGGATCATATCTGGCGTCATGTCAGGGCGTGATGTCGGGGCGTTGGGCGTCGTGTGGGCGCATAATCCGCGTGCAGCCGGATACACGCCAGTGATTCTGCGTGCCGGCACCACCGCATGCGTGCAATCCGGACAGTATAGCCTGACGGTGCGCGTCGACGCAGGCGGCCTCTCCCGATGTTCGTCCGGTTCCATGCAGCGCGATGGCACGGCCCCTGTCATGCGTCAACCATGACCTCTGGCCGATGTTGCAAGTGAATGGGTGATATACCTTGATACAACACCTCATAACCATGCCGACGATACCCACCATGTCCGCCGACCGCATTCCTCACCTTCCGGCCACCAGGCCCACCTTTGCCCGCGCCCTGGGCGTCGGGATACTGCTCGGTTGCCTCGCTTTGTCAGGCTGCAAAGGCGGCGGCGATGCCAAGGCCAAGGAAGGCGAGAAGAAGGCGCAGGACGCGGTGCCGGTGGAGGCCGTGAAGGTCGTGCGCCGACCGATCGCCGCCAGCTACAGCGGCACCGCGCCGCTCGAAGCGCGCGCCGAGTCCCAGGTGGTGGCCAAAACTTCCGGCGTCGCCCTGCAGGTGATGGCCGAGGTCGGTCAGGAAGTGCGGGCCGGTCAGGTGCTGGTGCGGCTGGATTCCGACCGCGCGGTGCTGCAGGCGGCCCAGACTTCGGCGCAGATGCGCAAACTGGAAGCCAA
>JBKJTC010000131.1:0-7082 GCA_046590925.1 Lysobacteraceae bacterium | reverse complement strand
CTCGATGTCCTCGAACACGGTTTCCGCCAGGTCTTCCTCACCGGTGAGCTTGAGTTCCCGCATGCCCGGCGTGTCGATCAGGCAGCCGCCCTGCGGCAGCGGAATCAGGGCGCGGTGCGTGGTGGTGTGCCGACCGCGCGAATCGGTGCCACGCACTGCGGCAGTCTTCATCTTCTCGATGCCGAGCAACGTATTCGTGAGCGTTGATTTACCCGCACCCGACGAACCCACCAGCACCGCGGTGCGGCCCGGCCCCAGCCACGGATCCAGCGCGGCGACGCTGGCGCGGTCCTTGGCGTTGACGGCGACCGCGACGATGCCCTGCGCTGCCAGTTCGGCCAGCGCCGCCAGCGAGGCCTCGGCGTCGTTGCCGTCCACGTCGGCCTTGGTCAGCACCACCACCGGATTGGGCGAGCCGTGCGCAGTGCCGCCGCCGCGCACCAGCAGCAGATAGCGTTCGATCCGGCGCGGGTTGAAGTCGGCGTCCAGGCCGCAGACCACGAACACCGTGTCGATGTTCGCGGCGATGACCTGCTGCTGGTAATGCTCGCCGGCGGCGGCGCGCTTGATGGTGCTGCGCCGCGCCAGCAGGGCCACGATCTGGGTGCGCGGCGGGCGATCTTCGATCAGCACCCAGTCGCCGACCGCGGCGCGGTCCTGCGACGGGAAGCGGCGGCGCATCCATTCCGGCGGCGATTCCACGCTCAGCGCGTGCCCGGGCGCTTCGGCGACGACATAGCCGGAGCGGTGCTGTTCGATCACCCGCGCCGGCCGAGCCAGTGGATTCGCGGCGAAGGCGGCGGCCCAGTCCGGGTCGGTGACCTCATGCCCGGCCTGGCCCGGAAAGGGCCAGCCGATGGCGTCGAGGACGGGAACCTGGGCGGGAGCGGCGGCGGTCAAACGAGTGGGCAGCGATTGGTCATGCGCCGATTCTATGTCGCGGCGGCCGTCGCGGGCGGAGTCGATGTTGGTGCGGGCGCCGGACCGGGCGCCGCGGAAGGCACCGCCGGCCGGTTCTTTTCGGCGATCTGCTAGTCTTTCCCGACTTTTTTGCGCCCGCCGAACCGATGTCGCCTTCCAGTCCGCATCACAGCCCGAAGCCCGTTCTCAAGACCCGCGAACGCCTGTCCGAAGTCCGCTACGAGATTCGCGGCGAACTCGCCCGCCGCGCCCGCGAGCTGGAGGCCCAGGGCCGGACCCAGATCAAGCTGAACATCGGCAACCCCGGCGCCTTCGGCTTCCGCGCCCCGGAGCACCTGCAGCGGGCCATCGCCGACCATATCGCCGACACCGATCCCTACACCCACCAGCAGGGCCTGCCGGCCGCGCGCGACGCTATCGCCGCCTTCCACAAACGCCGCGGCACGCCGAACGCCTCGCCCGAGCGCGTGTTCATCGGCAACGGCGTCAGCGAACTGATCGATCTGAGCCTGCGCGCGCTGCTGAACCCCGGCGACGAAGTGCTGCTGCCGTCGCCCGACTACCCGCTGTGGTCGGCCGCGACGATCCTCAACGACGGCCGCCCGGTGTACTACCGCTGCCATGCCGACAACGGCTTCCTGCCCGATCCCGACGAGATCGCGCAGCTGGTGTCGTCGCGCACCCGCGCGATCGTGCTGATCAATCCGAACAACCCCACCGGCGCGAATTATCCGCGCGCGATCCTCGAACGCATCGTCGCGATCGCCGCGAAGCACAACCTGCTGCTGATGGCCGACGAGATCTACGATCACATTCTTTATGACGATGCGAACGGCTCGAAAATCATGTTCGAGCCGCTGGCGCCGCTGGCCGGCGACCTGCCGTGCCTGTCGTTCGGCGGCCTGTCGAAAGTGCACCGCGCCTGCGGCTGGCGCGTGGGTTGGGCAGTGCTGAGCGGCGACCCGCTGGCCAGCGGCGATTTCCACCACGCCATGGATCTGCTCGGCGCGCTGCGCCTGTGCGCGAACGTGCCCGGCCAGTTCGCCATCGACGCCGCGCTGCACGGCGCCGACACCATCAGCGCACTCACCGCGCCCGGCGGTCGTCTGTACGAGACCCGCCGCGCACTGATCGACTGCTGCGAAGCCAGCGAGCATCTGCAACTGGTCGCGCCGGCCGGTGCGCTGTACGGCTTCCCGGCCGTGGTCGGCGCCGCCGCGCACGGGTTCGACGACCATGCCTTCGCGCTGGAAATGCTTGAAACCGAGGATGTATTGATCGTGCCGGGCTCCAGTTTCAACGTGCCCGAGCGCAATTTCTTCCGCGTCACCCTGCTGCCCGAAGCGCCGGTGCTGCGCGAAGTGTTCGCGCGCGTCGAACGCGTGCTGCAGCGCCGCGCAGATGCCGCGTCGGCGCAACGCGCCGCAGTCGCCTGATCGATGACCGTCGTGCCGGTGGTGATCGCAGCGATGCTCGCGACCGGGGTTGCCGATGACGCGAACGCCGCGGCGTCGGCGTCGTATCTCGCCTTGGGCGACAGTTACACCATCGGCGAAAACATCGAGCCGGCCGGCCGCTGGCCGATGCAACTGGCGGCCGCGCTGCGCGCCGAGGGCATCGTCATCGACGACCCACGCATCATCGCCACCACCGGCTGGACCACCGACGAACTGTCGACCGCGATCGACGCGGCCGAACCGCTCGGCAGCGACCACGCACTGGTGAGCCTGCTGATCGGCGTCAACAATCAATATCGCGGCCGCGCCGTCGACGAATACGCGCATGAATTCGCGATTCTGCTGGAACGCGCCATCGGCTTCGCCGGGCGTCGCGCCGACCGCGTATTCGTGCTCGCGATTCCCGACTGGGGCGTCACGCCGTTCGCCGCGAACAGCGGCCGCGACACCGCCGCGATCGCGCGCGAACTCGATGCCTACAATGCGGCCGCGGCGAAGATCTGCGCCGAGCGCGGCGTCGTGTTCATCGATATCGCGCCGGTCAGCCGCGCGCGCGGCGCCGAGCCGACGATGCTCGCCGACGACGGCCTGCATCCTTCCGCGGCGATGTACGCCGAATGGGCGCGACTGGCGCTGCCGGCGGTGCGGCGCATGCTTTTCAAAGACATGCTTTCCAAAGACATGCCGTCCGAGGCGTCGCCATGAGCATGAGCGCCGTCAGGCTGCCGTTCGCGTCCACCGACGCGCGACGCATCGCCGAAGCCTTCCTGCCGTCGTTTCCGCTGGGCAATCGCTACGATTACTACTACGTGCGCGCCAAGCTCGGCAGCGATCCGCTGTATCCCGGCGTGCTGGCCGCATTGCGCGGCAGCAGCGAGCCACTGCTGGATCTCGGCTGCGGCCTTGGCCTGCTGGCGCACGCGCTGCGCTTCGACGGGCAGACGCTGGCGTATCGCGGCGTCGACAACGATGCCGCCAAGATCGCCCGCGCGCGCCGCGTCGCCGACAAGTGCGGTTTCGCGCAGACCCAGTTCGACGTGGTCGATCTCGCCAACACCACGCCGGAGCATCGCGGCAGCGTCGCCATCCTCGATGTGTTGCAGTATCTCGACGCCGACGGGCAGCGCGCGCTGATCGCGAAGATGGCCGCAATGCTCACGCCCGGCGCGAGGCTGGTGATCCGCAGCGCCATCGACGACACCACCGGCCGCGCGCGCACCTCGCGCGTCACCGACCTGCTCGCCAACTGGATCGGCTGGATGCAGTTCCGCCCGCGCAGCTATCCCACCCTCGACGGCCTGCGCGCCGCGCTGGAAGCCGCCGGCCTGCAGGCCGAGTTCACGCCGCTGTACGGCAACACTCCGTTCAACAACTGGTTGATCGTCGCGAAGCGCGCGTAGGGCGGGTCTTGCACCCGCCGGCTTTTTGATCGTGACGAGGTATCCGTAGGGCGGGTCTTGCACCCGCCGTTTTTTTCGATGCGCCGCGAAAAGCCGGCGGGTGCAAGACCCGCCCTACGGCAACACTGCGCGATAACCCAGCGCATCCAGCCGCTGCAGCAACAGGCGCAGCGTCTCGACATTCCGCCCGTGCGCCGCGCCTTCGTGCAGCAGCACGATCGCGCCCGGCGAGAGGCTGCGTTCCATCCGTGCCACCACCGCTTGCGCATCGGCCGCGACGCCGTCGAAGCCGCGCGCGCTCCACGCCACCCGCGCGAGACCATGCGTTTTCAGCGACGCATTGACGAACGGATTGCTCATGCCCACCACCGCGCGGAACCAGCGCGGCGGTTCGCCGGAAATCTCCTGCAGGATCCGCTGGGTGTCCGCGATTTCGCGGCGCATCCGCGATGGCCCAAGCGCCCAGAACCAGCGCGCGGGATGGCTGGCGCTGTGATTGCCGATGCCGTGGCCGCGACGCAGGATCTCGCGTACGCGTTCCGGATGCCGCGCCGCGCGTTCGCCGACCAGGAAGAACGTGGCTTTCGCATCGTGCGCGTCGAGTGCGTCGAGCGCGGCGAGGGTGTCGTCGGACGGGCCGTCGTCGATCGTCAGCCACACCTGTTTTTCGCTCGTCGGCAAACGCGTCAGCACCGGCCCGAAGACGCGCGAATACGGCCATAGCGTGCCCCACCAGAAGGGGGCGTGGCTGGCGACCATCAGCGGCAGCCCGACCGACCAACCCCAGCGCCACCATGCGGCGCCCACCAGCAGTTGCGACAGCGCCAGCAGCCAGATCCACGCGTGCGGGCGGTGTGGAATGCGATGCAGGCTGGCGGAAGGCGACATCATCGCGGCATGATGCCACGCATCGCCGCACGATCAGGAGCCGCCATGTCCTTCCGCAATCTTTCCGTCGCCGACGCCGATGCGCAGGCACGCGCGGGGGCGATCACGCTCGTCGATGTGCGTCCGCCGGAGGAACGTGCGATCGCATCGGTCGCGGTCGCGCACGAAGGACTGGAGGATGGCGGCCTTGAACGTCTACTCGCGTTGCCGAAGGATGCGTCCATCGCGTTTCTCTGCCACCACGGCGGACGGAGCGCGCAGGCTGCGATGTATTTCGCGCAACAGGGGTTCGCGGATCTCTACAACGTCGTTGGCGGGATCGATGCGTGGAGTCTTGAGGTGGATGAGGACGTGCCGCGTTACTGAAGAATGTCCCGGCCAACGCATCGCATCGATGCCGCCGCCGTGTCCCATTCCCTGATTCCCACTGGGCGAAGTCCATGCACCATAAAAGCTGTTGGATATGGCCGTTGTTGCTGTGCGCCGGCAGTGCGACCGCCGCTCCCACCGCGGAAGCATTAGCGGTGTACCGCCAAGCTGGCGAACGGTTTGCGACGCGGGTCGCCGAAGCAGAGGCCAGCGACATGCCCGGCGACAAAGGCGCGCTGCTCCGCGACGCGGAGTTCGCTGCGCTCATCGCAACACTGTCTGACGAAGGCGCAATGCTCGTGGAGGGCGAAGATTCCAACACGGAGATCGAAGCGGATGTCGAAATCTGTGCAATTTCGAACAAGGCAAACATTTCGCTGGTGCTGTTCGACATCAAGGCGCGCGTTGCCCCATCTCAGGACCAGCAGGCGTTAACAACAGCCTTCAACGCGCTTATGTTGCGCAACGTCCTGCAGTTCCAAGACGAGTTCATCTCGCTGCAGCCGTTCCTGTTCCGCTGCTTGGCCAAGCAAATGCGGGGCTTGGAACGGTTCATCGTGTCCTTGCCGCCGGGGCAGTTCAACGACGTGCGCCGCCGCGGCGTACTGGGCTTGCGAAAATCCGTGCCGATGATCTTTTACGGCGGGCTGATGGGCGCCAGTGAGATCGTCTTCAGGGAGGACTACAGGGACTCATTGCTGTCGACGCTGGCCGAAAACGCCGATGCCTATGCAGCAGTCATCCCCTTGTCCGAACGGAAGAAAATCATGGAGATGGCAGCACGCGTTGCGTCTTCCGGCAATGCACGCTTCGGCGTTTACGCGGCGCAGATCGAGAAAGCATTCCGCAGCGAGGCGTGCTCGGCGATCTGCGCGCTCGAGTGAACCCGGGATGCAGCTGATGCCACGGTGAATCGCAGCGCATAGGGTGGCGTTGCGCTTCGCTCAATCTACTCTGTGCTACTTGTGTTACCCCGGCAACCCCAGATCATCCAGCATCGCGCGCAGAAACCGCGCCGCTTCGCCGCCGGTGCAGACGCGGTGGTCGAAGGTCAGCGACAGCGGAATGACCTTGTGCGATTCGAAGCCGCCGAGCACCGGGGTGATCTGGTGGCGCGCGCGGCCGGCGGCGACGATGGCGACGCACGGCGGCACGACGACCGGCGTGGCGTAGCGGCCGGCGAACATGCCGAAATTCGACAGCGAAATCGTGTAACCACTCAATTCGCTGGACGGAATGCTGCGATCCTCGACCTGCGTACGCAGGCGGGTGATGGCTTCGCGCACGCCACGCACGTCGAGCACGTCGGCGTTGCGCAGCGCGGGCACGAACAGGCCGTCGTCGGTATCCACCGCGATGCCGATGTCGACGTGCGGATGCAGGGTGCGGGTGAGGTTGTCGCCGTCGAACCAGGCGTTGAGCGCCGGCACCGCTTTGGCGGCGATGCAGATCGCGCGCACCAGGCGCACGGTCATGTCGTTGCCGTGCGCCCAGGCGTGGATGTCGGCATCGTCGGTGAGCGTGGTCGGCACCACTTTCGCGTGCGCGTCGGCCATCACCCGCGCCATGTTGCGGCGCACGCCCTTGAGCTGTTCCGGCTGGCCGCTGGCGGACACGCCCGGCGGCTGCGTGCGCATCGGTTTGCCGGTGGCTGACAGTTGGGTGCGCTGGCCTCCTGGATCGGTTGTGGGAGCGACGCGAGTCGCGACAGGCGCAGCGGCGGTGCCCGAGGTCGCGACTTGCGTCGCTCCCACAGAAGCAGTGCCCGCAGCGCCGATCTTCGCCGAACCATCGGCGGCCGCGCGCTTCACATCGCCCATCGTCGCCACGCCGTCGGCGCCGGTGGCGCGCACGCGCGACAGATCCACGCCGAGCTTGCGCGCCATCGCGCGCACCGCGGGCATCGCCTTCACGCCGCCGACCGCGACCGCGGCTTCGCTGCGCACCGCATCGGAACTCTGCATCGCGCCGACCACGGTGCCGGCGTCGTCGCGTTTCGCTTCAGCCGCTGGCTGCGGGTGTTCGCTCCCTCCCCCGCTGGCGGGGG